>NZ_JBFBEE010000011.1:241857-319440 GCF_040683555.1 Streptomyces sp. NPDC093510
CGGTGAGGTGAGGTGGGGTGGGCTGCCGTGCGCCGCCGGGCGGGGCTCCTACCCCCGCTGGACGTTGCGGGGTGAACGGGCGGGTGGGTGGGAGGAATCCGCCGCGAAGCGGCGGGACAGGACCCCCACCGACTCCAGGCGGACCCACAAACAGGCGGGAGCGATCCCGCCGCGGAGCGGTGGGGTGAGGGCGACGGTCGGTGTCGGACGTGGTCCGGTGTGGAGTGGTGGGGCGGAGGGGGGCGGGACCGGCCGGGACCGGGGAGGTGGGTGGACCCCACGGGGTGGGGGGAGGGTGGCGCACCGTACCTTGGGGGTGTGTACCGGTTTCTGCTGACGCCCCGCTGGTGGGGGATCAACATCTTCGTCGTGCTGGCCATCCCCTTCTGCATATTCATGGGGTCCTGGCAGCTCGGCCGCTTCGAGGACCGCGTACAGGATCACGAGTCCGCCAAGGAGCAGGTGAAGGAACAGGCCGAGGAGGCCGACTCCGGCACCGGGGGACGTCCCCTCGACTCGCTGCTGCCCGTCGACAAGGAGACCTCCGGCGAGCAGGCCACGGCCACCGGCCGCTACGGCACGCAGCTGCTGGTCCCGGACCGGAAGCTGGACGAGAAGCAGGGCTTCTACGTCCTGACTCTGCTGCGTACGGACGGCGGCAAGTCGCTGCCCGTGGTCCGCGGCTGGCTCCCGGGCGACGCGAGCACGGCCAAGGCTCCCGCCGCCCCCAAGGGCGAGGTCACAGTGACGGGCGCCCTCCAGGCCTCGGAGAGCCCGGGTTCGAACGGGGTCAGCGCCGCGGGCGGCCTGCCCGAGGGCCAGCTGGGCGCGATCAGCTCCGCGTCCCTGGTCAACCTCGTACGCGACGACGTGTACGACGCGTGGATCACCCTCGACAAGGGCGACTCCGGGATGAAGGCGGTCCCGGCGACCGCGCCGAACAACACGGGCCTGGACCTGAAGGCCTTCCAGAACCTCGGCTACACCGGCGAGTGGTTCGTCTTCGCGGGCTTCGTCGTCTTCATGTGGTTCCGGCTGTTCCGCCGCGAGGCGGAGTTCGCCCGCGACGCCCGCTTGGGCCTGCTCGCGGAACCCCAGACCGCAGAACCCCAGGCCGCAGAACCTCAGACCGCGGAAGCCCAGACCGCAGAACCCCAGGCCCCGTAACCCCAGGCCGCGGAAGCCCACGCCGCGGAACCCCAGGCCCCGCGCCCGCCCCCGAGCCGCCCGCCCCCGAGCCGCCCGCCCTCAGGGCTAGGACGCGGGCAGCACCCCGGTCCGGTACACCGTCCCCGCACACGCGTTCGCGATCGTCGCGCCCGCCGAGGGAGACCCCGCCTCCGCGGTCAGGGAGACCACGACGCTGCCGTCGGCCACACCGCCGTCCGCCCGCCCCAGCTGCGGCTCCATGCCCTCGGGCGTTCCACCGCCCGGAGTCCCGCTGCCCCCGCTGCCCTCCGTGGGCGTCGGGTTGGGCGTGGGCTCTCCGCCGTCCGAGGGGCACTTGTCCGACGGCAGCCAGGCGAACCGCACCTCGTACGCCGCGCCGGGCTGCAGCACGAGCGGGCTGGCCTCCTGGGAGGGGTCGGGCAGGCCGAGCGCCGCGTCGCCCGCCGTGTGGTCGACCACGACGATCTTCGTGGGGTCGGCCGCGCCCTGCGCCACCGCGCTGACGGCGCCCGCGGCCTCGACCGTACAGCTGCTGTCGGAGACGTTGGAGACGCGGAACGAGCCGTACACCGAGCCGTTGGCGTCCGCCGGGTTCGCGCTGCCCGTGGCGCCGAGCTGGGCCGCGTCACAGACCGGCGAGCTGGCGGCCTCGGAGGCGGAGGGGTCCGGCGACCCCGTGCCGCCGCCGCCCGTGCCGCCCTTCTCCTTGCCGTCCTTCTTGTCCTTCTTTTCCTTCTTGTCCTTGCCCTTGGACTTGTCGGGCTTCTCGCCGGAACCCTTCTCGCCGGCGTCCGGGCCCTTGCCCTGGCTCGAACCGCCCTGCGCGTCCTGACTGTTGCCCGCGATCGAGGGGCGGTCGTCCGAGTCGCCCTTCGAGTTGGTGACGTGCACCAGGGCGGGGACGGCGGTGCCGATGAAGAGCGCGGCGGCCGCGATGCCGACGACGGCCTGGCGCTTGCGGGCCCTGCGGGCGGGGACCGCCTGCCGCAGATGTTCGAGGGAGCGCTCGCTCGGCTCGATCTCCTGGACGGCCTGCCGCATCAGCCGCCGCAGCGCGAGCTCGTCGGACCCCAGGTCACCCCCGCCCTCGGGGCCGGGGGACTCACCGCCGGAGCCGGACCCGCCCACCGAGCGGAGGCCCGGCCCTGACTCTTCGGGGCCGCTGTCGGGGCCGCTGTCGGGTCCGCTGTCGGGTCCGCCGTCCGGCCGGGGGCTGCCCTCGGGACCGTCGGGACCGTGATTCACGTTTCCGTTCCTGCCATGGTGCTCAGATCCGCCCTGCTCGTCACGCTTGCGCTCGCTCATGCCGGCGCCTCCATGGCGACCCGCAGGGCCGCGATGCCACGCGAGCCGTACGCCTTCACCGAGCCCAGCGATATGCCGAGGGTCTCGGCGACCTGCGCCTCGGTCATGTCGGCGAAGTAGCGCAGCACGAGGACCTCGCGCTGGCGCCGCTGGAGGCCGCGCATCGCCTTGATCAGCTCGTCGCGCTCCAGCTGGTCGTACGCCCCCTCCTCCGCGCTCGCCATGTCGGGCATCGGCTTGGAGAGCAGCTTGAGCCCGAGGATGCGCCGGCGCAGCGCGGACCGCGACAGGTTGACCACGGTCTGGCGCAGGTAGGCGAGCGTCTTCTCCGGGTCGCGCACCCGCTTGCGCGCCGAGTGGACCCGGATGAACGCCTCCTGCACCACGTCCTCGCAGGACGCCGTGTCGTCGAGGAGCAGCGCTGCGAGGCCGAGGAGCGACCGGTAGTGGGCGCGGTAGGTCTCGGTGAGATGGTCGACTGTCGTGCCCGCGGTCACGGTCATGGTGTCGTCAGCGCCTTCACGCTGCGACGGAAGACGGGCGGGACGCGCCGCGGGCATGGGTGCGATCACCGGCATGCCACCGGTCGCGCGGGGACGACGAGTGGGACGCAGTGCTGCCGCGCCTCTCGCCTGTACCGCTGTGAAGTCGAGTACCTCTGCCACGCTTGTTGGACACGCTTCCCCCCATCAGGGTTGTACGCATCCGGCATCGCGTTTGCGGTATGTCGCGCGGGCACCGCTTGTGACGATGCATCAAATGCCCCCATGCGTACCAGCTCTTCCCCTATGCCCCATTTATTCCCGGCGCTTGGGCCGCCCCTGAGGGCGACCGCTAAAGACGCCCCCCGTCCCGCCGCCGGTTGCAGTGATCAGACGCGAATCTTCGAACGCGGAGATGATCCAGTTCAAGCGTTCATGGTCACCGAGTTGGACACAGAACTTACACAGATCCCACAAAGGACTTGGCCCTGGGGTGGTATGTACCAATCCGCGTCATCCGCGCGGTTGCCGTCCGGATGACGCCCCGCCGTCGTGCGGCCGTTCGCCTCAACCGGCCGTGAACTCCCCGGCCACCAGCTCGGCGATCTGCGCGGTGTTCAGCGCGGCGCCCTTGCGCAGGTTGTCCCCGCACACGAAGAGCTCCAGCGCGGTGGGGTCGTCCAGTGCGCGCCGCACGCGGCCCACCCAGGTCGGATCGGTCCCGACCACGTCGGCGGGGGTCGGGAACTCCCCCGCGGCCGGGTTGTCGAACAGGACGACGCCGGGCGCGGTCGCGAGGATCTCGCGCGCCTTGTCGACAGTGACCTCGTCCTCGAAGCGTGCGTGGACGGTCAGGGAGTGGGTGGTGACGACGGGCACGCGCACGCAGGTGGCGGCGACGCGGAGTCCGGGCAGGCCGAGGATCTTCCGCGACTCGTCCCTGACCTTCATCTCCTCGGACGACCAGCCGTCGTCCTTCAGGGACCCGGCCCACGGCACGACGTTCAGCGCCACGGGCTCCGGGAAGGGACCGGTGTCGTCTCCCACGGCACGGCGTACGTCACCGGGGCTGGTGCCCAGTTCGCTGCCCGCGACGAGGTTCAGCTGCCGACGCAACGTATCGATGCCGTCGCGTCCGGCCCCGCTGACGGCCTGGTACGAGGAGACGATCAGCTCGCGCAGTCCGAACTCGGCGTGCAGCGCGCCGACGGCCACGATCATCGAGAGGGTCGTGCAGTTCGGATTGGCGACGATGCCGCGCGGCCGCACGCGCGCGGCGTGCGGGTTGACCTCGGGGACGACCAGCGGAACGTCCGGGTCCATCCGGAAGGCGGCGGAGTTGTCGACCACGACGACGCCCTTGGCGGCGGCGACGGGCGCCCACTGCGCGGACACCTCGTCGGGTACGTCGAACATGGCGACGTCGACCCCGTCGAAGACCTCTTCCGACAGGGCGTGCACCTCGACCTCCTCCCCGCGCACGGCCAGCTTGCGGCCGGCCGAGCGCGGGGAGGCGACGAGTCGGATCTCGCCCCAGATGTCGGCGTGCTGCGACAGGATCTGGAGCATGACGGTGCCGACGGCCCCGGTCGCTCCGACGACCGCGAGCGTCGGCTTACGGCTCATCGGCCGGTGCCTCCATAGACGACGGCCTCGTCCGTGTCGGAGTCGAGCCCGAAGGCGGTGTGCACGGCACGCACGGCTTCGTTCACGTCGTCGGCGCGCGTGACGACCGAGATGCGGATCTCGGAGGTCGAGATGAGCTCGATGTTCACGCCCGCGTCGCTGAGCGCCTCGAAGAAGGTCGCGGTGACGCCCGGGTTGGTCTTCATCCCGGCACCGACGAGCGAGATCTTCGCGATCTGGTCGTCGTAGCGGAGGGAGTCGAAGCCGATGGCCGCGCGGGTCTTCTCCAGGGCGTCGATGGCCTTGCGGCCCTCGGCCTTGGGGAGGGTGAAGGAGATGTCGGTGAGTCCGGTGGACGCGGCCGACACGTTCTGCACGACCATGTCGATGTTGACCTCGGCGTCCGCGATGGCGCGGAAGATCGAGGCGGCCTCGCCCGGCTTGTCGGGCACGCCGACGACCGTGATCTTGGCCTCGGAGGTGTCGTGCGCGACACCGGAGATGATGGCCTGCTCCACCTTGCGGGCTCCTTGCTCGGCGTGTGGTTCGTTGCTGACCCACGTGCCCTGAAGCCCCGAGAACGAGGACCGCACGTGGATCGGGATGTTGTAACGACGTGCGTACTCCACACAGCGGTGGAGGAGCACCTTGGACCCGGAGCTCGCGAGCTCCAGCATGTCCTCGAACGAGATCCAGTCGATCTTCCGGGCCTTCTTCACCACACGCGGGTCGGCGGTGAAGACACCGTCCACGTCCGTGTAGATCTCGCAGACCTCGGCGTCCAGAGCGGCGGCGAGGGCGACCGCGGTCGTGTCCGACCCGCCGCGCCCGAGGGTCGTGATGTTCTTGCCCTCCTGGCTGACGCCCTGGAACCCGGCGACGATGGCGATGTTGCCCTCGTCGACAGAGGTCTGGATGCGGCCCGGGGTGACATCGATGATCCGCGCTTTGTTGTGGACGGAGTCGGTGATGACACCGGCCTGGCTGCCCGTGAACGACTGGGCCTCGTGGCCCAGGTTTTTGATCGCCATGGCCAACAGGGCCATCGAAATCCGCTCACCAGCGGTCAGCAGCATGTCGAATTCGCGTCCGGCAGGGATCGGGGATACCTGTCCGGCGAGATCGATCAACTCATCCGTCGTGTCACCCATCGCCGACACCACGACAACGACCTGGTGGCCGTTCTTCTTGGCGTCGACAATTCTCTTGGCGACCCGCTTGATGCCCTCGGCATCGGCTACGGAGGAGCCTCCGTACTTCTGCACGACAAGGCTCACGTGCGCTCCTCGCTCAGTCCGTCTCTTACCGCACTACTGCGGTCGGCTCAGTCTAACGAGCGGCCGAAATTCGCCAGGCCGATATCACATCGTGAGATGTCCCGCTCACGAGTTGATCACCCAGGCATACGTCCCCGCTCCTCGGGGCGCACGTTCCGACCGCTCGGCTTGGCACATGCCCGGTTCGGAGCGGGGCACTCCGGAAAGTGGGGTGGGTCACAGGCTAGGACGGGTTCTGACGGGTTCTGACGGGTTCTGGCCGGGGGCCTCAGGCGGTGTAGATCTTGAGCTGCTCCGTGTTCAGGGGGATGCCGACGGGGGCGGGGAGGGTGACGGCGGCGCCGTACGCGTATGTGCGGCTCTGCCGGTACTCGCCGTCGTGCAGATCGCTGAACACAGTCAGGGTGTCGCCGTACCGGTCGACGACGAGGTGGACCGGGATGCCCGCGCGGGCGTAGCCGTGACGCTTCTCGTGGCGGTCGCGGCGATCGGTGTCAGGGTCGCGGTCGCAGTCGCGGTCGCGGTCGCGGTCGCGGTCGCGGTCGTACGAGGTGACCTCGATGGTCATGAGGACATCGCTCGGGTCCGCCCACTCCCCCTGCCCCGCGAAGGTGCCGATCGGCGCGAGCGCCCCGTCGGGCCTGGCACGGTCCGCCAGGCGGCCCGCGATCGCCATCCCCTGCCCGCAGTACAGGCCGAGCTCGGGGCGCTGCTGCATGCACTGCCGCAGCAGCCACATGACGATCTCTCCGTGGTCGCCGTCCGACACGGGCTTGACCTCCAGCTTTCCGTCGACGAGTTCGAGCGTCACCGTCTCGGGCGCCCCGCGGGAGAGCTCCTCGAAGTCCTCGGGTGACATCTGTGGCCGCGCTGCGGCGCCGGAGGTCATGGCGTCATCCCTTTGAGGCCCGCCGCGCGGCGCAGCGCATCGACTCGCTCGGTGACGTCCACGACCTCGTCGTGTCCCGCTGGGCGCGGGCGCGGCGGGCTCGACGGCCGTGCGAGGAACGTGTCCGGGACGTACCCCGAGCGCTCCTCGGGCGGGCAGCAGTCCGTGCAGATTCCGTTGACCAGCTCGACAGAGGTCTCGGGCTCCTCGCAGAACGGGCAGATCATCACGGCGCGGGTGACGCGGGCGCGTGCCTTGGCAGGGGCCTGACGCTTGGGGGGCATCTTGTTCTCCAGTCTGTTCCGGGCGAGACCGCCCGGGTTGGTGACGGTGGGAGGCAGCCCTTCGGTGAGGGCGCGCATGATGTCCTGCGGGGTCGCCCCACGCTCCAGCCACTCCGCCGCGCGGGGCGCGAGCTGCGCGCACTCCGCCTCGGAGAGGGCCATGCGGCGGTCGGCGGTACGGAGTTGGGCGAGGGTTCGGTGGGCCGTGGGTGGCTCCGGTGCCTGCTGGGCGGCGGGCTCCGGCTCGGTCGCCCTGGCCAGGCCCGGCTGGTAGGCGTCGGTGACGTCCCGCCCGTGCCGGGAGCGTACGAACTCGGCCCACCACTCGAGGGACTTCGGCTCCCTCGACCAGTACGTCCTGGTCACCCACCGCATCGAGTTGTCCTCAACGGTGATGTGTTCCTTGACCCAGCGCAGATGGCCGGCCTCGGTGAGGCGCTTGAGGGATGTACGAGTGGCCTGCTGGCCGTAGCGGGGGTGCTCGGCGGCGATGACCTTGTGGCCCATCGCGGCCCCGTCGGGGAGGTGATCGACGAACGTCGCGAATTCCGCGTCGCGGGGGCCCAAGTGTGCGAAGTCGGGCTCGGTGTCCGGTTCCGCGTCACCCGCGAGGCGTTTGCCGTAACCCGATTTGGCCATCGGGTGGGACGGGGAGGGCAGGACGGGATTAGGCTGAGAGCAAGTCACGGTCGACCTTGATTCGACTCGTAGGGCTAGGCCTCGGATCCGGTGTTGGCGCACCGACCGGGGCCGTTCTATTGCCGCGAACCTAGAGCGCCTTTACGTTCCGACGCAAGCTGACTACGGAACGTCACTCTTGAGGGTGACGGAACCCTCAACTCCGCTTTTGGGCAGGTTGGTTGGGTTCATTTCATCGGTGGACCAGACCCAGGAAAGGGCTCGGGTCCCGGGGCTCAAGCCCCGGGCTGAACTGCGGCGATGAAGGTGGCCCAGGCGGGGGCCGAGACGGTGAGCTCGGGGCTCGCCGGGTCTTTCGAGTCCCGGACGTGGAGGGTGATGGGGGCGGCGGGAGCGGTGCAGGCTGCTACCTCCACGCAGTTGTCGCCCTCGTCGTCGCTGTAGCTCGACTTGGACCACTTCAGCTGACCGCTCACAGCGCGTCCACCAACCGTCCGATGTACTGGGCCGACTCGACGGGATTCAAGGCGATTGCGCGAATCATGCTGATCCTCTCGATGTGCGCGCTGACCACCGGTGGATCAGTGGTCAGCTGACTGATGGACTGGCCGGTTGAGTAGGCGAACCATTCATGGTCAGGCGCTTCGAGCAACACCATTGGGCCGATGAGCGCCGTCGAGATGGCCCGATCGTACGGCAGGACTTGCAGCTCGATGTTGGGCAGCTCCGCAGCCTCGAGCAGCCGCAGGAGTTGCCCCTTGTGCACGTCCGGACCACCGAACGGGCAACGCAAAACGGCCTCGTACAGCACGAAGCCGAAGGATGAGAGCGGTCGACGCGTCAGGAGCCTTTGCCGCTCCTCCCGCGCCGCGATCCGCTCCTGGGCCGTGTGCTCATCGAGCGGCGGACGGCGGTTGCCGATCAGGAACCGCATGTACTCCGCGGTCTGCAACAGGCCGGGTACCAGGGCCAGCTCGTACGACCAGTGAGTGATCGCCTCACGCTCGCGGTCCATGAAGTCCTGGGCCCGTGCCGGAAACTTCTCCGCCTGTACGAAATCCTTCGCCGCGCTCAACAGCCCGTCCGCCCCGCACAGACCATCCGCCACGTCCAGCACCCGCGCCGTCGGCATCCGCACGCCCTGCTCCATGGCCTTGATCGTGTCCGGCGAGTAATTGGACGCGGTGCCCAGCTCCTCGCGCGTGACGTTCGCCTTCATCCGCCATCGCTTCAACTGGTTCCCGCCGTACCGCCAGGTCGGGTTGTACTGAACGGACACAGCGACCACCTCCGACGGATACAGCCGGGCGTGTATCCCCTCAGTCACTACCGAGCGTAGCCCCGCACTACGCACTCTGTGACCATGACGAACGCAATTCACTGGCCCGAGTGGGTCCCGGTGGCGGGGCACCAACTCCGCGTGTCGGGCGTGCACTTCGACACGCTCCGCATTCAGGGCGTACGAGGGGAACAGGTCGCCGCACGACTGGTGGCCGAGGCGGACGGGGACGCCGGCCCCGTCATCTGCGAGGCGACGGGGTTCCGGTGGATGTACTTCCTGGTGGCCCCGGGCACGGCCAAGGACCACACGTGGCCGCTGGGCGTACAGCGCTTCGGAACCCCGCGCACGGTGACGTACATCGGGGTCCCCGCACTGAACGGCAACACATGGCCGCTGATCTGGCACTCGGAGCCCACGCCGACGGCGCCGTACGTGGAAGCCGGGCGGCTGCTCGCCGTGCTGGGGCGGGTCAGCCCGAAGGATTTCTGAACCTTCCGGCGTCCTCCCGTGCCCGTGCGGAGGCCAGATTTTCGCGCACGATCGCGGTCTTCGGGTGGTCCGCGCCCAGCACCCGGAGGCAGTCGGCCAACACCTCCTCGTACAAGGGGAGCGCGCGATGCGCGTCGCCCACCGCCTCGTACGCAACCGCCAGGTTGATCCGCGACGTCAACGTGTCGGGATGATCCGCACCCAGCACCCGCCGCCGATGAGCCAACCCCTTTTCGAACAAGGGAATGGCACGGCCCAGATCACCAGCCGCCCAATACGCACCGGCCAGGTTGTTCCACGAGGTCAATGTGCTCGGGTGATCCTCACCCAGTACCCGCGCACAGTCGGCCAGCACTTGCTCGAACAGGGAGATCGCGCGATCTGCCTCACCCGCGTGCCTGTACGCACTGGCCAGGTTGCTCCGCGACGTCAGCGTGCCCAGGTGGTCCGCGCCCAGCACCCGCCACCGATCGGCCAACACCTGTTCGTACAAGGAGACGGCACGGTCCACGTCACCCGCGTCCCTGTAGATGCCGGCCAGGTTGTCCCGCGACGACAGCGTGTCCGGGTGGTCCGCACCGAGCACCCGCCGCCGGTCCGCCACCACCTGCTCGCACAACGGCAGCGCACGGACCACGTCGCCCGCCTCGCAGTATGTGTCCGCCAGGTTGTTCCGCAACCTCAGCGTGGTCGGGTCATCGACACCCAGCACCCGCTCGCAATCGGCCAAAGTCTCCTCGAACAACGAGATCGCACGACCCAGATCGCCGGTGGTCCTGTACACACCCGCCAGGTTGTTCCGCGCTGTCAGTGTGTTCAGGTGCTCCGCCCCCCATATTCCGGTGGCTGCTTCCAGACTGCGGTGGAGGAACCCCACAGCCTTCGGGACCTCTCCCTGCCCTTCGAAGTACATCGCAACCTGATTGAGGACGCGCATGGTCGTCCCCGTGTCCTCGGCGGGCCCGCATGCCTCCAGGAGAGCTTCGGCATGGGGCGACAGGCTCCTGAACACCGGCCACCCGGCCACATTGTCCCAAGGGTCGTCCGGGAGCATGCCGCCCAGCCATGCCGCGGCCCGGTCGCGTGCTTCCTTGATGAGTGACCCGGCACGATGCGGGTCCTCTTCCGACGCCGTGCGTGCCACCGTCTGCACAAGTCTGTGGACCCCGAACGTCGTCCGGCCCAAGGTGATCATGTTGTAGTTGGCCAGGAGGGCCAGGAGCCTGGCCAGGTCCACAGGGTCCGTGGTGAGCGGGGCGAACAGTTCCCGGGGGATGCCCGTCGGGGCGTACCAGGCGGCGACGCGCAGGAGGTCGACGGCGCGGGAGTCCCGCTCGTGCAGGACGTCCAGAGTGATGCGCCAGATGCGGGCCATCGTGCGGGCCGGGTCCGAGCCCTCCGGCGCGGCGTCGGTGGCTTCTGCCGGGAACCGGCCGAGCATCGCCCGGTACTCGCCGGCCGTCATCATGGTCTGCGCGATGAACGCGCCCGCCTGTTCCAGGGCGAGGGGGAGGTGACCGAGGTCTTCGGCCAACGCACGGACCTCGCCCTCGTCACCGTCCTCGCCCTCGCCCTCGCCCTCGTCCTCGGCCTCGTCACCGTCGTCCGTCAGGCGTGCGAGCAGGTCCAGCGAGGCGTCGGCGTCGAGCACCGGGAGAGGGATGGGTTTCCCGGGCCATCCCGCTCTGCACCGTGAGGTGATCAACTGGCGTCCGCTGGCGCGGAGTTGGCCGGTGACCGCGCAAACGTCGTCCGGCCGCTCCGCGTTGTCGAAGACCAGGAGCCAGCCCGGGTGGGTCTGCAGCCAGCCGATGGCCCAGGAAGCCGCCTGCGCGGTGGCCAGCGCCGGCGCGTCTCCCCGGAGGCGGGCGGCGAGAGCGGCCAGGCCGGTGTCGATCAGGTCAGGTGTGTCGGCGCGTATCCACCACACCAGGCGGTAGGCGTGCCGGTGGTCGTGGGCGTAGTGCAGCGCCAGCGTCGTCTTGCCGACGCCGCCGAGGCCGTGCAGGGTCTGGGTGATCGTCTGGGAGCCTTCGGACAGGGCACGGCCGAGCGAGGCGAGTGCCTCTTCCCGGCCGACGAAGAGGCGCGAGGGCAGCTCGGGCAGGTTGTGCAGGCCCCGGGGCACCTCCGTGTCGTAGGGCGTGCGCGGGCTTTCGACGGTGGCCGACGCGGCCGTGACGTCTTCCAGAACGAGGTCACCGCCCGCCGCGTTCGTGAACCCCGGTCGCGCGGCCAGCGAGGCCACGGAGACCGCCGTCAGCTGATTCGCCTCGTAGTCCCTGGTCCGGTCGGTCGTGACCACGCCGACGAGCCGGCCCCGCGCGAACAGCGCCGCGCCGGACGCTCCGGACCAGCGCGACTTCTCGGCGGGGCGGCTGGGGGCCGCGACCGCGTCGACGTAAGCCGTGATCAGGGCGCCGCCCGTCTTCAGGCCGGTCAGGGTCTCGATGTGGCCCCGGATCTCCTTGGTGTCCCGGACCCCGCCCCGCACCTCCGACCGCGGGAACCCGATCGCCAGGCAGCCGAGGCGGCTCTCGCCGAGGGCTCCGTCGATGCGGCCCCACCGGACCGTGTCCGCCCCGGAAGACGGAGTCCACGCGCTTTCCGTCACCCGGAGCAACGCCGCGTCGGCCTGCGGGTCAGCCGCCCGCTCGGGCCAGATCAGCTCGGCGGCCGCCCACGGCTCGCGCCCCTCGGGGCCGAGCCGCCGGACCTCCAGGCCGCCCGTTCCGCGCACATTGTGCAGCGCCGTGAGGACGATCCGGTCCGCGACCAAGTACCCCGTGCCCGCGCACCCTTCACCGGGGTTCCAGATCTCCACGACCCGTCGTACGTCCATAACGCGCCCCCGCCCTACCGGGGCCGCTCCCCCACGTCGTCGCCGACCCGCGCGTCCTCACCCGTCTCCGCGTCGACCGGCTGCAACGTCACCTTGAGCCGGTTCACCGTGCCCTTGGACCGCGCCGCCTTCGCCTCGGCCCCGAAGGGGAGCACGAGGACCTTCGCGCGAGCCTCGCCGTCCTTGCGCACGTCGACGGTGAACTCCAACTCGACCGGCCCCGTACGGAACTGGAGGCCCTGCCCCCGCCCCTCCTCGGCCGCCCGCCCCAACTCCGCCCGCACCGCCCCGATCGCCTCAGCCAGCCCCACCCACGCTTCGTCCGCCACGGCGCGGCCCCCGTTCAGAGATCCCGATGTGGGGGCAGCGTATCGCCGGAGCACACCAATACGCCCTGTAATAGGCGAAGTTGGGTACCTTACGCGGCGCCGACAGTCCGATCCCCGTACTCGATCGACACCGTGATCCTCGCGCCGAGCGCCGCCGCGTACGTCCGCTGGATCAGGTTCTGTTCGTCTGGATCAGGTTCTGTTCGTCTGGGTCAGGTCCTGTTCCTGGCGGATCTCCCGCAGGTGGTGTCCGAGGACGTACGCCTCGGTGGCGGTGCGCGCCGTCTGCTTGCGGCGCTCCCACTCGGCGTCGGACACGTCGGGGGCGCTTTCGCGCATCCGGCGCTTCACCTCTGCCCAGCTGCTGTGCTCACCCATCAGGCGCCTCCGCCCTTTCCTTCGCCGCGCCGCTCCGCCAGGTATGCCCGAGGCGGCCCGGTCCTGAGCCGGGGTGGAGCTGGTACTGGGGCGGGGCCTACTTGACCGTCCTGAGGCCCAGTGGGCCCGCGATCTCCTCTGCCATGACCTTGCCCGCTTCCTCCTCCAGGCCCTCCGCCGCCAGGTCCTCGTCCGTGTCCAGGCCGTCGAGGTCTTCCAGGGGCTGGTTCAGGCGGACGTGGGCCACCAGGGACTGGAGGGCTCGGAGGGCGCCCGATGCTGTGGAGCCCCAGTTAGAGAAGTAGGAGAACTGCCACCACCAGAGCGCCTCTGTCGTGCGGCCCGCCTTGTAGTGGGCCAGGCCGTGGCAGAGGTCCGCCACCACGTCCGCCAGGTCGTCCGAGATGCGGCACGGCACCGGGGCCTTGCGGGGCTCGTACGGGTCGAAGACCTCGGAGTAGACGTCGATCGGGTCCAGGAGGACGGCCAGGCGTTCGCGGAGGTCGTCCACGTCCTGTTCCGGGCCGAGGTCCGGCTCGTACCGCTCCTCGGGGACGATGTCCTCGTGGGCGCCCAGGCGGCCGCCGGCGAGGAGGAGCTGGGAGACCTCAAGGAGGAGGAAGGGGACGGCCGAGTCCGGCTCGTCGCCCCTCGCGACCTCCCTGACCGAGACGATGAAACTCTCGACCTGGTCGGAGATCTGGACGGCGAAGTCGTCCGGGTTCTGGTTCCGGGCGGTCGCGTGCAGCGTGACGTCAGACATCTAGGAGTCGTCTCCCCTCGAAAGCGCGGCCCAGGGTGACCTCGTCCGCGTATTCCAGATCTCCCCCGACAGGGAGTCCGCTGGCCAGGCGGGTGACCTTCAGGCCCATGGGCTTGATCATGCGCGCCAGATACGTGGCCGTGGCCTCGCCCTCCAGGTTCGGGTCCGTCGCCAGGATCAGCTCCGTGACCGTGCCGTCGGCGAGGCGCGCGAGGAGTTCCCGTATGCGCAGGTCGTCCGGGCCCACACCCTCGATCGGGCTGATCGCACCGCCCAGGACGTGGTACTTGCCACGGAACTCCCGCGTCCGCTCGATCGCCACGACGTCCTTCGGCTCCTCGACGACGCAGATCACCGAAAGGTCGCGGCGCGGATCGCGGCAGATGTTGCAGAACTCCTCCTGCGCGACGTTCCCACACGTCGCACAGAAGCGGACCTTGTCCTTCACCTCGAGCAGGGCGTGCGCCAGACGGCGTACATCCGTCGGCTCCGCCTGGAGGATGTGGAAGGCGATCCGCTGCGCGCTCTTGGGACCGACGCCGGGCAGCCTGCCCAACTCGTCGATGAGATCCTGAACCACGCCTTCGTACAACGGAACGCCTTTCCTGAAGTCCTCTTCGAGGTGAGGGTCTCGGCTCTCTACGTACGGTAGTTGGCCGGGGGGTTTCTTAGAAGGGAAGGCCCGGGATGCCGCCGCCGCCCAGACCCTGGGCCAGCGGGCCGAGCTTCTGCTGCTGCAGCTCCTGCGCGTTCTCGTTCGCCGCCTGGACCGCCGCGACGACCAGGTCCGCCAGCGTCTCCGTGTCCTCGGGGTCGACCGCCTTCGGGTCGATCACCAGGCCGCGCAGCTCGCCGGAGCCGTTGACCGTCGCCTTGACGAGGCCGCCGCCCGCCTGGCCTTCCACCTCCGTGCGCGCCAGTTCCTCCTGCGCGGCCGCGAGGTCCTGCTGCATCTTCTGGGCCTGCTGGAGCAGCTGCTGCATGTTGGGCTGGCCACCACCGGGGATCACGATCAGCTCCGTTTCGTACGGGTCCGTCTGTACGGGTCCATCTGGCGGGGTTTCCGCCAAGAACGAGCCTACGTGGTCCTCGGGCGGGTCGCCCCAGCACTCTTTCGAGTGAGATCAACTGTCTTCCTATACCTGATCAAGCACCTCTTCCGGGCGGAAAAGCCGTGAACCCGGGCTCATGGCCACCCATTGGGCGGTAGGACTTAGTGTCGATACGCGTGATCTCGTAGAGGAGTGCCGGGTGAGCCAGCCGGATATGCAGCCCGAGGGGATGCCGCCTGAGGGGGCGGGGTCTGGCCGGGGGCCTGGTGCGGGGTCTGGCCGGGGGCCTGGAGCGGGGGGTGGGGTGGGGTCTGGCCGGGGGGCCGGTGCGGGGTCTGGCCGGGGGCCGGGAGCAGGGGCCGGTGCGGGGGGTGGTGCGGGGTTTGGGGATTTGACCGGGCGGGTCTTTCCTCTTGGTGACTGGAGTGAGCCCGCCGCGCGGCTCGACGAGCTGTACCGGTGGGTCGAGCAGGGGGCCCTCGACACCGCCGAGTGGTACCTCGTCGACCGCGGCCGGAAGCGGCGCGCGGCCCGGCTGCTGCGGGTGGGCGCGGCGCTGGGTGCCGTGGGCGCCGGGGTGCTGCCGCTGCTCGATCTGGCCGCGGGGGCGGGAGCAGGGGCGGGGGCGGGAGCGGGGGTGTGGCCCGAGGCGTCCTGGGGGTTCGTGTCGCTGCTCGCCGGGGTGGCGTGCGTGGGGTGTGACCGGTTCTTCGGGCTCACGTCCGGGTGGATGCGGGATGTGGCGACCGCGCAGGCCGTGCAGCGGCGGCTTCAGGTGCTCCAGTTCGACTGGGCCTCGGAGAGTGTGCGGGAGGTGCTCGGGCCTACGGAGGGGACTGCGGGGGAGGCGGCCGAGCGGTGTCTCGGGGTGTTGCGCAAGTTCTCCGACGACGTGACGGAGCTTGTGCGGGCGGAGACGTCGGACTGGATGGTGGAGTTTCGGGCCGGGCCTGTGCCGTTGGCCATGCAGGCGATTAGTCCGGGGGGTGCGGGGCGGGAGGCTCCGGTCCATCCCGGGCGGTTTCCGTTGCCGCCCGGGGCGCGGCCGAACATGCCTCGTCAGCGGCCGCCGGAGCCGCGCTGACGTTTGCGCCTGGGGTTCGTCTGTGGGGCGGTGCCGTGCGCGTCTGCGTGTGCTCGCCGGGCTCGCCTGCGGTTCGGTTGGGGGGCAGGGCCGTGGGCGTCTGCGTGTGCTCGCCGGGCTCGCCTGCGGTTCGTCTGTGGGGCGGGCCGTGGGCGTCTGCGCGTGCTCGCCGGGCTCGCCTGGTGTTGCGTTGTGGGGCGGGGCCGCGGGGGTATGTACGTACTCGCTATCCCTTCGCCACGCCTCAAGTCCAAAGACGCCAATGTTCCCTCGGTGCTCCGTGCGCACATACCCCCACGTCCCCTCCGGCCGGTAGCGCGACTGCGGCCCGGTGGGCCGGTGGGCCCGGTGGGGGTTGCCCCCCTCCTGCTCCTACCTGGCAGCTGCGTCGCGGGGCGCACGGGCGGGCGGGTGGGATACATCCGCCGCGGAGCGGCGGGCTTGGGGCTCCTACCCCGGCGGGGCGTCGCGGGGCAACGGGCCCCACGGCCCCTGCCGGGTTCGCGCTGCGGGTGGGTCAGCTGTAGATGATCATGGAGCCTTGGGCCAGGCTTCGGGTGGCTGCCGCGTGGAGGCCGAGCCAGACGTGGCGTTCCCTTGCGAAGGGGCTTTCGTCCGGTGGGGGCGTGGCCGCCGGTTCCTCCAGGGAGGTGGGGGCCGCGGGCGGGGCCGGGGGCAGGGGCGGGTTGGCGGGGTCTATGCCGATCGAGGGGGCGACGTACTCCAGCTCGCGCAGGAGCGCCTGCGAGGAGCCGAGGGGGCCACCGCCCGCGAGGAGCTCTTCGTTGGAGAGCGGGGCCGGGAAGTCCACGGGGACGTACGCGCCCGCGTGGTCGTAGTGCCAGACCAGGTGCGACTGCTGGGCCGTGGCGTCGAACATCTCCAGGAGCTGTTCGTAGTCGCCGCCCAGTTCGTCCACGGGCGTGACCTCCAGGCCGCAGATCTGGAGGAGGTAGGCGCGGCGCAGGAAATGCAGCGCGTCGTAGTCGAAGCCCGCGACCGGGGCGACGTCGCCGGACAGGCCCGGCATGAAGGCGAAGACGGGGACGGGCGGAAGGCCTGCCTCGTTCAGGGCCTTGTCGTAGACGGCGAGTTCTTCCGCGAAGGGGTTGTCGGCGCTGTGGCACAGCACGTCGACGAGCGGGACCAGCCACAGGTCGCAGGCCAAGAAGGACTCCTCGGGTCAGGTCGGGCGACGGACGGTACGGAAGGGTGTTCGTTGCTGTGTGTTGCCTCGCGTTCAGGCAGCGTAGTTGGGGACCAGGTCCTCTAGCTGCCCTCGTGCAAGTCCCATATCCATACGCCGTCTACCCACTTTCCGGGACTGCCGACGACCGCGTCCACGGTCGCGCGCAGTTCTGTGTCGTTCGGCTGCGGCGCGAGGACGAGGACGCCCGCGTTCCAGAACGTCAGGTCCCGCTCGACCGCGTCCCGCCAGGCCTGCGAGATCTCGGGGGCGCGGCCCGAGGAGCGGACGTCGCTGAGAAGGTTCGAGGTGTTCGTGGGCGAGGGCCCGTAGATGCCGATGCGGTCCGGGCCCCAGGGGCCGTTGAAGTAGCCGCCCGGGATGCGGAAGCCCAGGCCGGCGCTGGTCTGCCAGTGCAGGCCCTCCGCGTTGCCGGGGCTCGGGATCGGCACCGGGACGAGGGTCTCGCCCTCGCCCAGGTACGTGCGCCAGGTGCCCTGCGCGATGAACGGCGGCACGTCGACCCGGTCCACGGCCTTGAGCGGGGCGGGCACGATCGGCAGCAGCGCGACGGTGACGGCCGCGAGACCCGCGTACCGGGGTATGCGCCGTGGCGTGGACAGCAGGCGGGCGAGCGCCAGCGCGAGCAGCATGCCGAGCGCCGGGGCGCACACCATCGCGACGCGCGACTCGATGACGGACTCGAAGAGGGGGCGGTTGGAGAGTGCCGCCCAGGGCCCCGGCAGGACGGTGGAGGTGAGGGGGATGCGGAACTTCGGGCCCAGGGAGAGCAGTGCTGCCGCGACCGTGGTGAACGCGAGTGCCTTGACGGCCGTGCGCTCCCAGAGGCGTACGACGATCGCGAAGGCCAGGGCGACGAGCGGCCAGCCGAAGAACGCGTTCTCCTCGGTGGGGTTCATGGCGAGGTGGTCGGCGGTCGCGTCGCTGCCCGCGAGCGAGCGCTCGGCGAAGGAGAGGAAGGCGAGCGGGCTGTTGCCCGCGTTGTCACCGTGCAGCACGCTCTTGTAGCTCTGCGGCCCGAAGAACTGCCAGTACAGGGGGAAGGCGACCAGGGGGATCGTGACCGCGAGGGCGATCGCGAGGCCGCGCGCGAGCGGGCGCAAGGCGGCCTTCGCCACGTCCCGGCGTGCGACCGCGTACGCGACGGCGAAGAGCAGCATGCCGAGCGCCGCGAGGAGGAGCGGCTCCTCGCCCAGGAAGATCTGGTACGTCGTGAAGAGGCCGAGGACGACTCCGTCGCGTACGACACGGGCGCCCTCGCAGAGCCGCAGCGCCCTGTCGATGATCAGCGGGATCATGAACAGGACGATGAAGTTCGGGTGCGCGTGGGCGTGGCTGACCATCGGGGGCGCGAAGGCGGCGAGGGCCGCGCCGACGGCGGCGGCGCCCCGGTGCGGGACGAGCCGTCTGCGGATCAGCCTGTACCAGGCGACGGCGGTGGCGGCGAGGCCGCCGGTCATCGCCACGTTCAGGGCGACCGCCGGGCCGAGGAGCCAGGTCACGGGCGCGAGCGGGACGGAGAGGCCGAGCATGACCGTGTTGGCCATGAGGTTCACGCCGTCCGGCGCGTTCTGGAGGGTGGTGAACAGGGGGTTGTTCAGGTGGCGGACGTTGTCCGCCGTCACCGCGAAGAACCACTCCCACTGGTTCTGGTCCTGCATGGAGTCGGGGATGTAGCGGTGGGCGGGAGACAGCCAGCGGCTGGAGTAGAGGAGGAGTGAGAAGGTCAGGAAGAGCAGTGCGGTCAGGACGTCTGCCCGGCGGATCGTGCGGGCCTTGAGGGTCGTCAGCTCGGCGAGGACCTTCACGTAGTCGAGCGGCCGGACCTTCGACCCCTCCTGGTGCGACCAGCGCACGGGCACCTCGGCGACGGGCCAGCCGGCCCGCCGGAAGTACTGCAGTATCTCGACGTCGATGCCCCAGCCGTGCAGCCTGGACGCGGCGAACGCCTCACGGGCCCGGTCGCCGTCGAAGAGCTTGAATCCGCACTGGGTGTCGCGGATTCCGGGGACGGCGACCGTGCGTATGAGGAAGTTGCCGGTCCGGCCGAGGAGCTCGCGCAGGCGGTGCTGGTGGGCGTCGATGGTCGCGCCGGGGCGGGCCCGGGAGCCGATCGCGGCCGCGTGGCCGTCGGTGAGCGCCTTGTCGAGGTGGTCGAGCTCCTCGATGGGCGCGGCCAGGTCGGCGTCGGTGACCAGGACGCGGCGGCCGTAGGAGGCGAGGACGCCGAGGCGCAGCGCGTGGCCCTTGCCGCGGTTGCGGCCGCCGCGCACGAGCTGGACGCGGGGGTCCGCGGCGGACGCCTCGTCGGCGATCTCCGCGGTGCGGTCGGTCGAGCCGTCGTCGACGACGATCAGCTCCCACGCGCCCCGGTACGTCAGGTCGAGGTGGTCGCGGAGCGCGGCCAGCGTGGGGCCCAGGCGCCGCTCCTCGTTGTAGGCGGGGACGACGACTGTCAGGTCCACACTCATGCAGCGGCCAGCCGCTCGATGAGGGACAGGGAGTGCGCGTTGTACTCGATGACGATCCCGTGGGCGGCCGCCGGGTCGCGGCGCACCAACGCGTCGACGAGCTCGGTGTGCCGGGACCAGAGCAGGCCGCGCAGGTCACCGCCGTTGATGTCGCTCCAGCGCCGCAGGTGGGTGACGGCGCAGACCCAGGACTTCACGCGCAGGCGGTGCAGGAAGTCGGAGAGGTAGGGGTTGCCGAAGAGGGCGCTGAGCTCGCGCCAGAAGCGCAGGTCGTAGCCGATCAGGACCGTGAGGTCGCCCGCGCAGGCCGCGCGGGCCGCCTCCTCGCCGCGGCGGCGCACGGAGAGGAGCGCGTCGGCGACGTCCCTGCGGGCGCCGTGCGCCGCGAGGTCGCGGAAGATGCCGTCGGCGACGAGGCCGCGGGCCTCCAGCATGCCGCGGTAGTCGTCCAGGGTGTGTTCGTGGACGCGGAAGCCGCGGTGCTGGTCGGCGTCCAGGAGGCCCTGCGCGGTGAGGTTGACCAGGGCCTCGCGGACGGGCGTCGCGGAGACGCCGTACTGGTCGGCGATCTCCTTGACCGTGAACTCCTGGCCCGGCTCGAGCCTGCCGGCCAGGACCTCGTCGCGGAGGGCGTCGGCGATCTGCTGGCGCAGAGTGCTGCGGATGACGGCGGTGCCGTCGGTGCCGGGCATCTGTCTCCCCCGCGGAGTTCGTGTACGTGGTCGTGTGCGTGTTCCCTTTACGAGCACGCCAGACTACGCGGTCGGGATTTCGGCGGCGGGGGCCCGCGGGTACTCCCCCACCGCCCGTCACCCCAGGTGAGACGGTGCTACACGGTGTGTTCGTCGGCCGCCGACAGCGCCTCGTCCAGGGCCGCGAGGCCCTCCTTCGCCTCCGCCTCCGTGATGTTGCACGGGGGCACCACGTGGGTGCGGTTCATGTTGATGAAGGGCCACAGGCCGTGCTTCTTGGCGGCGGCGCCGAACGCGGCCATGGGCGCGTTGGCCTCGCCGGTCGCGTTGTAGGGCACGAGCGGCTCGCGGGTCTCCCTGTCCTTGACCAGCTCCAGGGCCCAGAACATGCCGGCGCCGCGTACCTCGCCGACCGACGGGTGGCGCTCGGCGAGGGCGCGCAGGCCCGGCTCGATCACCTGCGCGCCGAGGTGCGCGGCGTGCTCGACGACGCCCTCCTCCGCCATGACGTTGATCGTGGCGACGGCGGCGGCGCAGGCCAGCGGGTGGCCGGAGTAGGTGAGGCCGCCCGGGTAGGGCCGCCTGGCGAAGGTCTCGGCGACCTTCCCGGAGATGGCGACGCCGCCGAGCGGCACGTATCCGGAGTTCACGCCCTTGGCGAAGGTCATCAGGTCCGGTACGACGCCCTCGAAGTGGTCGACGGCGAACCACTCACCGGTGCGGCCGAAGCCCGCCATGACCTCGTCGAGGACGAAGACGATGCCGTACTGGTCGCAGAGCGCGCGCACGCCCGCGAGGTAGCCGGGCGGCGGGATCATGATGCCCGCGGTGCCGGGGATCGTCTCCAGGATGATCGCCGCGATCGTCTGCGGGCCCTCGTAGACGATGGTGTCCTCCAGGTGCTGGAGCGCGCGCTCGCACTCCTGCTGTTCCGTCTCCGCGTAGAAACGGGAGCGGTAGAGGAAGGGCGCCCAGAACCGGACGACGCCCGCCGTGCCGGTGTCCGAGGCCCAGCGGCGCGGGTCGCCGGTGAGGTTGATGGCCTGCTGGGTGCCGCCGTGGTACGAGCGGTACGCGGAGAGGACCTTCGGGCGGCCCGTGTGCAGGCGGGCCATGCGGGTGGCGTGCTCGACGGCGTCGGCGCCGCCGTTCGTGAAGAAGATCTTGTCGAGGTCGCCCGGGGTCCGCCCGGCGATGAGGCGTGCGGCCTCGGAGCGGGCCTCGACGGCGTAGGCGGGCGCGAAGGTCGTCATCGTCGCCGCCTGCTCCTGGATCGCGGCGACGACCTTCGGGTGCTGGTACCCGATGTTGGTGTAGACGAGGCCGCTGGTGAAGTCGAGGTAGCGGTTTCCGTCGTAGTCCCAGAAGTACGAGCCCTCGGCGCCGGCGATGGCCGGCGGGTCGATGAGCTCCTGTGCGGACCAGGAGTGGAAGACATGTGCGCGGTCCGCGGCCTTCACGGCGGCGCCGACCTGGGGATTCGGCTGAGGGGTCATGGGGCCGAGGGTAGATGTCCACGGAGTGGACGGGGTATGGGCGTCCTGTCGGGCGTGCGCTTTGGAACCCGACACATTGTCGCGTGGCGGGGTGGTGTCTTGACCTCCCGTTTCGCTCGGGGCACACGGGGTTCCGTACCGGGGTACGAGGGTCTTTCGGGTGCGGAGTGGTGGGGTGGTGGGGGGTGCTCGCGCCGTTCCCCGCGCCCCTGGGGGCGTCGCTTGGATTCCCGGTGCGGGATGGTGGGGGCTTGGCGCGCAGTTCCCCGCGCCCCTGAGGTGGGTGTCGGTCGCATTTCGAGTGCGGGGTAGTGGGGGCTTGGCGCGCAGTTCCCCGCGCCCCTGAGGTGGGTGTCGGTCGGATTTCGGGTGCGGGGCGGTGGGGGTGCTCGCGCAGTTCCCCGCGCCCCTGGGGGTGTGGGATGGGCGTCGCTCGATTCCCGGCTGCGGGCCGGTGGGGGTTGAGCGCGCAGTTCCCCGCGCCCCTGGGGAAGACCCCCAGGCGTCGTCCGTCAGGGAAGGCCCGATCGGCCAGGGCTCTGCGGGGGCGCCCAGGAGGTTCGGTCAGGGGCGCGGGGAACTGCGCGAGCAACCACAGCGGGGCCGCAGGGGAGGACAGCTCGCAGCTCGCCTAAGGATTGCCCCGCCTGAGTCATGGCGGGGCCCCACGGGGGGCGGCACCACCGGGCCCCCGTCAGTCGTCGTCCGTGTCGGGGGTCACCTCGGCCCGGGGGCCGGTCGAGGTGCAGCGGATCTCGTACGGGAGGTCGTCCCGGTCGTCGTCGTCGCCGGGTTCCGCCTCCAGGCGGACGACCGCCGCGGGCCCACGCTCGACGTCCTCGTCTATGTGGAAGCCGTCCGCCGGGCTCCAGGAGACGAGGCGGATCGTGCCGTCGGCGCGGCATTCCACCGTCGCGGCACCCCCGGTGAAACGTACGGTCGACCGCGAGGAAGGGGGTGGAGTGGGTGGAGTGGGTGGAGTGCGCTTGGCAGAGGCGGACTCCCTCGGGGTGGGGCCGGGTGGCGTGCCTGAAGGGGAAGAGGGTGTCTCCCGGGGCGCCGGAGAGGATGTCGCGGCCCTGGCCAGCGCCTCCCGTACCGCCGACTCGTCCAGCGGACGACTGTGCGCCGCGTCGCCCCCGCTGTCCGAACTCGCCAACTGCCACGCGCCCAGCGCCCCCGCCGCCGTCCCCACGGCCACCCACGCCGCCGTGACGACGGCGTTCCGCCACTTCCTCATTCCGCCACTGTGCCGCATCGTTTCCTAACGTCCGGTTAAGACCCCGCCAAAGCCCGTGCTCCGGCTCTGACTACGGTGGTTGTATGGCGCATCTTCTCGTCGTCGAGGACGACCCCCAGCTCCGCGGCGCGCTGGTGCGGGCCCTGCGCGACAAGGGGCACGCCGTGGCGACCGCGCCGAGCGGCATGGCGGGGCTGGACGCCGCGGTGACCAGCCGGCCCGACCTGGTCGTGCTCGATCTGGGGCTGCCCGACGTCGACGGGGCGCAGGTGCTGCGCATGCTGCGGGCCGTCAGCGACGTGCCCGTCATCGTGGCGACAGCCCGGGACGACGAGCCGGAGATGGTCACGGTCCTGGAGGCCGGGGCGGACGACTACATCGTCAAGCCGTTCGGCGCGGCTCAACTGGACGCCAGGATCAAGGCGGTCCTGCGCCGCCTCGGTGCGACCGAGACCGAGGAGCCGCTGCGGGTGGGCGCCCTCTCCATCGATCCGGCCTCCCGCGAGGTCACGCTCGACGAGGCGGATGTCGAGCTCACGCCCCGCGAGTTCGACCTCCTCGCCTACCTCGCCCGCCGCCCCGGCCAGGTGGTCTCGCGCCGCGAACTCCTCGCCGAGGTCTGGCAGCAGCCCCTGGGCGGCGCCGACAAGACGGTCGACGTGCATCTCTCCTGGCTCCGCCGCAAGCTCGGGGAGACGGCCCAGCACCCCCGCTACCTGCACACCGTCCGGACCGTCGGCGTCAAGCTCTCGGCACCCGGGGACGTACCCGAGGACGTGCCCGGGGACGTGCCCGGGGACGTATCCGGGAACGTATCCGGGAACGTATCCGAGGACGTGACCGAGGACGTACCCGAGGGCGTGACCGCAGCCGACGAGCGTCCCGCCCAAGGCCATGCCCAAGATCCCGCCCAAGGCCCCGCCTGATGCGCCGCAGCCTGCTCCTCCTGACCGCGGCCACGACCGCCCTCGTCCTCACCGCTCTGCTCGTCCCCCTCACCCTCCTGACCCGCAGTCACGCCGCCGACCGCGCCACCGCCGAGGCCACCGCGCGCGCCCAGTGGGTGGCCCACGCCCTCGGCCCCGCCCTCGCCACCGCCGGTGAACGGGACACGGCGGAGCAGACCGTGGAGAGCGTCAACGGGAAGGGGCTGCCGATCACTTCGCTAATCCTGGCGGGCGGTGCAGTCGTCGGGCCGCACCCGCGCGGCGAGCCCGCCGTCACCGATCCGGTCCGCCTCGCACGTACCGGCCGCGCCTTCACCTACGAGACGGACTCCGGCAGCCGTCTCGTCCTGGTCCCCGTGCAGGGCGCCAAGGACGGCACGGCGGTGGTGCAGGTGACCCTCACGGAGAAGCAGCTGTACGCGGGCACCCTCGCGTCCTGGCTGGTGCTCGCGGGGATCGGCGTGGGCCTCGTCCTGCTGGGGCTGCTCCTCGCCGACCGTCTGGGCGCCCGGCTCGTGGGCGCGACGCGCCGCCTCGCCCGCACCGCGGACCGCCTGGCGGCAGGCGATCTGACGGCCCGCGCGACGCCGGAGGGGCCGCCCGAACTCCGCCTGATCGCGGGCGAGCTGAACCGCCTCGCGGCCCGTATCGACGAGCTGCTCACCGCCGAGCGGGAGAACGCCGCCGACCTCGCCCACCGGCTGCGTACCCCGGTCGCCGCCCTGCGCCTGGACGCGGAGACCCTCCGGGACACGGACGAGGCGCACCGCATCGCGGCGGACGTCACCGCGCTGGAACGCAGCGTCGACGACGTCATCCGCAAGGCGCGGAGGCCGCTGCGCGAGGCGCCGCGCGCGGATCTGGCGGCGGTGGCGCGCGAACGTGCCGCGTTCTGGCAGCCGTTGGCGGAAGATCAGGGACGTACGACGGAGACGGACACCCCTGCTGCGGGCGCGCCGGTTCCGGTCACCGTGCCCGCCGACGAACTGGCCGCGGCCCTGGACACCCTGATCGGCAACGTCCTGGACCACACGCCTCAGGGCACCGCCTACCGGGTGGCGGTCCGCGTCCTGCCCGGCGGCGAGGCCGAACTCACCGTCGCCGACGAGGGCCCCGGCTTCCCCGACGCGACGTCCCACGACCGCGGCGCGAGCGGCGCGGGCTCGACGGGCCTCGGCCTGGACATCGCACGCCGCACCGCGGAGGGCGCGAACGGCCGCTTCGAGGCGGCGAGCACGGCCGACGGCGTCCGCGTCACCCTGACGTTCCCGCCCGTGGGGACGCCGTCCCCCGGAACGCCGTCTGCGGGGACGCTGTCTGCGGGGACGGCGTCCGCGGGAACGCCGTCCGCACCGCACGGGCCCACTTGTTGATGCCCAGCTCGGGCCGGACCGCCGCATAACCGCCGCAGTACTTGGTGAAGTCCGCGGCACGCACCCCGAACCGGTGCAACACCCGGTCGGCGTCCGTCAGATGCCCCTTCGTCTTGGTCTCCACCAGGACGAGGCCGCTGTCGGCGGCGGCGCTGCGTCCCGTCGCCGTGTCCCGCACGACGAGTCCCGCGTCGCACGTGATGCGCTGCCCGTCGGCGACGAACGTCGCCCGCTGGTAGTCGGTGACGAGGGAGGGGGTGAGGCCGTCCGGCGCCTCGATTCCGTACGACCCCCGGAGCACACCGGCGAGGAACCCGAGCCGCACCCCGTCCAGGACGTGGTCGTCTCCTTCGAGGCGCTGCCGGTGCTTGACGGTCTCGCCGCGCCCGCTCTTCAGCTTGATCTCGAACTGCCGCTCCCCACTGTCCTGGTAGACCCGCTCCCGGATGCGGTAGCGGAGCCGCCGCCCCTGCCGGTGGTCGTGGAAGGTGAGCAGCTCGGGGGTGTCGTAGTACGTCGAGTGGTAGCGGAACCAGCGCTTCCCTCCGATGCTGAGCGCCCGGAAGGGGCCGGCGGCCCGCCGGGGGTCGGTCAGCAGCGCCGCGAGGTCCTCGAAGACCTCGACGGGCACGAGGTAACTGTTGTCGTAGCGGGCGAGCAGCTCCGCCCGCGCGTTCACCTCGTCGAGCGTGATGGGGTGCGCGGCGAGCGCGGCGCGGCCGATGGCGCGTACGGCGGGGTTCACACGGTCTCCTTCGGGTGGCTGGGGGCGATCGTGCGGGACCGGGTCGTGCGTCGTCGTACCTTCAACTCCCGGGGCGGCACCGAAGGTTCCGGCTGGCGGAAGCGGACTTCCAGCACCATGAGGTCGCGTACGTAGTCCACCTCCTGGACCGTCCATCCCAGCGGCCGTCCGAGGCGCCGCTCCAGCTCGGCCCGGAGCGAGTCCTCCTCGCGGTGGACGGAGTCCAGCGTGACGACCGCGCGCCGGTCGCGCGCGAAGAGCCGGGGATGGTCGGCGCCGTACATCACGGCGAGCAGGACGCCGGCGAGCAGCGCCGCCACCGGCAGACTGAGCGCGGGCAGACCGCAGAGCAGACCGAGCACCAGGGTGATGAAGTAGTACGCGACCTCCTGGTGTTGCAGGGCGTCGGAGCGCAGCCGGACGATCGAGAGCACCCCGAAGAGGCCGAAGCCGAGGGCGAGCCCGCCGTCGCCGCCGACGGTCCCGAGCCCCGCGACCACCGCGAACAGCGCGACGTTCAGGGCCAGATACGCGGGGACGAGCTCACGCCTGTGGTGCCGCGGATAGAAGACCCCGAAGGTCAGCAGGGCGACGGCGGCCAGGTCGAGGCCCAGGTGGGCGCTGAGGGTCAGTGTGCTGTCCATGCCGAGGACGCTAGGGATCGGCGGGTTAAGGCCGCCCCTCACGGACGTTAACGAAGCGCCCCACCGCGCCGGGGCAGTGGCCACGCCTCCTGAACCCTCCCGCCCCATTGACAGGATGCTGTCATCAGGACAGCATGCTTACACACGCACAGACCCAAAGAGACCCGACCCGCACGCACGCACACACCGGAGGCCCTCATGTCCCGCAAGCCCGTGCACCTGGCCCTCTACGACACGTTCGCCGACTGGGAGACCGGCCACGCCACGGCCTGGCTCGCCCGCGTCGGCTACGAGATCCGGACGGTCGCCCTCTCCACCGCCCCGGTCACCTCCATCGGCGGCCTGCGCGTCCAGCCCGGCCTGGCGCTCGACGGCCTGCGCCCCGAGGACAGCTCGCTGCTGATCCTGCCGGGCGCCGACCTGTGGGACACGAGCGACGACCTCGCGCCGTTCGCGCGCACGGCCCGCGCGTTCCTTGACGCGGGCGTACCGGTCGGCGCCATCTGCGGAGCCACGGCGGGTCTCGCCCGCGAGGGTCTCCTCGACGACCGCGCGCACACCAGCGCCGCGTCGATGTACCTGGCCGCCACGGGCTACCGGGGCGGCGAGCGGTACGCCGAGACGGACGCGGTCACCGACGGCGACCTGATCACGGCCGGCCCGACCGAGCCGGTCGCGTTCGCCCGCGAGATCTTCGGCCGGCTCGGCGACGTCTTCGAGGGCGAGAAGCTCGACGCGTGGTACCGCCTCTTCCACGACTCGGACCCGGCCGCGTACGAGACGCTCAACTCGTGAGCGGGGAACGGGCCATGACCGACCCGGCACAGCGGTCGCGGCAGGATCTGCTCAGCCGCACCGCCCTCACCGTCTTCCGGCTCAACGGCCAGTTCCTCGCCGTCTCCGAGGAGCTGGCCCGGCCCGCGGGCCTGACCGCCGCGCACTGGCAGGTCCTCGGGGCGGTCCTGCGCGAACCGCTGCCCGTCTCCGGGATCGCCCGCGCGATGGGCATCACGCGCCAGAGCGTGCAACGCGTGGCGGACCTCCTGGTACGCAAGGGCCTCGCCGAGTACACCCCGAACCCGGCCCACCGCCGCGCCAAACTGCTCCGGCCGACGGACGAGGGCCGGGCCGCCGTCGCGAAGATCGACCCGGGCCACGCGGAACTGGCGGGCCGCCTGGTGGACGCGCTGGGGGAGGAGGGGTTCACGGAGACGGCACGGGTGCTGCAACGGCTCGCCGCGGTCATGGACGACATCTCCGTCGCCGGCCCGGGGCCCGTTACGGAACCGTAGAAAGCGGTCCGGACATCCGGCCGGCGCCACTCCGGGGGCGGGTGTCACTCCGGGGGCAGGTGCTACTCCGGGCCGGGTGCCACTCCGGGGGCCGGTTGTACTGCGCAAGCACGGCTTTTGATGTCGCCGAGTCCATGAGCCGCAGCTCCCACGGCCCCGTGTTCACGTCGAACTCCTTGCCGAACCCCACCCACTTGCCGGCCATGCGCCGCCCTGTGGGCTCGGCGAGCATCTGGAGTGCCCCGAAGTAGCGGGCGCCCCGGTAGTAGCCGGCGGAGGCGGTCTGCTCCGTCCATGTGCCCGTCACCGTCGCCCCGTCGATCTGGAGGTCCAGCGTCATCGGGCTGTCCGGGTTCAGGGACGCGTTCGGCAGGCTCCGCCCCGTCAGACGGCTTCCGTGCTGCAGCAGCACGACGTAGTGCTTCCCGGTGAACACCGCGTCGTCGCGGCCACTCGACACGTATTCGTAGGTCGACAGCCACACCCCCGTGAAGTTGCCGCGGGGCGCGGCCTGCGGCGCCGTCTGACCGGCCGACACCGAGAACGCCGCGTCGTCCAGGTCGTGCCCGCCCCGCCCGTCCTCGGTGACGGCCACGGACGGCACGCCGAAGCCGAGAGCTTCGATGGGCATTCCGGTGACGCGCTCCAGGGCGCGCGCGTACAGCTGGCGGGGAGCGGTGGTGTCGCCGGACTCCCAGCGCTGCACAAGCCGCTTGGACGCCTCGTTGGGCTGGCCGAGTTGCTGCCCGGCGTCACGGACGGCGCGAGCGAACTCGTCCTGGGACATGAGCAGGCCCTTACGGACCGCTTGCAGGGTTCCATTCGGTGTCGCCATGTCACGACAGTACTCGCGAGCACTGCGCAATGACACCGAAATGACGCCCCCTGTGTCGCCGGTATGACGCCGCAACCGCCGCCGCGGGACGTACCGGAACGAGGCCAACGTGATCCGTGACGAAAGCCCTGGCAGCAGCGCGTGGATCTCCAGGGCATGGCCGACCGACAAGGAGCCGACATGGCCGAGATCACGGGCTGGGCCTTGAGCGTGGACAGCAGCGATCCTCCGAGGCTGGTGAGCGCCGCCTTCGACTGGCCGGCCCGCGCCCAGGACGAACCGCGCCAGGCTCGGCAGGAGTGGGCGGAGCAGGGCACCGCCCTGTTGCCTCTTGGTACGAGGTTCAACGCGGTATGCCTGCCCGCCCGGCTCGTGTACACGGCGATCGGGGCCGACGACCCGGACATGCGACCCCGCATCGTCGGCGACCTGTGCCCCGTCCCATCCGTCGCCGCGCTCGTTCATATCGCTCGCGATGTGCTCCGGTCGGGGGCGGAATGACCTGGCCCGCCCTGGAGGCGTTCACGCCGGAGAAGTCCGCGCAGCAGCTGCAGGGCGCTCTCCGCGGCCACCTGCGCGTCTGCCCCGACTGCCGGGCCGAGGACTGCGACGAGGGCGCCCGGATGCGTCGTGCGTTCCGGGCGGTGCGGTCCGTGCTGAAGCCGGCCGAGCCTCCCGGCGGCATCACCGACGTCAGCCCGGCACCCGATCTGGAACCCATCACGGAACCCGTTACGGAACCCGTTACGGAACCGTAGAGGCAAGCCCGGCCCACCCCGTCCCGCAGTCGCACTATCCTCACTCTGTTGCACACCAATGGGGGAGGTCGGTGCGGCGATGGAGAAGCTCGTGCCCGGGGATCCGCAGCGGATCGGCGCGTACCGCCTGCTGGCGCGGCTCGGTGCCGGCGGCATGGGGCAGGTGTACCTCGCGCGGTCCGGCCGGGGCCGTACGGTCGCCGTCAAGCTGGTCCGCCAGGAGCTCGCGGAACAGGACGAGTTCAGGGACCGGTTCCGGCAGGAGGTGCAGGCCGCGCGGCAGGTCGGCGGCGCGTGGACGGCGCCCGTCCTGGACGCGGACACCGAGGCGGACATCCCGTGGGTCGCCACGGGGTACGTCGCGGGGCCCTCGCTGCAGAGCGTCGTCTCGCACGACCACGGCCCGCTGCCCGAGCGGTCCGTGACCATCCTCGCTGCCGGGCTCGCGGGCGCGCTGAAGGACATCCACGCGGCGGGCATCGTCCACCGCGACCTCAAGCCGTCGAACGTCCTCGTCACCATCGACGGCCCGCGCGTCATCGACTTCGGCATCGCCCGCGCCATGGAGACCGTCACCGACGGCGGCCTCACCCGCACCGGCGCGCTGGTCGGCTCGCCCGGCTTCATGGCACCCGAGCAGGTGCGCGGGGACCGCATCACCCCGGCGTGCGACGTGTTCTGCCTCGGCTCCGTGCTCGCGTACGCGGCGTCGGGGGCGCTGCCCTTCGGGACGGCCAACAGCGGGGTGCACGCGCTGATGTTCCGCATCGCGCAGGAGGAACCGGACCTGGAGGGGCTCCCCGAGAGCCTCGTCGAGCTGATCGCCGCGTGTCTGCGGAAGGACCCGGCGGCCCGGCCCTCCCTCGACGAGGTCCTGGAGCGGACAGGCGCGGCCGACGCCCTCGGAGACGGCCACACCCTCGACCCGTGGCTGCCGGGCGCCCTCGTCGCCCAACTGGGGCGGCATGCCGTCCAGTTGCTGGACGCGGAGGACCCTGAGGGCCCCGTGAGTCCCGAGAGTGCGGAGAGTGTGGAGAGGGTGGGTGGCTCAGGGGGAGCGGGGAGCTCCGCGAGCTCGGGGAGCTCTGGCGGGGAAAGTAGCCCGGAGCAGGCCACTCCCCCGCCACCCGGGCAGCCCGGCGCCGCCCCCCTCGGGCACCTGCCCACCATGGTGTCCGGGCAGGCCCCGCCGCCCACGCCGCCACCCGGCGCCCCCGTGTACGGCTATCCGCAGCAGCCGCAGCAGCCGCCACAGCCTCAGCTCGCCCCCACCCCCGCCCCCGGCCCGTACGGCTACCCCCAGCAGCCGGCGCCCCCGGGGTACGGGCCCACGCCCCCGTACGGGCCCGTTCCGCCGCCCGGGCCGCCGCGCCGCAGCGGGCGGTCCACCGTGGCGCTGGTCGTCGTGGCCTTGATAGTGGCCATCGGAGCGGGCGGCACGGTCTACGCCGTCATGAACGGCGACAGCACCGAGGGCAAGCGGGGCGACGGCGCCAAGAACCGTGTCAGCGGGGCCCCGACGACCCCGGGGCCCACCTCGCCGACGCCCGAACCGACCACGCCGGGTCCCACCACCGAGGAACCGGGCAAGGGCACGGTCCCTGACAAGTACCTGGGCACCTGGTCCGGCAGCCTCGACACCGACACCGGCCACAGCACCCGCGAACTCACCCTCCAGCAGGGCGAGGTCGGCGACACGGTGCTCTCCGTGACGGCGGACGGCCCGACCGACGGCGGCGGCACGTACCACTGCGTCTTCCAGGGCAAGCTCGTGTCCGCGTCCGGCGACCGGCTGCGCATCGGCCCCACCGAGGTCACCGTCGGCGAGCCCATGTCGTCCTGCACGCCGGGCGAACCGAGCGTCATCACCATCCTCGGCAACGGCAAGCTGCGGCGCGCGAACACGGACGGCAGCGGCGAGTTGACGTACGACAAGGGGAATTGAGCGTAGCGGAGGAGGCGTGACCGAACCGGGGGCGAACAGCAGCCGTCGGGACGGGAAAGCCGCCGCCGGGCGGGGACTTGGCGCCTACCGTCACCGCCCATGGACTGGTTGAGCGCCGAGAACACCATCGCCGTGCTCACGGCCGCCCTCGGCCTGGCCGCCACCGTCGGCGCGCTCTGGTACGAGCGGCGGGTGCCGCGCCGCAAACGCATCGGCTATCGCGTCCAGTTGGACACGGCGATAGGGGACAACGTCCGCACGGGGGGCGCCAACACGCGGCTCGGGCTCTTCGACGAGACACCCGAGATGTCCGACGCCACGCTTGTCCTGCTGCGCGTCGAGAACGACGGTTCGCAGGCCGTCACCGACGCCGACTACAGCGGGCGCGCCCTGCACGGGCTCACCGCCGTCTTCACGGGCCGCACCGTCCGCGGCCTCGCCGTCACCGCGCCGTCCGGCGACGACCACCTGATGGAACACTTCACGCCGGTCGCGGGCCTGCGGTACGAAGGCAGCACCCTGCACATCCCGCGCGTCCCGCTCAACAGGGGGCAGCACTACAAACTCCTGGTGCTGCTCACCGGCGGTCCCGTCGGCGGCGACATCACCGTGACCGGGGGCATCCAGGCCGGCGAGGTGCAGCCCAACCGTTCCACCACCCTCGACGGCAAGCCGCCGCTGCTGTCCCGGCCCGCGCAGCTCCTGACCGTCCTGCTCACCCTGTCCGTGGTCACGCTCGCCTCGATCATCGTGCTGCGCGACGCCGACCCGCCGCCCATCGAGTGTGCGACGGGCGAGTTGACGGTGCTCGGTTCGACGGCGTTCGCGCCGGTCGCCGAGGAGCTCGCCGACAAGTACGAGGAGGACTGTCCGGGCTCCGACATCACGGTCGGCGCGCACGGCAGCGCGGCCGGAGTGCGGGAACTCGACGACGCGGGGCGGGAGTTCGGGCGGGCGAAGGGGAAGGGGGCGAAGGGGGCGCCGCCGCTGCTCGCCTTCTCCGACGGGCCCAAGTCCGACGGCTTCCCCCGCCTGGCCGAGACACGCGTCGCGGTCTCCGTCTTCGCGCTCGTCCTCAACGACCGCGTGCCGCTGCGCAATCTGACCCTGCCGCAGGTGCGCCGCCTGTACCGCGGCGACGTACGCAACTGGAAGGAGCTCGGCGGACCCGACCTGCCGGTGGTCCTGGTCAGCCGCGGCTCCAGCTCCGGCACCCGCGACACGCTGCAACGCCGCGTCCTGGGCGGCGCCTTCGAGATCAAGGCGTCGTCCAACGACTGCCTGAGCAAGGACGACCGGACCGTCCCCGTCATCCGCTGCGAACTCGACTCCACCGACCAGGTCCTCGACGCCGTCGGCCGCATCCCCGGAGCCATCGGCTACAGCGAACTCCGCGCCGCCTCCGGCCTGAAGGGCCTGCACCGGCTCGACCTGGAGGGCCACGCCCCCTCGACCGACCAGCTCCTCAAGACCGGCTACCCCTACCGCGAGATCGAGTACGCCTACACGTACGGCCTGCCGCCCGCCGACTCCCTGGCCGCCGGCTTCCTCGCCTACGCGCGCGGCACCGGCCTCGACGTCATCCGCACCCACGGCCACCTGCCGTGCGCGACCCCGGAGGGCCTGCGCGTCTGCGGCGACGACGCGTCCGGCTGAGCGGGGGGGGGGGACGGTGTCGCCAAACTTGTGGCGGACATGCGAAAGGGGTGGGTCACGCTTCAGCGCGACCCACCCCCTCGTGACCGGTGAGCCGATCAGACGAACGAGTTGATCTCGATCGTCTCCGTACGGCCCGGACCCACACCGATCGCGGAGATCGGAGCGCCGGACATCTCCTCCAGCGCCTTCACGTAACCCTGCGCGTTCTTCGGCAGGTCGGCGAAAGTCTTGGCCTTGGTGATGTCCTCGGACCAGCCCGGCAGCATTTCGTAGATCGGCTTCGCGTGGTGGAAGTCGGTCTGCGAGTAGGGGAGTTCCTCCACACGCTTGCCGTCGATCTCGTACGCCACGCAGACCGGGATCTGCTCCCAGCCGGTGAGGACGTCGAGCTTCGTGAGGAAGAAGTCCGTCAGGCCGTTCACGCGGGTCGCGTAACGGGCGATCGGGGCGTCGAACCAGCCACAGCGCCGGTCACGGCCCGTGGTGACACCGCGCTCGCCGCCGATGGTGCGCAGCGCCTCGCCGTCGGCGTCGAACAGCTCCGTCGGGAACGGGCCCGCGCCGACGCGGGTCGTGTACGCCTTCAGAATGCCGATGACCCGGCTGATCTTCGTCGGGCCCACGCCGGTGCCGGTGCAGGCGCCGCCGGCGGTCGGGTTGGACGAGGTGACGAAGGGGTACGTGCCGTGGTCCACGTCCAGGAGCGTGCCCTGGCCGCCCTCGAACAGGACGACCTTGTCGTCGTCGAGCGCGTTGTTCAGGATCAGCGTGGTGTCCGCGACGTACTGCTTGATGTTCTCGCCGTGCTCCAGGAGCGTCTCGACGATCTGCTCCGCCTCGATCGCGCGGCGGTTGAACACCTTCGTCAGGAGCTGGTTCTTCTGCTCCAGGGCCGCTTCGACCTTCTGCTGCAGAATCGACTCGTCATAGAGGTCCTGCACGCGGATGCCGGTGCGGTTGATCTTGTCGGCGTAGGTCGGGCCGATACCGCGGCCGGTCGTGCCGATCTTGCGCTTGCCGAGGAAGCGCTCGCCCACCTTGTCGACCGTCACGTTGTACGGCGTGATGATGTGCGCGTTACCGCTGATCAGGAGCTTCGACGTGTCGACGCCGCGCTCGTTCAGACCGCTCAGCTCGGAGAGCAGGACCGACGGGTCGACGACGACTCCATTGCCGATGACAGGCACACAGTCCGGGGAAAGAATCCCGGAAGGGAGGAGATGCAGCGCGTACTTCTGGTCGCCTACGACGACCGTGTGGCCGGCGTTGTTGCCGCCCTGGTAGCGCACCACATAGTCCACGGAGCCACCGAGCAGGTCAGTGGCCTTTCCCTTGCCTTCGTCACCCCACTGAGCACCGAGCAGCACAAGTGCGGGCACAGGCGTACACCCCTTCCGGGCGGGGCATGTCCAAGGTCAGGGGCCGTAGCCGCCGTATGGGTGTGCCTTGGATGCTGCCCCGGAATAGACGAAGCCCCTGGCGCAATAGCGCAAGGGGCTCTTGCACAAAGATGCTACCCGAGGTCTCAAAGAACGGCTAAAAGAAAGGGAGCACGTTGTCGGCTCGCGACCAGCTCCTCGTCGTCATCGACCCGGTCGCCCGGCGCACGGACGGTGAGTCGGTGCGGATCGCGAAGGACGTGCTCAGTGCGGGTGCGGCGGTCCGTGTCTGCCTGCCCGAGGGGCCCGAGGACTTCACGAAAGCGCTGGCCAGGAGGGGTGCGCGGCGTCTCGTGGTGATCGGGGACGACCGGGCGCTGCTGCGGGCCGTGGGGGTGCTCCACCGGGAGCGGGAGCTTGCCGGGTGCGTGCTTTCCGTGGTGCCGGTGGGGGCCGCGCAGACGCTCGCGCGGGGGCTGGGAGTGCCTGCGGGGGCGGTCGCCGCGGCGCGGGCCGTGCTGGAGGGGGCCGAGCGGCGGCTCGATCTGCTGGTGGACGACAGTGACGGGGTCGTTCTGGGCGATCTTCGGATTCCGCCTGTGGGGGGTGGGGGGTCCTTCGGGGCGGTGGGGTCTTCTGTCGGAGGGCCCGAGCGGGTGGCCGCGGGGGCCTCTGGGGAGGGGCATGCGTGGTTGCGGAGCTGTCAGTCGTTCGTACGGACCCTTGCCGCGCTGCCCGCGCTGCCCGTGCGGCCCGCGCGGACGTTCGCGACGGCGGGGGGTTCCTCGCCCGTCCGGCTGCGGGTCGAGGCGGACGGGGTCACGCTGGTCGATCTGGATCAGCCGGTGCGGGGGGTGCGGGTCACCGCCGGGTGCGAGGGGTTCGCTCAGGTGGAGGTGCGGCCGTTGTCGGTGGGGGCCGAGGTGGCGCCGGTGCGGGTGCGGGCGCGGGCGGTGACCGTGTCGGGGGCGGACTTTCGGTATCGGGCCGATGCGGTGGTGGCGGGGCCTGTGCGGACTCGGACGTGGACGGTTCGGGGGGCTGCTTGGGGGCTGGTGCTGCCTCGGTGAGCTGGGGGCGTGTCTCGGGCGCCTGCGCCTTGGGTGGGTCTCGCCTGCTGTGCGTCTGTGGGGCGGGGCCGCGGGGGTATGTACGTACTCGCTATCCCTGCGTCACGCCTCAAGTCCAAAGACGCCACAGTGTGCTCGGTGCTCCGTGCGCACATACCCCCACGTCCCCTCCGGCCGGTTTCGCGGCTGCGGCCCGTCGCCACTTCTGCCCTTGGCTGGGGCTGGGGCTTGTCCCCGCCCCTGGGCTCCTACCTGGCAGCTGCGGCGCGGGGCAAACGGGCGGGCGGGTGGGGAACATCCGCCGCGAAGCGGCGGGCTTGTGGTTCCTACCCCGGGGGAACGTCGCGGGGGACACCCCACCCACCCGCCCCTACCCCCGCGGGACGTCGCGGGGTGCACGGGTGGGTGGGTGGGATACATCCGCCGCGGAGCGGCGGGCTTGGGGTTCCTACCCTGGCGGGGGCGGGACTCGTCACGTTTTGACCAGGAGTTGGCTGAAGCCTCTGATCACGTAGTTGGGGGTGCGGGGTGGGGCTGCCGCGAGGGTGAGGGTGGGGGTTCTGTGGAGGAGGGCCTGGAGGGAGGCCGTCAGCTCCATGCGGGCCAGGGGGGCTCCTATGCAGTAGTGGATGCCCGCGCTGAAGGAGATGTGGGGGTTCTCGGTGCGGGTCAGGTCCAGGGTGGCGGGGGTGTCGAACGCCGCCGGGTCGTGGTTGGCGGAGCCGAAGAGGAGCGCCAGTTCCGAGCCTCGCGGGATCGTCACTCCGCCGATCTCGATGTCGTCCAGGACCCAGCGTTCGAAGAGCTGCAGCGGGGTGTCGTAGCGCAGCAGTTCCTCGATGGCGGTGGGGGTGATCGCGTCCGGGTCCGCGCGGAGCGTCGCCAGTTGCGCGGGGTTGCGGAACAGCGCGTGCCAGCCGTTGAGCGTCGCGTTCACCGTCGCCTCGTGCCCCGCGTTCAGCAGGAGCGCGCAGGTCGCGGTCATCTCCTGTTCGGTGAGGGACTCGCCTTCGTCGTGGGCCGCGATCAGGGCCGAGATCAGGTCGTCGCACGGGTTCCGGCGGCGGATGGTGATCAGTTCGCGCAGGTACGCCGTGAATTCGGCGGACGCGCGGACCGCCCGGGCTGCCGTCTCCTCGGACGGGTTCAGTTCGTACATGCCGCAGATCGCCGCCGACCAGGGGCGCAGGAGCGGGCGGTCGCTCTCCGGGATGCCCAGCATCTGGGCGATGACCGCCACCGGCAGGGGCTCGGCCACGCGGGCCGCCAGGTCTCCGCCGCCGTCCGCCGCCAGGTCGCTCGCCAGCTCGTCCGCCAAACGGTGCACGTAGGGGCGGAGCCGGCTGACGGTGCGGGGCGTGAACGCCTTGGAGACCAGGCGGCGGATGCGGGTGTGGGTGGGGGCTTCCAGGTCGAGCATGCCGTTGTCGTTGAGGGTGTGGAACGGCTCGTGCTCGGGAGGCGGGGCCTCGCGGCCGAACTCCTCGTGGGTGAAGCGGTGCAGGTAGGTGCGGCCCAGGCGGCGGTCGCGCAGGAGGGCCGCGACGTCGGCGTGGTGCGGGATCAGCCACTGGTCGGTGGGCTCGTAGTAGTGGGCGCGGCCCGCGGCGCGGAGCCGCGCGTACGCCGGGTAGGGGTCGGCCAGGAACTCCGGTGACGAGGGGGTAAAGACCTCGGAGGCTGCGTCCATGGGCGGACGCTAGTCCCGTTCAGCCCGGTGTGACCAGCCTCGCCTCGTACGCGAACACCGCCGCCTGGGTGCGGTCCCGCAGGCCCAGCTTCACCAGGACCCGGCTGACGTGCGTCTTGATGGTGGACTCGGCGACCACGAGGCGTGAGGCGATCTCCGCGTTCGACAGGCCCTGCGCGATGAGGACGAGGACCTCCGTCTCGCGTTCGGTGAGCTCGCCGTACTGCTGTGCCTGGACGGCCGCGGAGAGGCGTGGTGCCTCGGCCAGTTTGGAGAACTCCGTGATCAGCCGGCGGGTGACGGTGGGTGCGAGCAGCGCCTCTCCGGACGCCACCACCCGTACGCCGTCCGCGAGTTGGCGTGCGGAGGCGTCCTTGAGGAGGAAGCCCGAGGCGCCGGCGCGCAGCGCCTGGTACACGTACTCGTCGAGGTCGAAGGTGGTCAGGACGAGGACCTTGGAATCACCCTCGGACGCGATGATCTCGCGGGTCGCCTCGATGCCGTTCAGCTCCGGCATGCGGATGTCCATCAGGACCACGTCGGGCGCGAGTCCGGCGACCTTGGCGACCGCCTCCCGGCCGTTGACGGCCTCTCCGATCACCTCGATGTCGGGCATGGCGTTCAGGAGGACGGAGAAGCCCTCCCGCACCATCATCTGGTCGTCGGCGATCAGCACCTTGATCGTCATGCGTCTTCTCCCGCCGGGTCCATCCGGTCCGCGCGCGCCACCGGCAGGAAGACCGTGACCTCGTAGCCGTTGTCGGCGGTCGGCTCCGCCGTCATCTCGCCGTCCAGCATCGTGACACGCTCGCGCATCCCGGTGACGCCGTGCCCGGCGCCCGGGGAGGGCTTGACCAGGCCGGTCGCCGGGCCGTTCACGATGCGCAGGCCCAGGCCGCCGAGGACGTAGCCGACCTCGACGCGGGCGGCGGCGCCCGGCGCGTGGCGCAGGCTGTTGCTGAGCGCCTCCTGCACGATGCGGTACGCCGAAAGCTCCACGCCCTGCGGGAGTTCCCTGACCGCTCCGGTGACCACCTTCTCGACGGTCAGGCCCGCGTCGCGGACGTTGTCCAGGAGCCGGTCGAGGTCGGCGAGCGTGGGCTGCGGGGCGTCCGGCGCCTCGTAGTCCTCCGCCCGTACGACGCCGAGGACGCGGCGCAGCTCGGTGAGCGCGGACACCGCGTTCTCGCGGATCGTCACGAACGCCTGCTCCAGCTCGGGCGGCGGGTTCTCCACGCGGTAGGGCGCGGCCTCGGCCTGGATGGCGACCACCGACATGTGGTGCGCGACCACGTCGTGCAGCTCGCGGGCGATGGTGGTGCGCTCCTCCAGGAGGGTGCGCTTGTCGCGCTCGATGGCGGTGACGGTGCGCTGCACGGTGACCTCGCGCTGCGCCTCGCGGCGGACGTGCACCACGGTGGTGATCAGGAGCGCGAGCGCGGAGAAGAACAGCATCGGCGGCGCGTCGGAGGAGCCGCCAACGCCGAGGAAGCCCTCCGCGACCAGTCCGTACGCCGCCGTGCCGAGCCACATCCACGTGGCGGTGCGCGGGCCGGTCCTGGCCGCGACCACGACCATCACCACGATGTGGGCGAAGAAGGCGGGCGGTGTCCACGGCCACCCGTCCCAGGTGTCGCCGAACACCGCCGTGAACGGTGTCGAGACGATCGAGACCCAGTAGGCACCGACCGGCCTGACCAGCGTCATCAGCACGGCGGCCGCCGGGATGAAGCCGGCGAGGAGGTACGCGACCTCGTTGCCCCCCAGGCCCACCTGGTAGGCGATGAACACGGTGCAGAGCGCGGCGGCGATCACCAGGGCGTGCGGGGCCCAGACGGCATACCCGCGTATCCGCTTGGGGAGGAGCCGGGCCGTCCGCCCGCCCGCGGTCCTGGGAGGCAGCAGCCGGTAGGCGAAGGGGTCGCGGAACAGCGCCTCGCGCAGGCCCCCGAGGGCCTCCCGCACCAGGTGGTACTCGGGGCTCTTCTGGCCTCTGGCCTTGAGCTGCTCAGTCGTATCGGTCACGTCTATGAAGGTACGGGGGCGGGGATGGGGCGGGCGTCCCCTGGGAGATGGGTTCCGGGGGGTCCGTCGCAGGTACTACTTGCCCGTGAGCCTGCTCAAGAGCCTCTGAGCCTCTGAGGCCCTGAGGCCCTGAGGCCCTGAGGCCCTGAGGCTCTACGGCGCACCGGAAGGGCGGACCACCCCCGACTCGTAGGCGAAGACCGCCGCCTGGGTGCGGTCGCGCAGGCCCAGTTTCACCAGGATGCGGCCGACGTGCGTCTTCACGGTCTGTTCGGCCACCACGAGCCGCACCGCTATCTCCGCGTTCGACAGGCCCTGCGCGATCAGTGCGAGGACCTCCGTCTCGCGTTCGGTGAGCTCGCCGACGCGGGACCGCAGCGGGCCGCGCGGGCCGCCGTCCATGCGGGAGAACTCGGCGATGAGGCGCCGGGTGATCCCGGGCGCGAGCAGCGCGTCGCCGGCGGCCACCACCCGGACCGCCTCGGCCAGCTGGGCCGCCGAGGCGTCCTTGAGCAGGAAGCCGGAGGCGCCCGCGCGCAGCGCCTCGTACACGTACTCGTCGAGGTCGAAGGTCGTCAGGACGAGGACGCGCACCCCGGGCAGGGTGGACGTGATGCGGCGCGTCGCCTCGATGCCGCTCAGCTCGGGCATCCGGATGTCCATCAGGACGACGTCCGGCACGAGGTCGGCGACCTTGGCGACCGCGTCCGCGCCGTCGACGGCCTGGCCGGTCACCTCGATGTCCGGCTCCGCGTTCAGCAGGACGGAGAAGCCCTGTCTGACCATGATCTGGTCGTCGGCGATCAGGACCTTGATCGTCATGGTGTGGTCTCTCCGTGGGTCGGCCGGGCAGGGGAGGTGGGCAGGAAGGCGGAGACCTCGTAACCGCCGTCCGGGGTGGGGCCGGTGACGAGGTCGCCTCCCAGCATGGCCGCCCGTTCCCGCATGCCGAGCAGGCCGTGGCCCGCGCCGGGCGAGGGCGGTGCGGCGGTGCGCGCGCCGGAGTCGGTGACCCGGACGGCCAGTCCGGCCCGCGTGTACGTGAGGCCGATCCGCACCGTCGAGCCCGGCGCGTGCCGGATCGCGTTGCTCAGCGCCTCCTGCACGATGCGGTACGCCGAGAGGTCCACGCCGGGCGGCAGCGGGCGCGGCTCGCCCGCGTTCTCGCGGCGCACGGTCAGTCCGGCCGCGCGCGCGTTGTCGAGGAGGCCGTCCAGGCGCTCCAGGGTGGGCAGCGGGGCCTGCGGCGCCGCCTCCGGGTCCCCTGGGTGCTCCGAGCGCAGGACGCCGAGGACGCGGCGCAGTTCGGTGAGGGCTTCGAGGGCGTTCTCGCGGATGCCCGCGAGGTTCTCGCGGAGCTCCTCGGGCGGGTCCTTCACCAGGTGCGGGGCGACCTGCGCCTGGATGGAGATCACCGACATGTGGTGGGCGACGACGTCGTGCAGCTCGCGGGCGATGCGGCTGCGCTCCTCCAGGAGGGTGCGGCGGGCCCGCTCCTCCGCGGTGAGCGTCTCCTGCTCGACCAGCTGGGTGCGGGCCTCACGGCGGCCGCGCAGCAGCGTGCCGATGAGAGTGACGGCGCCGAACACGACCGCCGAGAGCGGCACCGTCGTGTCGTACGCGCCCGGACTCGTCGTCTGTTGCAGCAGCCAGGGCACGCCGACGCTCAGGGCGCACGCCGTCCAAGCGGCGCGGGCCGGCAGCCGCAGCGCGAGCAGCAGCGTCACGGTGGCGTGCGCGATGAGGGCCGGCGGGCTCCAGGGCCAGGGTTCGGGTTCCTGCTCGGACGGCATCGTCGTCAGGGCGGCGGCGGAGACGTTCACCCCGAAAGACAGCCACCACGCGGGGGCCGGGCGCGCCGTCGCGAGCAGGAGGGCCCCGGCCTGGGCCAGTGACAGGAACGTGCCGACCGTATAGCCGAAGCGGTAGCGCGCCGACATCTGGTCGAGGTTGCCGAGCGTCGTGCCGACGGCGATCCACACGATCACGACGTGGGGCAGCCAGCGGATCAGGCGCGGCCTCCCGAGCGGTGGCAGGGGCATCGGCGCGGCCGTCCACAGCTCCCTGCGCACGCCCCGCACTCCGGACGCGACGGCTCCGTCGAACCGCTCGCTGTCGCCGCGCACGCGGCCGTCACCCTCCACAAGATCAACTCTAGGCACGCCGCACCGCCTCCGCTCCCCCGTTCCCGGCCCCGCGGCGCACCCGCACCGCACGCGCCCCCCGGCCCCCCTGCTCGTACACGCGGAACGCCGCCCAGCAGACCACGAGCCCCAGCGCGAACACCGGCAGCCAGGCGAGGCGGGCGAGCACCCAGCCCGGCCCGTCCGGCACCGTGTGCAGGCCCGGCAGCGGCTCCCCGCCGAGCAGACCGAGCGCGGTGACCGCCATCAGTGCCGTCTGGTGCCAGAGGAATATCGTCATCGCCGAGAGGTTCACGAGGGCCACCGCCGCCCAGACCGCGGGCCGGCGCGTCCACCGCGTCAGGGGCTCCCGCAGCAGCAGGGCCAGGCCGCACTGGGCGAGGCCGAAGGTGACGGCCGCCAGCGTGGGCGGGTTCAGGTTCGACACCGGCTCGCCCGGGACACCGACCATCGAGGCGGGGTAGCCGCCCCACAGGACGAGGCCCGCGGTGGCCGCCGCGCCGACCGCCAGCAGCACCCGGCCCGCGTGCCGCGTCAGCTCGCCCCGCGTCCAGGCGGCGCCCAGCGTGTACGGCACGAGCCAGCCCGCCGCCATGTTGACCCACCCGAGCCAGGCGGGGCCGCCGAAACCGAACCGCAGGAGGTCCACGTGGAGAACGACGGCCAGCGGCCACAGCGGGTTGAGCCGCCGCACCAGCGGCGTCGCGGCGGTGAGCACGGCGAAGGCCAGCAGGAACCACAGGGGCGACAGCGCCAGCTTCACCAGGGTGTGCACCGTGTCCGGGCCCGCGCCCGACAGGACCAGGCCCGCGCCGACGGCGGTCCACAGCGCGAGCACGGCGGCGACCGGCCGGAAGAGACGGCCGAGGCGGGCCGCGAGCCACGGGAGGTACCCGGTGCCGCGCGCCCGCGCCGACGCATAACTCTTCGTCGCCACGTGCCCGCCCACCAGGAAGAACACCGCGAGCGTCTGGAAGACCCAGGACACCGGGGCGAGCCAGGACATGTGCCCCAGCGGGCTGGCGGCGCGGAGCGTGCCGCCGTCCGACACCAGGGCGGTGACCAGCCAGTGGCCGCCCACCACGCCGAGGATGGCGAAGGCCCGCAGGGCGTCGACGGCACGGTCCCGGCCGGGCGGTGTGGCGGCATCGACCCGCCTGGCGAGAACGGACAGGTTGCGGACGGACAGGTTGCGAACGGGCGGGCCGAGAACAGGCAGGCCGCGAACGGAAAGCCGACGCTCACGCATGGGTGACCTCCGGGTCGTCGCCGCGCACGATCCGTGCGAGGTTGCCGAGCGGGACCGAGCCCGGCTTCAGGTAGTCGCTGTGGCCGCCGTCGCCCGCCGCGAAGACGCGGGCGCCGAAGCCGGCGGAGACCGGGTCGGTGCCGAAGCCGACGGTCGTGCCGAAGACGTCCGCGCTGGTGTGCGGCACGTCGGCGATCCAGTCGTCGGCGCCCCGGCCCGCCCAGACGCGGGCCCGCGTGTTCAGATCGGCGACCGCGTCGACGCCCGTGCCGGGGCTGCCGTAGAGCGCGATGTCGGCGACGTCCAGACCGCGCGGCCCCGAGGCGGCGCTGCCGCACACCACCGAGCCGTACGAGTGGCAGAGCAGGGACACGCGCGCGTGGCCGTTGATGCCGTGCAGGGTGCCGACGAAGGAGCGCAGCGCGGGCGCCGCCTCGTCCGCGCGGCCCGTGGTCAGGACGGCGGGGCTGACCGTGCCCGGCGTCTCGTACCCGAGCCAGGCCACGACGGCGGTGCGCGGGCCGAGCTCCGCGTGCAGGGCGAGGGCGCCGGACCGCAGCCTGCCGTACGAGTCGAGGGACGTGTCCGAGCCGGGCACCAGGACGGCGACGCGGTCGGCGCCCGCGAGGTCGCCGACGACCTCCGCGGTGCGGCCCGCGCCCCGCCCGTCGAAGGCGAGGAACTGCCGGCCGGGGGAGGCCATGGCGCGCAGCCCGGCGGCCCGTTCCGTCGCGCCGTACCCCTCGGCCTGGGCCGCCGCCTCGGTGGCGTTCGCCCTGTTCGCCGCGTACGCCTCGGGGAGGGTCGTCGCCGTGACGCGGCCGAGGGAGGCGGGGGCGGGGGCCGGGATCTCCGGGCGTGCGGCGCCCGACACCGGGATCACCACGGCCGCGGCGACGCCGACAGCCAGCAGAGTGCGGCGCAGCCGCCCGGCCCGGAGCTTCATCGTGGTCGTCCCTTCCGCTTCTTCGCGGGCCGGTGCTCCGACTCGCGCTCACGGAAAGGAAGTTATGGATCAGGCGATGTCGCTCACATCCCGCTGGGGTATACAGCCGCGAGGTAGCTCTCAGGTACTACGGGTACTCCCCGGGATCTCCCGCAAGGGGCCGCCGTGTCACCCACGGTCGTACTCCCCCACGCCTCCGCGTCAGGCCACGACAGGCCACGACAGGCCACGACAGGCACGACAGGCACGACAGGCCACGACAGGCCACGACAGCCACCGTCGCAGGTCAGAACGCCAGTTGGGCGATCTCCTCGGCGACCACCGCGCACGCGTCCGCCGCCGGGTCGATGAGCGGGAAGTGACCCACGTCCTCCAGCAGCGTAAGACCCACCACCTCGCCCGCCTTGGCGGCCGCGTCGGCGTACGCCTCCGCGACTTCCTGCGGCACGACGATGTCGGTGCGCCCCTGCACCACGGTCGTGGCGATGCCCGTGGGGAGCAGCGCGGCCGGATCGGCGTACGGCAGCCGCTCGTCGAACTTCTCGCCGCCACCGAGGAGTTGGGCCACGGCCCCGTCGCAGACCGCCAGTTCCTCGGCGGTGCGGAAGTCCGCGATCGGCGCGAGGGCGACGACGCCGCGCAGCGGGGCCGGGCGTTCGGTGCGCCAGGGCGCGCCGGCGGGCAGCACGTGCCGTGCGGCCGCCCACAGCGCGAGGTGCCCGCCCGCCGAGTGCCCGGTCACGACGGTACGGCGCGCGTCGGCCGACGGCAGCGCCTCCCGTACGAGGGAGGGCAGCGCGTCGAAGGCGGCGGCCACGTCGTCGAAGGTCTCCGGCCAGCGCCCCGCCACCGGGCCCTTGCCACCCTGTGCGGGGATCGGACTGCCCCTGCGGTACTCGACGTTGGCCACCGCGAAGCCCCGGCGCGCGAGGAAGTCCGCGAACGGCGTGACGTGCCGCCGGTCGTAGGGCGCGCGCCACGCGCCGCCGTGCAGGAGGACGACGAGGGGCGCGGGGCGGCCCACGTCGCCCTTCGGCGCGTAGAGGTCGATGACCTGGTCGGGGTGGTCGCCGTACGCGACGGTGGCGTCGGGCTCCACGGCGGGATGCGAGAAGGCGGCTTCGGCCTCGGCGGCATCGCGGGCCACGGCGGCGGCGTCCGGCATGCGGCAACCTCTCAACGGCGGGGCGGCTGGCGGGCCTGCCCCCGCTCCTCCGGGGCGCGGAAGCCCGGACTCCGGAAAAGCGGACCCCGGAAAAGCAGAACCCGGAGAAGCGGAACCCGGAAAAGCGGAACCCGGAGAAGCGGGGGCAAGATGCAAGATCCGCCGGACGTTATCAGCCCAGTGTCTCCGCGAGGACACGAGCCGCCCGCTCGGCGTCCCCGAAGGACACGTACAGCGGGGTGAACCCGAACCGCAGCACGTCCGGGGCGCGGAAGTCACCGACGACACCCTGCTCGACGAGGCGCCGCATCACGTCACCCGCGCCCTCGCAGCGCAGCGCGACCTGGCTGCCCCGCTCGGCGTGCGCGGCCGGGGTGAGGGACTCGACCCGGCCCATCGGGACGTACGCCCCCACGCAGCGCAGGAAGAAGTCCGTCAGGGCGAGGGACTTGGCGCGCACGTCGTCGACGGAGACGCCGTCCCAGACGTCGAGGGCCGCCTCCAGGGCGAGCATCGACAGGATGTCCGGCGTGCCGACGCGCCCGCGCAGCGCCCCGTCCGCCGCCTCGAACCCGGGCCGCATCCCGAAGGGTTCGGCGTGCGAGTTCCAGCCGGGCAGCGGCGAGTCGAAGCGGGGCTGCAAGTCTTCGCGTACGTAGATGTAGGCGGGCGAACCCGGGCCGCCGTTCAGGTACTTGTAGGTGCAGCCCACCGCGAGGTCCACGCCGTGCGCGTCCAGGCCGACGGGCAGCGCGCCCGCCGTGTGGCACAGGTCCCAGACGACCAGGGCGCCCGCCGCGTGGACCGCCGCCGTCAGACCCGGCAGGTCGTGCAGGCGTCCGGTGCGGTAGTCGGCGTGGTTGAGCAGGACGGCGGCGGTGCGCTCGCCGAGGACGCCGGGGACGTCGCCGGGGGCGGCCGGCAGGAGCCGGCAGCCGGTGAGGCGGGCCGCCGACTCGGCGATGTACCCGTCCGTGGGGAACGTCGTGGCGTCGACGACGATCTCGTCGCGCCCCTCCCCCGCCATGCGGACCGCGGCCACCAGCGCCTTGAAGACATTGACGCTGGTCGAGTCGCCGACGACGATCTGGCCGGGTGCCGCGCCGACCAGCGGGGCGATGCGGTCGCCGATGCGCTCGGGGGCGGTCCACCAGCCGCTCTCCTCCCAGGAGCGGATGCGGAGCTGACCCCACTCGTGGGTCATGACCTCGGCGAGCCGTCCCGGCACGTTCGCGGGCAGGGCGCCCAGCGAATTGCCGTCCAGGTACACCGTCTCGTCGAGGACGAACTCCTTGCGCTTGGCGGCGAGTTCGTCACGGGAGTCCAGGGCTTCCGCCTCACTCCGCAGGCCATCGGTCCGCAGGTCAGACATAGCTCCTCGCAGTCCACAGTTCGGGAAACACGTTCTTCGTGGCGCGCTTCTCCAGCCAGGCCACGCCCGCCGAGCCGCCCGTGCCCGTCTTGGCGCCCATGGCGCGGCGGGTGGCGACCAGGTGGTCGTTGCGCCAGCGCCAGACCAGCTCGGCGACGTCCGTCAGCGTCTCGCCGAGGCGGGCCAGGTCGCCGCTCTCGTCGCCCGAGTAGAGCTCGGTCCAGACGGCCTCGACCTCCGGGGAGGGCTCGTACCGCTTGGAGAGGTCACGCTCCAGGACGGCCGCCGGGATCGCGTACCCGCGCCGCGCGAGGAGCCCGAGCACCTCGTCGTAGAGGCTCGGCTCGTGCAGCGCCTTCTCCAGCTCCGCGTGGACGCGGGGCGCGCCCCGGTGCGGGACGAGCATGGACGCGGACTTGTCGCCGAGCAGGAACTCCATGCGGCGGTACATCGCGGACTGGAAGCCGGAGCCCTCGCCGAGCGCGCTGCGGTAGGAGTTGAACTGGGCCGGAGTGAGCTGGGCGAGCGGGTGCCAGGAGGCGTTCAGGGCCTCCAGCTCGCGCAGGCTGCGCTTGAGCGCGTTCTGCGCGGTGGGGATGTCGTCGCGCCGCAGGGCGTGCGCCGCGGTCTCCCACTCGTGGACGATCACCGTGAACCACAGCTCCATGACCTGGGTGGTGACCAGGAAGACCATCTCGCCGGGGTCGTCCGAGCGCAGGTGCTGCAAGTGGGTGAGGACGTCGGCCTGGACGTAGTCCTCGTACGGGGTGGTGCCTGCGAAGTCGAGGTTCGGGCTCTCCGCCTCGTGGACCTCGGTGGACGCCGCGCGCTCCTCGGGGGATGCCTCATGCGTCTCTGGGGACATCGCTGTCTCCTCGATACGTACTCCGGGTAGCGGTCCGCCCCTGCCGTTACCGGCACGGGGGCCCCGGTCCCCACAGGAATCTTCCGCAACTTTCCCGGAATCGGCAAGGCACCCGCCCCACCCCCACAGCACCAAATATCGTACGCAGCTGTCGCCCCCGGCAGCCCTCGCGGGGCCACGGCCCGTTTCCGGCCTCGGCCCTGACCTCAGCCCTGCGCGCGGCGCCGCTCGCGACAGGCCCGCAGATGGGCGGCGTTCCCGCAGCCGCGCACCGAGTGCCAGACGCCGCTGTTGTTGCGGGAGCGGTCGTAGAAGGCGGCGGCGCAGAGTTCGTTGCGGCAGATCTTCAGCCGGCGCCAGAGGTCCGAGGCCTGGGCGAGGAGCGCCTCGGCGAGGACGGCCGAGGCCAGCCAGCGGGCGCCCGCGCCCTCCGGCTCCACGGTCAGGGCGCCGTTGCCCGAGAGTGCGACCACGACCGGCGCGGAGGTGAAGCGCACCGCGTCCCCGTCCTCCCCGGCCGCGGCGAGCGCCCGCCGCAGCTGGTCCCGCAGACAGCGCAGATTCGGCAGGTCGTCCGCCGCCAGAGCCAGCCGCACGTCGCCCCTGCCGGTCGCCCCCGCCCAGCCGCGTACGGCCAGGTCGGCCCACTCCTGGGCGCGGTCGAGCGCCCCGTCGGCGAGCAGGTCGACGGAGTCGGGGTGGCAGGCGGGCGCGGTGTTCAGGAGCTCCTGAACGAGGGCGAGGCCGCCGGGCGCGGGGGTCAGACAGTGGCGCTCGGTCGCGGGCCAGTTCATGCCATTCACGGTACCCGCCCTTTGGATGACATGAGCAAACGGCCTACAGTGCTGTCATAGGGCATTTTCTGAGCACCACTTCCAGGGAGAGCACATGGACGCCACGGAAACCACCTCCTCACGGGCCGCGCGGCTCCTCGGCCGCCCCTTCGACATCAACGGCCTCAGCCTGCGCAACCGCATCGCCATGGCCCCCATGACCCGCGAGTTCTCCCCGGACGGCGTGCCGGGCGCCGACGTGGCGGAGTACTACGCGCGCCGCGCCGCGGGCGGCGTCGGCCTGATCGTCACCGAGGGCACGTACGTCGACCACCCGTCGGCCGGCAGCAGCCACCGCATCCCGCACTTCCACGGCGAGGCCGCCCTCGCGGGCTGGCAGCGCGTCGCCGAGGCCGTGCACGCGGCGGGCGGCAGGATCGTCCCGCAGCTGTGGCACGTCGGCGCGACCCGCGACGAGGGCCAGGGCCCCATCCCCTCCGCGCCTCCGGCGGGCCCCTCCGGCCTCGCCCTCGACGGCACCGCCAAGGGCCACGCGATGACCGGCGCCGACATCGACGCGGTCATCGGGGCCTTCGCCGACAGCGCGGCCGCTGCCGAGCGGATCGGCTTCGACGGCGTCGAACTGCACGGCGCCCACGGCTACCTGATCGACCAGTTCCTCTGGGGCACCACCAACCGCCGCACCGACGGCTACGGCGGCGACCTCGCCTCCCGCACCCGGTTCGCGCGCGAGGTCGTCGAGGCGGTGCGCGCGGCGGTCTCGCCGACGTTCCCCGTGATCTTCCGCTTCTCGCAGTGGAAGGCGGACGCGTACGACGCGAAGCTCGCCGCTGACCCGGCCGAACTGGACGCCCTGCTCGCCCCCTTGGCGGCCGCGGGCGTCGACGCCTTCCACGCCTCCACGCGCCGCTACTGGCTCCCCGAGTTCGACGGCGACGACCTGAACCTCGCGGGCTGGGTCAAGAAGCTCACCGGCAAGGCCACGCTGTCCGTGGGCTCGGTCGGCCTCGACAAGGAGTTCCTCGCCGCGGGCTGGCAGAACGAGACCGCCAACACCGGCATAGACCTGCTCCTCGACCGCATGGAGCGGGACGAGTTCGACGTGATCGCGGTGGGCCGTGCGCTGATCGCCGACGCGGAGTGGGCGGACAAGGCGATGACGGGGCGCCTCGCGGAGGCGGCGCCCTTCGACGCGAAGCTGCTGCGCACGCTGGGCTGAGTCCGTCTGCGGGTTCGTCGTGGCTGGTCGCGCAGTTCCCCGCGCCCCTGAAAACACCCCCGGCGCCGCAGTGTCAGCCCGTCCGGCGCTTGAGGACGAGGCCGTCCAGGCCGACAAGGGGGGTCCGGGGGCAGCGCCCCCGAAGTTGGGGGTCCGGGGGCAGCGCCCCCGTGGCGGCACCCCGGACCCCGCTCACGTCAGCCGAGCGTCTTCGCCGCGGTCTCGGACGACTCCCGCAGGAAGCCCGCGCAGCGCTCGTACTCCTCCTGCTCGCCGATCGACTGCGCGGCGCGGGCGAGGGCGTGCAGGGCGCGCAGGAAGCCGCGGTTGGGCTCGTGCTCCCACGGCACCGGGCCGTGGCCCTTCCAGCCGCTGCGGCGCAGGGAGTCCAGGCCACGGTGGTAGCCCGTGCGGGCGTACGCGTACGACTCGACGACGCTGCCGCGCTCGTACGCCTCGTCGGCGAGCTGGGCCCAGGCGAGCGAGGACGTGGGGTACTTCGCGGCGACGTCGGCGGGCGCCGCGCCGTTCGCGAGGAGCTCACGCGGCTCGGGGTCGTCGGGCAGGTGGGTCGGGGGCGGTCCCCCGAGCAGATCCTTGTGAATGGCCATGGGACCAAGTCTGCGGCATGCCGGTACGGCGAAGGCCCCGGGTCACCGACCCGGGGCCTTCACACGCGAAACAACAGGTACTACTTCAGCTTCGTGCCCGTGGAGCGCAGGTTCGCGCAGGCCTCGGTGACGCGCTGGGCCATGCCGGCCTCGGCGAGCTTGCCCCAGGTGCGCGGGTCGTACGTCTTCTTCGAGCCGACCTCGCCGTCGACCTTCAGGACGCCGTCGTAGTTGCGGAACATGTGGTCCGCGACGGGGCGCGTGAACGCGTACTGCGTGTCGGTGTCGAGGTTCATCTTCACGACGCCGTTCTCCAGGGCGGTCGCGATCTCCTCGGCGGTCGAGCCGGAGCCGCCGTGGAAGACGAAGTCGAACGGCTGCGACCCGGCGGTCTTGCCGTACTTGGCGCCGACGCCCTCCTGGAGGTCCTTCAGGAGCTCGGGGCGCAGGACGACGTTGCCCGGCTTGTAGACGCCGTGGACGTTGCCGAACGAGGCGGCGAGGAGGTAGCGGCCCTTCTCGCCGAGGCCCAGGGCCTCGGCGGTGCGCAGCGCGTCGTCGACGGTCGTGTACAGCTCGTCGTTGATCTCGTGGCTGACGCCGTCCTCCTCACCACCGGTGGGGGTGATCTCCACCTCGAGGATGATCTTCGCGGCGGCGGCCTTCGCGAGCAGCTCCTGGCCGATGGCCAGGTTGTCGGCGAGGGTCTCGGCGGAGCCGTCCCACATGTGCGACTGGAACAGCGGGTCACGGCCGGCCTTGACGCGCTCGGCGGAGACGTCGATCAGCGGACGCACATACGTGTCCAGCTTGTCCTTGGGACAGTGGTCGGTGTGCAGCGCGACGGTGACGTCGTACTTGGCGGCGACGATGTGCGCGAACTCGGCGAGCGCGACCGCGCCGGTCACCATGTCCTTGTTGTGCTGGCCGCCCAGGAACTCCGCACCACCGGTGGAGATCTGGATGATGCCGTCGCTCTCGGCCTCGGCGAAGCCGCGCAGGGCCGCGTGCAGGGTCTGCGAGGACGTCACGTTGATCGCCGGGTAGGCGAACTTGCCTGCCTTCGCCCGGTCGAGCATCTCGGCGTAGACCTCGGGAGTTGCGATGGGCATGTGTCCGCTCCTTGTGATGTGCGGGTGGGTGCTGTGCTGCTTGGACCCTGACCTGGGGGCGACGACATTGTCGCCCCCATCTTTCCAGACGCGACGGTCCTCAAGGACCCGGCCGTCAGTCCAGGCCGAGGTCGTCCTTCGAGTACGCGAAGAGGTACGGCACACCCGCACCCTCGGTGATCTTCTCGCCGGCGCCGGTGGCCCGGTCCACGATCGTGGCGACGCCGACGACCTCGGCGCCCGCCTCGCGGACGGCCTCGACGGCGGTCAGCGGCGAACCGCCGGTGGTGGAGGTGTCCTCGACGACCAGGACGCGGCGGCCCTTGATGTCGGGGCCCTCGACGCGGCGCTGCATGCCGTGCGCCTTGGCGGCCTTGCGGACGACGAAGGCGTCGAGGCGCTTGCCGCGGGCGGCGGACGCGTGCAGCATCGCGCCGGCGACCGGGTCGGCGCCCATGGTCAGGCCGCCCACCGCGTCGAAGTCGAGGTCGGCGGTCAGGTCGAGCAGGACCTGGCCGACCAGCGGGGCGGCCTCGCCGTCGAGGGTGATCCGGCGGAGGTCGATGTAGTAGTCGGCCTCCAGGCCGGAGGAGAGCGTCACCTTGCCGTGCACGACGGCCTTGTCCTTGATCTGCTGCAGCAGCTCGCCGCGTACGTCAGTCATGCCTGAAAGCTTAAAGCCGACGCCAGGTCCAGGTCGTCGCCGTCTCCAGCGGCTCGATGGGGGTGACCAGGCGGGGGTCGGTGTTGAGCCCGTCGGGCGGTCCGGTCTGCGGTTCGACGCACACCGCGGCCTCCTGCTCGTCGTAGACGACGACCCACTGCTCGCGGCTCTTGACGTTCACTTCGAGCCGTTCGGGCCAGGTCAGCGTCACGTCGACGCCGTCCGGCATGCCGAAGCAGTCGTCCCAGGGGCCGGGCTTGCGGTCGACGCGGTGGCCGGTGGGGAGGTGGTCGTTGCCGCGCTCCTCCTGCCAGGCGGGGTCGAAGTCGATGCGGACGGGCTCGCCGCCGCCGTCGAGGACCCGGTTGAACCACGGGTGCCAGCCGGCCTGCGCGGGGAAGGAGTCGTCGTACGTCTCGATGCCGAGGCGCAGCGTCAACCCGTCCTCGGTGAGTTCCACGATCTGGGTGACGCGGCCCGGGTGGGGCCACGGCGCTGTCAGGTCGTACGTGAAGACGGCCTCGGTCTTCGAGGTGCGTGCCGTGCGCCATTCGGCGTCGCGGGCGAAGCCGTGGATGGCGTGCGGCGGGGAGTTCAGCGGCATCTGGTGGACCGTCGCGCCGTCGCGGAACCGGCCGTCCCTGATCCGGCCGCACCACGGCACCATCGGGAAGCAGCCGTACTTCTTCCCCTGGCGCAGCAGCTCGACGCCGCCGATGCGCAGACTTCCGATGCGGCAGCCGTTGCCCGGCTGCACAGTCACTTCCGCGTCGCCCGCGGTGAGGGTCACGTCTTCGGTACTCACAGTGCCGACCCTACGGCGTGGACGGTCAGCGGCGGCGGCGCAGGGCCCTGCCGACCACGATGGCCGAGGCCAGCGCGAGGGCGGCGGCGGGCGCGGCCCAGCGGAGCGTGGCGTTGGCGGCGAGGGACTCGGCGGCGGGCGCCGGCGCGTACCGGCCGCGGGGCGGGGCGTGGTCGACCTCTTCGGCGCTGCGGCCGATCATCGTGCGGCGGGCGTGGGCGGCCTCGGCGGGCGGCACGTCGATGTCCCGGATGTCTTCGAGATCCTCCAGGTCCTCCAAATCCTCGATGTCCTCGATGCCGTCCACCTCGTCGAGGACGTTCGTGTCGTCGAGATTGATGCCGTCGTCGTCGAGGTCGTCTGCATCGTCGATGTCGTCAATGTCATCGACGTCGTCGCTCAGTGCGGGGTCGGGCATCGTGTCGGGCGGTGCCGCCGCCCCCAAGCCTTCCGCGAATCGGTCCAGGAGCCTGCACACAGCGGATTCCACAGCCTGTGGAGAACCTTCCGTGATCCGCCCGTCGGCTGTCGCGCTCCCGCCGAACACGAGGGTCGTCCCCGCGACGGCCGGCACGAGCCGCACGGTCAGCGTCAGCTTCACGGTGCCGGAGCCGCGCACCTCCGCGCCTTCGCCCTCGACGGCGTACGTCCCGTCGGCGCGGGCATCGGTCCGCGCCGAGCCGCGGTAGGTGATGGTGTGTCCCCCGACGCGCACCTTGAGGCGGCCGGAGAGCGGCCCGGCCGTCTCCTCCGTGTCGCGCTGAAGCCCGGGGACCGCCCCGGCGACCCGCTCGGGGTCGGCCAGGACCTGCCGGAGCCGCTCTGCAGAGACCGGAACGAACACCTCATGCTCCATGGCAGTGGAGCCTACCCACGTGACCGCCACTTGTACGACAGTTCACCGACCCGTGTACGTCAGTTCGCGTAACGCGGATGCACGAGGGTGGAGGGCGGCAGTCCCCGCTGCCGGGTCGGTCCGGCCGCCCGCGTCCCGGCGCGCACCACCTCCGAACCGGCCGCGCGGAGCAGCACGGGCCGGGTCCGCGCGGCGAGCACGAAGCCCCAGTCGCGGGGCGCGCCGGCCCCCCGCGCCGTGCGGTCGGGCCCGGCGGCGAATCCGGAGCGCCGACCGCCCACGCCGTACGCCACGGTCCGCAGGCCGGCCGCGCGCAGCGTCGTCTCGACCGTCCAGAAGACGCGCGGCCTGGTCGTCAGCGGCCCCGCGTGCACGGCGAGCCGGCCGCCGTCGGCGAGGGCGCGGCGTGCCAGGCCGTAGAACTCCTGGGAGTAGAGCTTCGTGCTGGCCGTGATGCCCGGGTCCGGCAGGTCGGAGATCACGACGTCGTACCGCGCGCGGGCGTGGCGCAGCCGGCGGAACGCGTCGGCGTGCACCACGCGCACCCGCGGGTCGCGGTAGGCGTGGCCGTTGAGCTCGCTCAGGGCGGGGTCGTGCCGTGCCAGGCGGACGAGGCCCGCGTCCAGTTCGACGACGTCGACGCGGCGTACGCCCGGGTGGCGCAGGACCTCGCGGGCGGCGAGGCCGTCACCGCCGCCGAGGATCAGCACGCGCGCCCGGGGCCCGCGCATCGCGGGTGCGACGAGCCCTCGGTGGTAGCGCTTCTCGTCGCGTCCGCTGATGCGCAGGCGGCCGTCGAGGTAGAGGTCGAGGGAGTTCAGCCGCCCGCCGGTGAGGACGACCTCCTGGACGTCGGTCTGCACGGCGACCCGTACGTCCGTGCCGTACACCGCGCGCCGGGCGGCCCGCTCGAAGTCGTCGACGAGCACGGCGGCGGAGGCGAGCAGGGAGAGGACGACGAGGTTCGCGGTGAGCAGCACCCAGCGGCCGCGCACGCTCAGGTCCTGCCGGAACAGGCCGAAGACGAGCGCGCCGCCCGCGACGGCGTTGACGGCGCCGGTGAACAGGGCGCCCGTCAGCTGCCCGAACAGCGGCAGGAGCAGGAAGGGGAAGGCGAGCCCGCCCACCAGGGCGCCCACGTAGTCGGCGGCGAACAGGTCGGCGACGGCGCCGCCCGCGTCCTGGCGCCGGATGCGCTGGATGAGCACCATCAGGAGCGGCACCTCGGCGCCGATGAGGACGCCGATGGCGAGGGAGAACGCGACGAGCAGGCCGCGCGAGCCGCCCGCCCACACCTCTCCCTTGTCGCCGGACCAGGCGAACACCGCATACAACGCCATGGCGCTGTATCCGCCGACCAGCGCGAGCGCCGTCTCGATGAGTCCGAACCAGACGGCGGCGCGGCGCCTCAGCCGCTTGGCGAGCAGCGAGCCGATGCCCATGGCGAAGACCATCACGGAGAGCACGACGGAGGCCTGGGTGACGGAGTCGCCGATCAAGTAGGCGGCGAGTGCGACGAGTTCGAGTTCGTAGACGAGGCCGCAGGCGGCGCAGACGAACGCGCCCACGAGGACGAGGGAACGTCCTGTCCGGGGCGGGACCGGCAACCGCACTGTCGGCTCGAGCATCCATGGAACGCTACGTCACCGCACCCTCACCCCGGGTCCCCCACATGGGTGCAAATCCCCTGCCCGCACGGCCTCGCCCGGTCGGCCCGGTCGGCTCGCTCAGCTCGGCCGGCTCGGTCGGCTCGCTCAGCTCGGTCGGCTCGCTCAGAGCGACGCGGGCAGCGGCATCCGCGCGCCCACTCTGGTACGGGTCGCCACCAGCTGGCCGTCCTGCGGATACGCGTGCCACGTACGCCACATCAGGGCCCCTTCGTGGCGCTGCGCCAGCATCGCGGTGAAGGCGTGCGGGCTGCCGGGGAACACACCCGCAAGGCCGTGCGGGTGCTCGGCGACCAGCGCGAGCAATTCCTGGGCGCGGCCCGCGAACTGACCGGGCGACAGAATTTCCACCCGGGCCGCGAATTCGTACTCCCATTCCCCCACGCGCTTCGAGACGCCGAGCGGAAGAGGTGTGCTGCTGCCGGGGATGCAGGCCACGGTCTCGGAACAACCGCCCTGCTCATCCTCCAGAAGCACCTGATGTGAGGCCCCGAGAAGTCTCAACTGCATTTTCGCGTCGGCCAGTTCCAGTTCGAGGGTCGCGAGCGCGGGAAGCGGCTCGCGCCCCAGGGCCCAGGCCAGATCCTCGGCGCGCGTGTCGGTATAGCCGGTCTTCAGGGTCGTGAGCATGGGTCGGCTCCGCTAACACTCAATGGAGGTGGGGCCGGCGCACCCGGATCGGACTCCGGGAGGTCGGAATGCCGGCTCGTGCCCACGAGAACGTCTTACGGGTATCCAGATCCCGGTCGGTGAAACCTGTACCGGACGTCCGAGGGCGGTGCTGACGTGTGAGAGGGAATCATGGTCGGCGACGCTGCCACTGCGTTTTTACCCAAGTACGTGGCGTTTCCATCCCCATGAGGGCTACGCAGTTCAACTGTTCAGTACAGCAATCCCGGAACGACGCCCCGTGCCGGTGCCGTACGACAACGCCGAAGCGCCCGGCGGGAATTGCCTGCCCCGCCGGGCGCTTCCATGGAACCGGTGGACCAGCTGCCCCGTGTCAGCTGCCTCCGCCGCATCCGCCGCCCCCGCCACCTCCGCACGAGGACCCCCCGCCCCCGCACGACGAATGTCCGCCGCAGGAGTGGCCGCCGCCGTCGGGCCCGCCGCCCCCGTCGCCGCCGCCCCCGGCCCACCAGCTGCCGCCCGACGAGCCCGACGCGGCGCTCGATGACCACCGCCGACGGTTGCGGCCCCGGCCGTTTCCCCCATAGCTGACCGTCGCCACCAGGGCGAAGACGAGCACAGCGATGAAGATGAAAGCCACGATCACGGCCCTCACGCTCCTTCCGTTCCCCCGCAGCAGGTCCCCCGTGGGCCGTGCTTCTCGCGTGACAGGGGGATGCCCCCGCCCGAGCCTACGCAAAGCAGAGTTGAGGAACTCCAGAGGTTCGGCGCAGGATGGCGGCCATGACGTCCTCCTCCGGGCGCGAGCGCCCGCTGCTCAATCGCCGCCTCGCCGAGTTCGGTACGACGATTTTCGCCGAGATGTCCGCACTCGCGGTGCGGACGGGCGCGATCAACCTGGGCCAGGGCTTCCCCGACACGGACGGCCCCGAGGCCGTACGGGAGGCCGCGGTACGGGCGCTGCGCGACGGCCGCGGCAACCAGTACCCACCGGGCCCCGGCGTCCCGGAGCTCCGCACGGCGATCGCCGGGCACCAGCTCGCGCGGTACGCGCTCTCCTACGACCCCGACCGCGAGGTCCTCGTGACGGCGGGCGCCACCGAGGCGATCGCCGCGTCGCTGCTCGCCCTCGTCGAGCCGGGCGACGAGGTCATCGCCCTCGAGCCCTACTACGACTCGTACGCCGCCTCGATAGCCCTGGCCGGCGGCACCCGCGTCCCGGTCACCCTGCGCCCCCGCGACGGACGCTTCGTCCTCGACCTGGACGAGCTGCGCGACGCGATCACCGACCGCACCCGGCTGATCCTCCTCAACACCCCGCACAACCCGACCGGCACCGTGCTCACCCGCGCCGAGCTCACGGAGATCGCGAAGCTGGCGGTCGAGCGGGACCTCCTCGTCGTCACCGACGAGGTCTACGAACACCTCGTCTTCGACGACGCAGAACACATCCCGCTCGCCACCTTCCCCGGCATGCGCGAGCGCACGGTCAGCATCGGCTCCGCGGGCAAGACGTTCTCGTTCACGGGCTGGAAGGTCGGCTGGATCACGGCCTCGCCGGAGCTGGTCGCGGCGGTCCGCTCGGCGAAGCAGTTCCTGACGTACGTCGCCTCGGGCCCCTTCCAGTACGCCATCGCGGAGGCGCTCGCCCTGCCCGGCTCCTACTTCGACGACTTCCGCGCGGACATGCTGGCCAAGCGGGACCTCCTCGGCGAGGGCCTCGCGGCGGCGGGCTTCGACGTCTACCGCCCGGCGGGCACGTACTTCATCACGACCGACATCACCCCGCTCGGCACGACCGACGGCTTCGCCTTCTGCCGCTCGCTCCCGGAACGGGCCGGCGTCGTCGCCATCCCGAACGCCGTCTTCTACGACCACCGGGACGCGGGCGCCCCCTTCGTGCGGTTCGCCTTCTGCAAGCGGACGTCCGTACTGGAGGAGGCGGTGACGCGCCTCAAGACGTTGGCGGGCTGAGAGCCTGTGCCGTAGCCCCGGCATGCCGAGAGCCCGGCGGGACGTGGTGCGTCCCGCCGGGCTCTTACGCGCGCATGGACCCTCAGGCCTCGGCGTCGCCCGGCTTCTCGTCGCCCTCGGCGGCGTCGACCTCGGCCTCCAGGCCCAGCTGCTCCACGAGCCAGCGGTCGAACTCGATCGCGGCGCGCACCCAGCTGACGGTCGACGACACGAAGTGCTCCAGCGAGACGCCGGTGCCGATCAGCATCTGGGCCTCGCCGATGAGGCGGACCGTGCCGTCGTCGTGCGTGTGGCTGTAGACCTTCGGCCACAGCGTGCGGCGGTTCCAGTCGTCGATCGACTCCAGAAGCTGCTGCTTCTGCTCGATCTGGTGCGGCCGGTCGTAGAACGTCCGCACCGAGAAGACCTGCTGGTCGTCCTCGCCGCGGAACATGAAGTACGTACGGAACTCCTCCCACGGCGCCGCGAGGTCACCCTCGTCGTCGACGACGTGCTTGAGCTCCATCTGGTCCAGGAGCTGCTTCACCAGGTCCTGGTCGGGGACGACGGGGCCCGCCGGTCCTGCGCCCTGCTGCGGTTCGGGCTGTCCCCCGAAATTCGGAATCGAGGACGGGTCGATGCTCACGTGCTTTGTCCCTTCGTATGGATGGGCCCCATCCTCTCCCAGGATGGGGCCCCCGGGGCAAGCCCGGCTTCTCGTCTGCCGGGTTTCCGCCGTTCGCCGCCTGCGGACAGGCCGTGGCTGGTCGCGCAGTTCCCCGCGCCCCTGAAGGGGCGCGGGGAACTGCGCGAGCAACCGACGACCCGCCGCGGTCGGCGGACAACCGAAGAGGGCAGACGGGACGCCGTTACAGAGACTTGCCCGCAGGGGAGTCCGTCGAGGGGCCCACCAGCAGGCCGTCGCCGACGCGATCCACGCGGACCACGTCGCCGTCCTTGATCTCGCCCGCGAGGATCTCCTTGGCGAGGCGGTCGCCGATGGACGTCTGGATGAGGCGCCGCAGGGGCCGCGCCCCGTACGCCGGATCGTTTCCCTCGTCCGCCAGCCAGGCAAGCGCCTCCGGAGTGACCTCCAGGGTGAGGCGCCGCTCGGCGAGCCGCTTGGCGAGGCGGTCGATCTGGAGCCGGGCGATGTGCGCGAGCTCGTCCTTGGTGAGCGCCGAGAAGACGACGAGGTCGTCGAGACGGTTGAGGAACTCCGGCTTGAAGGAGGCCCGGACGACCTCCAGGACCTGCTGCTTCTTCTCCTCCTCGGAGGTGAGCGGCTCCACCAGGTACTGGCTGCCCAGGTTGGACGTCAGGACCAGGATGGTGTTGCGGAAGTCGACCGTCCGGCCCTGCCCGTCGGTGAGGCGACCGTCGTCGAGCACCTGGAGCAGGACGTCGAAGACCTCCGGGTGCGCCTTCTCGACCTCGTCGAGCAGCACGACGCTGTACGGACGCCGCCGCACCGCCTCGGTGAGCTGGCCGCCCTCCTCGTACCCGACGTACCCGGGAGGGGCGCCGACCAGCCGGGCGACGCTGTGCTTCTCGCCGTACTCGCTCATGTCGATGCGGACCATGGCCCGCTCGTCGTCGAAGAGGAAGTCCGCGAGGGCCTTGGCGAGCTCGGTCTTGCCGACGCCCGTCGGGCCGAGGAAGAGGAAGGAGCCGGTGGGGCGGTCGGGGTCGGCGATGCCGGCCCGTGTGCGGCGCACCGCGTCCGAGACCGCCTGCACGGCCTCGGTCTGGCCGATGAGCCGCTTGCCCAGCTCCTCCTCCATGCGCAGCAGCTTCTGCGTCTCGCCCTCCAGGAGCCGTCCGGCGGGGATGCCGGTCCAGGCGCCCACCACATCGGCGATGTCGTCGGGGCCGACCTCCTCCTTCACCATGGTGTCCTTGGACTGGGCGGCGGCCTCCTCCTCGGCCTCGGAGGCGGCTTCGAGGTCGCGCTCCAGGGCGGGGATCTCTCCGTAGAGCAGCTTGCTCGCGGTGTCGAAGTCGCCGTCCCGCTGGGCGCGCTCGGCCTGGCCGCGCAGCTCGTCGAGCTTCTCCTTCAGCGCGCCGACGCGGTTGAGGGACTGCTTCTCCTTCTCCCAGCGCGCGTTGAGACCGCGCAGCTCCTCCTCCTTGTCGGCGAGGTCGCGCCGCAGCTTCTCCAGGCGCTGCTTGCTCGCGGGGTCGGTCTCCTTGCTGAGCGCGAGCTCCTCCATCTTCAGCCGGTCGACGGCGCGCTGGAGTTCGTCGATCTCGACGGGCGAGGAGTCGATCTCCATGCGGAGCCGGGACGCGGCCTCGTCGACGAGGTCGATGGCCTTGTCGGGCAGGAAGCGGGAGGTGATGTACCGGTCGGAGAGCGTGGCGGCGGCGACGAGCGCGCTGTCGGCGATCTGGACCTTGTGGTGGGCCTCGTACCGCCCCTTGAGACCGCGCAGGATCGCGATCGAGTCCTCGACGCTCGGCTCGGCGACGAGGACCTGCTGGAAGCGCCGCTCCAGGGCGGGGTCCTTCTCGATCCGCTCGCGGTATTCGTCCAGGGTCGTCGCGCCCACCATGCGCAGCTCACCGCGGGCGAGCATCGGCTTGAGCATGTTCCCGGCGTCCATGGCGGAGTCGCCGCCGGCGCCCGCGCCCACGACGGTGTGCAGCTCGTCGATGAAGGTGACGATCTGCCCGTCGCTCTCCTTGATCTCGGAGAGGACGGTCTTGAGCCGCTCCTCGAACTCGCCCCGGTACTTCGCCCCGGCGACCATCGCGCCCAGGTCGAGGGAGACCAGGCGCTTGTTCTTCAGCGACTCCGGGACGTCCCCCTTCACGATGCGCTGGGCGAGGCCCTCGACGACGGCGGTCTTGCCGACGCCGGGCTCACCGATCAGCACGGGGTTGTTCTTCGTGCGCCGCGACAGCACCTGTACGACGCGCCGGATCTCCTGGTCCCGTCCGATGACGGGGTCGAGGCGTCCTTCGCGGGCCGCCGCGGTGAAGTCGGTGCCGAACTTCTCCAGTGCCTTGTACTGACCCTCGGGGTCGGGTGTGGTCACCCGGCGCCCTCCCCTTGTCTTCTCGAATGCGTCCAGCAGCTTCTTGCTGCCGGCCCCGTGCCGGGTGAGTACCTCCCCGGCCTTGCCGCCCTTGGCGGCGATGCCGATGAGCAGGTGCTCGGTCGACAGGTAGTCGTCGCCGAGCTCCTTCGCGCGCTGCCCGGCGTCCGAGACGACGGCCAGCAGCTCCCGGTCGGGCTGGGGCGGCGACACGGTGGACCCGGTCACGCTGGGCAGCGCCCCGAGGAGGCGCTCGGTGTCCGCGCGCACGGCCGCCTGGTCGGCGTCGACCGCGGCGAGCAGGTCGACGATGTTCTCGTTGTCCTCGCCCTCCAGCAGCGCCAGCAGCAAATGCGCTGGCGTCAGGTCCGGGTGACCGTCCTTGATGGCACGGCTGCTGGCCGCGTTGATCGCGTCCCGGCTCCTGTTGGTCAGCTCGGCGTCCACCTGCGCTTCTCCCTCCTTACGGGGTAACTCCTTACGAGGTAACACTGACTAGGTCAACGTACACAAAGTTGAGTCTAGTCCACTCAAGGAGAGCGCGTGAACCCCGGGCGGCTATGTTCCGGGTCATGGCCCCGCACCGCATCGACCTGTCCGACCCGCCCGAGCCCTACCTCAGCTTCTGGCGCGAACGGCACCTCTGCACCTTGACGACCCTGCGCCCGGACGGCACCCCGCACGTGGTGCCCGTCGGCGTGACGTACGACCCGGAGGCCGGAGTCGCCCGCGTCCTCGCCCGCAAGACGAGCCGGAAGGTCGCGCACATCCTGGCGGCCACGGGCGTGGACGGGCCCGGCGCGCGGGTGGCGGTGTGCCAGTTCGCGGGCCGGCGCTGGGCGACGCTGGAGGGCCACGCGGCCATCAGGACGGAGCCGGCGGCGATAGCCGAGGCGGAGGAGCGCTACGAGGAACGCTACGAACGCCGCCCGTCCCCGAACCCGGACCGGGTCCTGATCGAGATCACGCTGACCCGGGCCCTCGGAAAGGCGTGACGCCGGCCCCGTACTCCCGCTCCCCTCTCGGCACACACCACAGCGGCGCCACCGTGTTCAGGTCCACGGTGGCGCCGCTGCTGGGGGAAGCGCCTGCGCGATCTACAACGACGGGGGAATCGCGTCAGGCACTGCGGGGGGTGGCTGTGATGTTGTCCTGGACGCCCATGGCGTCCGGGCCCTGCTGTTCCTGCTGCCCGACCAACTGGTGGTCGCGCCGGTCGAGATTGACGAACACCATCCCGTACCGGATGGCGCACCGCACGGGCTGCGGGGCTCCTCGGGGCCTCCGCAGACACCGGTACGCCCGTATCTCCTCCTCGTCATCACGTGTGACGACGATCGGCTCACCGAGCAGGGTCACCATCAACGAGTCGCCGCGGTGGGGGATCGCGGTGACCAGATCGATGAAGTGCCACCCCGACCGGTAGGCGGTGGCCATTTCTCGGCGGAAGGTGCGGTCGTCGGGAGGGGTGCTCATGCCTCGGCCCCCTTCGGGCCGACGGTCCAGCCCGTATCAGCGGGCGGGGCCGCTTCCACACTGGTCCAGCCGGTGTCGGCCGGGCGCTCCACCCCGTTACCACTGCTGCCAAGGCTCGCACCGCTCAGGGCGCCGAGGGCCACAGCGGCAGAGAAGACTGCGGCAAGTGCTGAGCCAAGTATTCTCACGCGCATAGTCGGCTTCGTCCTCACTTGATGGATTCTTCTCCCCCGGCCATCAAGACGATGGCTCATTCAGGCATGTCAACGCCACAGGAGCGATGCATCATGTTCCTGCACGTTCAGGACCCTGGGGGGTGGAGATATGACCACAATCAACTCACAACCGACACATCCCCATGCTGTCACTGAGATGTGTGACGAGGGGACGCGGGTTTACGCCAGCGCGCTGCGATCCGGACGCATCAACCGTGTCGAAGTGGAACTGGCACCTTGTCTCGTGGAGTTCGCCCTGCTTCACCCGGATCCTGACGACCCCAATTGGCTGCGCCCCGTCCCCCCGTCCGTCGCCCTCGCGCAACGTCTCCAGCCACTGGAGCGCGAGATCCGCGACCGCAGACGACGTGCCATCGAGTTGACGGACTCTTTCGACCAGTTCGTCGCCATCAGCTCCCAGAGCCCGGTGAGTATCCACGCGATCACCGTGCTCGAGGGGTTTGACCGGATCAACGCAGCACTGAATTCGGCCACATCGGAGTGCCACACCACCGTACTGACCATCCAGCCCGGTGGTGGCCGCCCCGTCGACGCCCTGACCCAGGCACTGGAGCGGGACAGGCCGCTCACGGACCGCGGGGTCAGCATCCGGACCCTGTACCAGCACACCGCCCGGCACAGCCAGGGAACCCTGGCCTATGTGGACCGCATCTCGGGCGGCAAGGTCCAGGTGCGCACCCTTGAAGAGCTCATCGAGCGCTTGATCATATTTGACAAGACCGTCGCCTTCATACCGGCGAGCGACGACCGGCGGGTGGCCCTGGAGCTCCGCCACCCCGGACTGGTCGAGTACCTCAGCAAGGTGTTCGAGCAACTCTGGGAGCGCGCCGTACCGCTGACGCAGGAAGTCCCGTACGACATCGCGCCCGACGGGATCACCGGCGTCCAGCGCTCCATCGCCAAACTCCTCATCGAAGGCCACGTCGACGAGGCCATCGCCCGGCGTCTCGGCATGAACGTCCGCACCTGCCGCGCCCACATCGCGAAGATCGCCGCCGCCCTGGGCAGCGGCAGCCGCGCCCAACTCGGGTATCTGATCGCCCAGTCCGGCATCCTCGACCAGGACCGCCCGAAGTGACCGCGGGGCGGGAGGAGCGCGCCATGACCGGCCACCACGTGCCGCACGAAGCGGATGAGCTGTGCGAGACCGGCTCGATCGTCTACGCACGCGCCCTGCGCGAGGGACGCGTCCGAAGAGAGGAGGCCGGGCAGGCCGCCTGCCTTCTCGACCTGGAACTCCTCCAGCCGGAGGCGGAGGGCACAGAGGGCACAGAGGGCACGGAGGGCACGGAGGGCACGGACTGGCTGAAGCCGACCCCTCCCGCCGTCGCCCTGTCCCGCATGCTCGAAAGAATCACCGTCGACATCGCCCACGAACGCCGACGGGAGAGCGAACTGGCCGCGGCGTTCGAACCGCTCCTCACGCGCGGGACGAGGCCCGCCATCACCAGGGCCGGCCGGTCCGTCACCGTGCTCGAAGAGGCATCCCACATCGACGAGGCCATCGGCCGGGCCGTCGACGCCACGACCGAGGAAGTGCTCACCATCCAGCCCGGCGGCTTCCGCCCTCCCGAGAAGCTCCGGGCCGCCGTCCCGCTGCACCAGGCGATGCTCTCCCGCGGCGCCCGGATGCGTGTGCTCTACCAGCACACGGCGCGCCACTCACTGCCGATCATCGCCCACTACGAACAGCTCACGGGCGACGTGGAGGTCCGCACCCTCGACGAGATCACGGACCGGCTGATGATGTTCGACCGTACGGTCGCCTTCATCCCCGCCAGCAAGGACCGCTCCACCGCCCTGGAGATCCGCCACCCGGCTCTCGTCGAACACCTCGCCACCACCTTCGACCGGCTGTGGCGCCTGGCCACACCGATGCATCCGGACATCGCCCCGCAGCCGGCGAAGGGCGGGATCTCCGCGCGGCAGTACACCATCGCCGGCCTCCTCACCGAAGGACTCACCGACGCGGAGATCGCCGACCGCCTCGGCATGAACATCCGCACCGCCCGCGCCCACATCGCCAAACTCGCCGCCACCCTCGGCAGCAACAGCCGCGCCCAACTCGGCTACCGCATAGGCCAGTCGGGCATCCTCGACCGCCACAAGCAGACCGGCGAGAACAGGACGTCCGGCATCGGGCGGGCCGAACGCAGCCCATAGAATCTCGGCGCTTCGACCGAGCGGGAGGGAGCCACACATGACCCCACAGCACGTTGCCCACAGAGCCGACGAACTGTGCGACGCGGGCTCCGCCCTCTACGCACGCGCCCTGCGCGAGGGACGCGTCCCGAACGAGGACGCGGACCAGGCTCCCTGTCTCGTCGACCTCGGGCTGCTGCACCCCGACGTCGACGACATGCGGTGGCTGCGGCCCACCGCCCCGAACATCGCCCTGCCCCGCCTCCTGGGCGGCATCGAGGAACGCATCGCCGGGCAGCGCCGCCGCGAGGAGCGCCTCACCGCGGCGTTCCAGCCGCTCATGGCCCTCGACGCGCAGCTCACGTCCGAGTCGGGCGACGACCCCGCGATCACCGTGCTCGACGGTCCCGAACGCATCAACGCGGCCATGGACCGGGCCACGCGGGAGACCACGGAGGAGTTCCTCGCCGTCCAGCCCGTCGGCCCCTGCCCCACCGAGACCCCCGGCGGCCCCCGCACCCGGGCCCAAACGCTCCTGGCCCGCGGCGTCCGCCTGCGGATGCTCTACCGGCACGCGCCCCTCGACTCCCTCCCCATGCCCGCGCACTACGAAAGGCTCGACGGCGACAGCGAGTCCCGCGCCCTGGAAGAGGTCACCGAGCGGCTCCTCGTCTTCGACCGGACGGCGGCGTTCGTCCCGGCGAGCAAGGACGGCACCCTCGCCCTGGAACTCCGCCACCCCGCCCTCGTCGAGTACTTCGCCACCACCTTCTGGCGGCTCTGGCGCCTGGCCACCCCCATGTATCCGCAACCCGCGCTCCAGCCCACCGAGAACGGCATCACCAGCCGCCAGCACGCCGTCGCGGGGCTCCTCGTCGAAGGGCTCACCGACGCCGAGATCGCCGACCGGCTCGGCCTGAACATCCGCACCGCCCGCGTCCACATCGCCAAACTCGCCGCCACCCTCGGCAGCAGCAGCCGCGCCCAGCTCGGCTACCTCATCGGCGAGTCGGGTGTTCTCGGCCAAGGTCGCTGACGGCCGCTCCGTACGGCACGCGTGTCCGGGGACGGGCGCCCGGAACCGGACACGCGTAAGCAGCCGTCCAGAAGCAGACACTTCAACTACGGCATCCGGCCCGGTCTCTTCACGCCTGCATAGAATCGCGTCGCTTCAACCAGGCAGGAGGGGGCTCGCATGGCCACGAAGCACTCACCGCACTCCGTCGAAGAACTCTGTGACCCAGGACTGTCCGTCTACGCCCGCGCCCTGCGCGAAGGCCGGATACACCGGAGTGCCGCCGAACCGGCCCCGTGCCTCGTCCGCCTCGGGCTCCTGCGGCCCGGCCTCGACGACGCGCAGTGGCTGCGCCCCACCAGCCCCGACACCCCCGCCATCACCGTCCTCGACGGGCTCGACCGCATCAACTCGGCGATAGACCGGGCCATGAACGAGGTGACCGAGGAGTTCCTCTCCGTCCAGCCCGGCGGCACCCGGCCCCCCGAGACCTTGGCCGAAGTCTTCCCCCGGGACCAGGCGATCCTCACCCGCGGCTGCCGGATGCGCACCCTCTACCAGCACACAACGCGCCATTCTCTGCCGGTGCTCGCCTACTTCGAACAGCTCGACGGCGACACCGAGGCACGCACCCTGGACGAGGTCACCGACCGGCTCTTCGTCTTCGACAGGACCGTGGCGTTCATCCCGGCGAGCAAGGACCGCAGCATCGCCCTGGAACTACGTCACCCGGCCCTCGTCGAGTACTTCGCCACCACCTTCTGGCGGCTGTGGCGGCTGGCCACCCCCATGTGGCCGCAGGCCGCCCCGCAGCGCGCCGAAGGCGGCATCACCCAACGCCAGCGCGCCATCGCGGGGCTCCTCGTCGAAGGGCTCACCGACGCCGAGATCGCCGACCGGCTCGGCATGAACATCCGCACCGCCCGCGTCCACATCGCCAAACTCGCCGCCACCCTCGGCAGCAACAGCCGCGCCCAGCTCGGCTACCGCATAGGCCAGTCGGGCATCCTGGCCCGCCAGCCCCAGTGAGTGTCAGAGCCAGTGAGCGTCAGGCCCAGTGAGTGTCAGACCCGGTGAGCGTCAGCCCTCGGCCCACTCCCTCAGCAGCCTCTCCCGCTCCGCCGCCCGCGGCGACCCGCCCTCATGACGGCGGCCCCAGTCGGACATCGCGGTCAGCGTGGCGAGGAGGGTGCCCGCCCCTTCCGTGAGACGGGAGAGGAGCTCACGGGAGAGGTCGTACTCCCTCTGCGAGTAGCCGACCGCCGCCGCCGTGTACGCCGAGAGCTCCGTGTCGCCCTCGGCGTCCGTGAGCCGCACCGTCATGGACGGGGCGTCGTCGCTGCCGCCGAGACCCACCGTGAGCGCCAGGTCGACCACCGCGCCCACCTGGCGCTTCAGGGACTTCACAGGGACGTTGTCGACCGTCAGCGCCCGCACGTCCTCCCACGGCCACATGCCGGACTGCTTGTCACCGAGAGCCAGCACGCCCTCCGGCGTCAGACGCACCCCGTCGGCGAGCCCGGCCGGCTTCGCCCCCACGTACACATCGCCCTCGGCGATCCAGAACAGCCCCACCATGGCCATGATCAGCTCAACTCCCCGTACCCGTACACACCGAAGCGGGGCCGGGAGGTCGCCCTCCCGGCCCCGCTTCAGGGTACTCAGCGCATGCTCAGCCCATGGAATTCACTGCTCGGTCGACCGCTTCGGCCGCCACACCACCAGCGCGCTCGCCTGCTGCACGTCCTGGTAGGGGACGAGGTCACGGCGGTACGAGGCGTGCACCGCCGCTTCCCGCTGCTGCATGGCCGCGGCGGCTCCGTCCACGGCCGCGGAGAGCTCCGCGACCCGCGCCTGGAGCGCCGCGACCTGGTTCTCCAGCTCGATGATGCGCTTGATGCCGGCGAGGTTGATGCCCTCTTCCTGCGACAACTGCTGCACCGTGCGGAGCAGTTCGATGTCGCGGGCCGAATAGCGCCGGCCACGTCCCGCGGTGCGGTCCGGGGAGACCAGACCGAGGCGGTCGTACTGCCGCAGGGTCTGCGGATGCAGACCGCTCAGCTGGGCGGCCACCGAGATGACGTACACCGGTGTCTCGTCGGTGAGTTGGTACGGATTACGACGACGGCCGACCCTATCCATGGGGTCACGCTCCCTTCGCGGCCTGGAACAGTTCTGCCCGCGGGTCGTCGCCCGCAGTCGCCTTGCGGTAGGACTCCAGAGCTTCCTTCGCCGAGTCCGACAGGGATGTCGGGACCGACACCTCCACCGTCACAAGGAGGTCGCCCCGCGTGCCGTCCTTGCGGACCGCACCCTTGCCGCGGGCCCGCATCGTACGACCGTTCGGCGTGCCCGCGGGGAGCTTCAGGGTGACGGGCGGGCCGCCCAGCGTGGGCACCTTCACCTCGCCGCCCAGCGTCGCCTCCGGGTACGTCACCGGAACCGTGACCGTGAGGTTGTCGCCCTTGCGGCCGAAGACCGGGTGGCTGTCGACGTGCACGACCACATACAGGTCGCCCGCCGGGCCGCCCCGCTCGCCGGGCGCGCCCTTGCCGCGCAGGCGGATGCGCTGCCCGTCCGAGACACCGGCCGGAACACGCACCTGCATGGTGCGCGACGACTTGGCGCGGCCGCTGCCGCCACAGACCTCGCAGGGGTCCTGGGCGATCAGCCCACGCCCCTTGCAGTCCATGCACGGGTCGGTGAGGGAGAACCCTCCGCCGCCGCCCCGCGAGACCTGGCCCGTGCCGACACAGGTCGGGCACACGCGCGGCGTGCCGTTCTTGTCGCCGGTGCCGGAACACGCCTTGCAGGGCGCCTGGGAGGACATGCGGAGCGGCACGGTCGCGCCGTCCACCGCCTCCGTGAAACTGAGCGTGACCTCGGACTCGATGTCCTGGCCGCGCCTCGGCTGCGTACGCGTGCCGGCTCCGGCACCCGCGCCGCCGCGGTTGAACAGGCCCCCGAAGACGTCACCGAGGCCGCCCCCGAAACCGCCGCCGGCCGCTCCACCGCCACCCGGGGCGCCGCCTCCGAAGAGGTCGCCCAGGTCGAAGTTGAACGAGCCGCCGCCGGCTCCGGGGCCCGGCCGGAATCCACCGTTGCCGAAGAGAGCACGCGCTTCGTCGTACTCCTTGCGCTTCTTGGGGTCGCCGAGGATGTCGTTCGCCTCGGAGATCTCCTTGAAGCGCTCTTCCGCCTTGGTGTTGCCCTTGTTGGCGTCCGGGTGGTTCTCGCGTGCGAGCTTCCGGTACGCCTTCTTGATCTCGGCTTCGGTGGCGTCCTTGGGGACGCCGAGGACCTTGTAGTAGTCCTTCTCGATGAAGTCCTTGGTGCTCATCCCCGACGTCCCTCCTCACTCATGTCGTTGCCGTCAGCCCTCGTCCGGGCCACCGGTCTCCTTCTCGTCCGCCTTCTCCGCGGTCGCGGAGCCCGCAGAGCCGTCGGGCTCCTCGCCCTTGACGGTCTGCGCGCCGGGCTGCGGCTCGGCGACGGCCACCCGCGCGGGGCGGATGGTGCGCTCGCCGATCCGGTACCCCGGCTGCAGGATCGCGACGCAGGTCGTCTCCGTGACGTCCGGTGCGTAGCTGTGCATCAGGGCCTCGTGGATCGTCGGGTCGAAGGGCTCGCCCTCCTTGCCGAACTGCTGAAGGCCCAGCTTGGCGACGACGGTCTCGAGAGACTCGGCCACCGACTTGAAGCCGCCCACCAGCTCGCCGTGCTCACGGGCGCGGCCGATGTCGTCGAGGGTGGGAAGGAGCTCGGAGAGGAGGTTCGCCGAGGCGATCTCCTTCACCGTCACCTTGTCCCGCTCCACCCGACGGCGGTAGTTCTGGTACTCGGCCTGCAGCCGCTGGAGGTCGCCGGTGCGCTCGTTGAGCGCGGTGCGCACCTGGTCCAGCTGGGCGGTCAGGCTCACGTCCTGCGCGTCCTGCGCGTCCTGCGCGTTCTGCGCGGACGTCTTGCTCGCTGCTGCGTCCCCGGCCGGGGCCGCCGCGCCCTCCTCGGTGGAGGGCTCGGCGGCCTTCGGCGCCGCGTCATCAGGGGTGGCGCCGGAGGGGACGTCAGGCTTCTCGGCGTTCTCGCCGAAGCCCGGGGTCTCCTCGGTCATCAGGCGGCGCCGCCCTTCGCGTCTCCGGGCTTCTCGTCGTCGACGATCTCGGCGTCGACGACTCCGTCGTCCTCCTTGGCCTGGTCGGCACCGGGGGCAGCGCCCTCGGGACCGCCCGCGGCCTGCGCGCCCTGGGCGTCGGCGTACATGGCCTGGCCCAGCTTCTGCGAGACGGCGGCGACCTTCTCGGTGGCGGTGCGGATCTCGGCCGTGTCCTCGCCCTTGAGCTTCTCCTTCAGCTCGTTGACGGCTTCCTCGACCTCGGTCTTCACGTCACCGGGGACCTTTTCCTCGTTGTCCTTGAGGAACTTCTCGGTCTGGTAGACGAGCTGCTCGCCCTGGTTGCGGGACTCGGCGGCCTCGCGGCGGGCGTGGTCCTCGTCCGCGTACTTCTCGGCCTCTTCGCGCATCCGGTTGACCTCGTCCTTCGGCAGCGAGGAGCCACCGGTGACGGTCATCTTCTGCTCCTTGCCCGTGCCCAGGTCCTTCGCGGTCACGTGCATGATGCCGTTGGCGTCGATGTCGAAGGAGACCTCGATCTGCGGGACGCCGCGGGGCGCCGGCGGCAGACCGGTCAGCTCGAACATGCCGAGCTTCTTGTTGTACGCCGCGATCTCGCGCTCGCCCTGGTAGACCTGGATCTGGACGGACGGCTGGTTGTCCTCGGCCGTCGTGAAGATCTCGGAGCGCTTCGTCGGAATCGTGGTGTTCCGCTCGATGAGCTTGGTCATGATGCCGCCCTTGGTCTCGATGCCGAGGGACAGCGGGGTCACGTCGAGGAGCAGGACGTCCTTGACCTCACCCTTGAGGACACCGGCCTGGAGCGAGGCGCCGATGGCGACGACCTCGTCCGGGTTCACACCCTTGTTGGCGTCCTTGCCGCCGGTGAGCTCCTTGACGAGCTCGGCGACGGCGGGCATGCGGGTGGAGCCACCGACGAGAACGACGTGGTCGATCTCGCTCAGCTGGATGCCCGCGTCCTTGATGACGTTGTGGAACGGCGTCTTGCAGCGCTCCAGGAGGTCGGACGTGAGCTGCTGGAACTGGGCGCGCGTGAGCTTCTCGTCCAGGTGCAGCGGGCCCTCGGCGGAGGCCGTGATGTAGGGCAGGTTGATCGTGGTCTCCGTGGAGGAGGACAGCTCGATCTTGGCCTTCTCGGCCGCCTCGCGCAGGCGCTGGAGCGCCATCTTGTCCTTGCCCAGGTCCACGCCGTGGCCGTTGTTGAACTGCTTGACCAGGTAGTCGACGACGCGCTGGTCCCAGTCGTCACCACCGAGGTGGTTGTCGCCGTTCGTGGCCTTCACCTCGACGACGCCGTCGCCGATCTCGAGGAGCGAGACGTCGAAGGTGCCGCCACCGAGGTCGAAGACCAGAATGGTCTGGTCGTCCTTGTCGAGGCCGTAGGCAAGGGCGGCGGCGGTGGGCTCGTTGACGATGCGCAGGACGTTCAGACCCGCGATCTCGCCGGCCTCCTTGGTGGCCTGGCGCTCGGAGTCGTTGAAGTACGCCGGGACGGTGATGACCGCGTCGGCCACCTTCTCGCCCAGGTACGACTCGGCGTCGCGCTTCAGCTTCTGCAGGATGAACGCCGAGATCTGCTGGGGGTTGAACCCCTTGTCGTCGATGTCCACCTTCCAGTCGGTGCCCATGTGGCGCTTGACCGACCGGATGGTCCTGTCGACGTTGGTGACCGCCTGGCGCTTCGCCACCTCGCCGACGAGCACCTCGCCGTTCTTCGCGAAGGCGACGACGGACGGCGTGGTCCTGGCGCCCTCGGCGTTGGTGATGACGGTGGGCTCGCCGCCTTCGAGAACGCTGACGACGGAGTTAGTCGTGCCCAGGTCGATGCCGACCGCACGTGCCATTTCGGTTCCTCCAGATGTACTTCTTGAGTGGATCTGGCTCAAGCATGCATGAGCGCTGCGCTGGCGTCAACAGATGTGAGTCTGGGGCACTCAAGTCTTATCCTGTACTTACGCGCAGGTGCGGCCCTCCCGGGGGTCCGGTTCTCGACTGCGGGCCGTGTGTGGCTGGGCGCGCAGTTCCCCGCGCCCCTAAAAGGACCAGGCGCCCGGCACCTGACATGCAAAGGGTTGCCTGAGCGACGCAGATCACCGGGTCGCTGGCTACAGTGCGGCGGAGTAAGTGGGTAGTCTCAGACGGACTGCATAAGTTACCGCTTAGTAATAGTTCGCCTCGCAGGCCCGAGGAGCCCCCAATGCAACTCGCCGCGATCATCGTGTCGCTGGTCCTAATCGCGGTCGGCGTCGCGCTGTTCGGCCGTGCCATCGTGCAGATCTACAAGTTCGTGCGGCTCGGACAGCCCGTGCCCGCCGGCCTCAGGACCGACAACCCCGTCCAGCGCACCCTCACCGTGGTCAAGGAATTCCTCGGCCATACGCGCATGAACAGGTGGGGCATCGTCGGCTTCGCGCACTGGTTCGTGGCGGTGGGCTTCTTCTCGCTGCTGCTGACGATCGTCAACGCCTTCGGCCAGCTCTTCCAGGCCGACTGGATTCTGCCGATCATCGGTGACTGGGCGCCGTACAACGTCTTCGTCGAGTTCATCGGCACGATGACCGTGCTCGGCATCCTGACGCTGATCGTCATCCGGCAGCTGAACAAGCCCGGCAAGCCGGGCCGCAAGTCCCGCTTCGCGGGCTCGAAGACGGGCCAGGCGTACTTCGTCGAGTCCGTCATCCTCATCGTCGGCGTCTGCATCTTCACGCTGCACGCCCTTGAGGGCGCCCAGCACCACGTCGACAGCTACGAGGCGTCGTTCTTCATCTCGTACCCGGTCGTCACCTGGTTCGCGGGCATGGATCTCTCCACCCTGCAGAACCTCACGTACTTCTTCGCCGGCCTGAAGATCGCGACCTCGTTCATCTGGATGATCGTCGTCTCCCTCAACACCAACATGGGTGTGGCCTGGCACCGCTTCCTCGCCTTCCCGAACATCTGGTTCAAGCGCGAGGCGAACGGCGGTACGACGCTCGGCGAGCTGCAGCCCATGACGTCCGGCGGCGAGCCGATCGACTGGGAGGACCCGGCCGAGGACGCCGTCTTCGGTGTCTCCCAGGTCGAGCAGTTCAGCTGGAAGGGCATCCTCGACTTCTCCACCTGCACCGAGTGCGGCCGCTGCCAGTCGCAGTGCCCCGCATGGAACACCGGCAAGCCGCTCTCGCCCAAGCTCCTCATCATGTCGCTGCGCGACCACGCGCACGCCAAGGCCCCGTACCTGCTCGCGGGCGGCGGCAAGACGATGGAGGGCGAGGAGAAGGCGACGGAGGAGCAGCTGAAGGACGTGCCCGCCGCCGCTCTCGCGGAGGCCGAGCGCCCCCTCATCGGCACCGTCGAGGAGAACGGCGTCATCGACCCGGACGTCCTGTGGTCCTGCACCACCTGCGGCGCCTGCGTCGAGCAGTGCCCGGTCGACATCGAGCACATCGACCACATCGTCGACATGCGTCGCTACCAGGTCATGATCGAGTCCGCGTTCCCGTCCGAGGCGGGCACGATGCTCAAGAACCTGGAGAAGAAGGGCAACCCCTGGGGCCTCGCCAAGAAGCAGCGCCTGGAGTGGACGAAGGAAGTCGACTTCGAGGTGCCGGTCGTCGGCAAGGACATCGAGGACCTCACCGAGGTCGAGTACCTCTACTGGGTCGGCTGCGCCGGCGCCCTGGAGGACCGTGCCAAGAAGACCACGAAGGCCTTCGCGGAGCTCCTCCACATCGCGGGCGTCAAGTTCGCGATCATGGGCGGCGACGAGAAGTGCACCGGTGACTCGGCGCGGCGCCTGGGCAACGAGCCGCTGTTCCAGCAGCTCGGCCAGGAGAACGTCATGACGCTGAACGCGGCGTTCGGCGAGGAGTTCGACGACGACGGCAAGGTCACGCCCGAGTCGCAGAAGCCGAAGACGGCCAAGAAGATCGTCTCGACCTGCCCGCACTGCTTCAACACCATCGCCAACGAGTACCCGCAGCTCGGCGGCGACTACGAAGTCATCCACCACACGCAGCTGCTCCAGCACCTCATCGACGAGGGCAAGCTGATCCCGGTGACGCCGGTCGAGGGTCTGATCACGTACCACGACCCCTGCTACCTGGGCCGCCACAACAAGGTCTACACGCCCCCGCGCGAGATCATGTCGTCCGTCCCCGGCCTGCGTCAGCAGGAGATGCACCGCCACAAGGAGCGCGGCTTCTGCTGCGGTGCCGGTGGTGCGCGCATGTGGATGGAGGAGCGCATCGGCAAGCGCATCAACACGGAGCGGGTCGACGAGGCGCTGTCGCTCAACCCCGACATCGTCTCCACCGCCTGCCCGTTCTGCCTCGTCATGCTCACCGACTCCGTCAACGGCAAGAAGAACGACGGCCAGGCGAAGGAGTCGCTCCAGGTCGTGGATGTCGCGCAGCTGCTGCTCGACTCCGTGAAGACGCCGGTCGACCCGGCGGGCGACGCCGAGTCGGTGGACGAGCCGGAGCCGGAGCCGGCGAAGTAACCACGGCGCACACGATTCAGGCCGGTTCCGCCTTCGGGCGGAACCGGCCTGTTCGCGTTACGGACGACCTACTTCGGGTCATGGTTGAACTTCGACGTCGACCAGAAGTAGCCGAGCGTTGCGAGGCCCAGGCACCAGCCGACGGCGAGCCATCCGTTGTGGCCGATCTCGCTGCCGAGCAGCAGGCCGCGCAGGGTCTCGATGGCGGGGGTGAACGGCTGGTACTCGGCGATCGGCCTGAACCAGCCCGGCATCGAGTCGACCGGGGTGAAGGCGCTGGAGAGGAGCGGCAGCAGGATCAGCGGCATCGCGTTGTTGCCGGCGGCCTCGGCGTTCGGGCTGACGAGGCCCATGCCGACCGCGATCCAGGTGAGGGCCGTGGCGAAGAGCACGAGCAGCCCGAACGCGGCCAGCCACTCCACAACCGTGGCGTCGGTGGACCGGAAGCCGATGGCCACACCGATGGCGCCGACGAGGACCACGCTCGCGATCGCCTGGAGCACGCTGCCCACGACGTGCCCGATGAGCACGGAGCCACGGTGGATGGCCATCGTGCGGAAGCGGTCGATGATGCCTTCGGTCATGTCGTTGGAGACGGAGACCGCGGTGCCGATCAGGGTGCTGCCGATGGTCATCAGGAGCAGACCGGGGACGACATACGCGATGTACGCGGAGCGGTCGGGCCCGCCCTCACCGAGGCCCGAGCTCATCGCGTCGCCGAAGATGTAGACGAAGAGCAGCAACAGCATGACCGGGGTGAGCAGCAGGTTCAGGGTGAGCGAGGGGTAGCGCCGGGCGTGCAGGAGGTTGCGGCGCAGCATGGTGGACGAGTCGCGCACGGCGAGGGAGAGGGCACTCATCGAACGGTCTCCTTGAGCTGACTGGGCTTCTCGGGGTGGGCGGTGCTGCCGGTGAGGGCGAAGAAGACGTCGTCCAGGTCGGGGGTGTGCACGGTCAGTTCGTCGGCTTCGACGGCGGCGGAGTCGAGGCGGTCGAGGATGGCCCGCAGGGCGCGCTGGCTGCCGTCGCTGGGGATTTGCAGGGCCAGCGCCTCGTCGTCCCTGGCGGCCTGGTGCAGGGTGTCGGCGGCGGTGCGGTACGCGGCCGGGTCGGTGAAGCGGAGGCGGACGTGCCCTCCGGGGACGAGCCGCTTCAGCTCCCCGGCGCTGCCTTCGGCGGCGATCCTGCCGTCGTTCAGCACCGCGATCCGATCGGCGAGCTGGTCGGCCTCTTCCAGGTACTGGGTGGTGAGGAAGACGGTCACCCCGTCGGAGACGAGTCCGCGGATGATCTGCCACATGGTGTGGCGGGAGCGGGGGTCAAGCCCGGTCGTCGGCTCGTCGAGGAAGATGATGCGCGGGCCGCCGACCAGCGTCATGGCGATGTCGAGGCGGCGCTTCATGCCGCCGGAGTAGGTGGCGGCGGGCTTCTTCGCGGCCTCGACCAGGTCGAACCGCTCCAGCAGCTCGGCGGCGACCCGCCGCCCTTCACGCTTGCCCAGGTGGTGCAGGTCGGCCATGAGGAGCATGTTCTCCTCGCCGGTGATGAGCCCGTCGACGGCGGAGAACTGGCCGGTGACGCCGATGGTGGCGCGTACGGCCTGCGGGTCGGTAGCGATGTCGTGACCCGCGATGTGGGCCTGTCCCGCGTCGGCGGGGATGAGGGTGGAGAGGATCTTCACGGCGGTGGTCTTGCCGGCGCCGTTCGGACCCAGCAGCGAGAAGACGGTGCCGGCCGGCACGGTCAGGTCGATGCCGTCGAGGACGCTCTTGTCCCCGTAGGACTTGCGCAGCCCGTACGCCGCGATGGCCAGGTCGGTCATGACTGATGCTCCTTCGGGGTCCTCGGGTGGCGGGTCAGAGACTGCGGGCGGCGATGTCGCCGTAGGCGGTGGTCGCGCGGATGTGCAGGCCGGCGTCGGCGCCTTCGGCGTTCATGAGCGTGTCGTGGATACGGCCGTAGGTGGTGCCCGCGTCCAGGGAGGCCGAGACGCCGCGGGCGGCGCCGACGGTGATCTCCCCGGCCTCGGTGCGCAGGTCGACGGTGCCGCGCACGGCTTCCGCGACGTGGATATCGCCCTTCTGGACGCTGACCTTCGCGGGCCCGGTGAGACGGCCCACCGTGACATCACCGGCCATCAGGGTGAGGACGGCGTCCGCGGCCTCGTCGAGCTTGACCGACCCCTGGGCGACCTCGAAGGAGACGTCGCCGAGCCGCCCGACGCCCCGCAGGTCACCGGCGGCCATCTTCGCCTCGACCCGGGACCCGGCGGGCAGCTGGACGGTGACCTCGACCGCGCCGGAGCCGCTGCCGAGAATCCGGCTCTTCGGCGCCTCGCCCTCGATCCGCAGCACGCCGTCGCCGTCGCCGTACTCGACCGCGATCTGCTCCGCCGCCTTGACGTCCTTGCCGTTCGAGGCGTTCGCGGGCCGGACCTCGACCACGGTGTCGGCCCGGTCGGCGGCGATGAACTGGACGCGGCCGGCGGGGATGTCGAGGACGGTGGCGATGGGGGCGGGGGTGTCGAACTTCTGCATGGTGGGCTCCTGGTCTTGGACTCGCTGTTTCCGACATCGCAAAAGCTACGTTGCGTTTGCGCTTTAGGCAACGTGTTCGTTGCACCCTGCCATCATTTATCCAGCTCAGCGGCACCATTTCGTTGCAACGATCGGAAATCTAACGCAACAAACACCCACCCGACCGTTGCAATGAGATGAAACTGAACGCTATGCTGACGGCACCACAGACAACCGCCGAGGAGACCGCGATGCCGGGAGGCAGACTCACCCAGCAGGAACGTCAGCAGATCGCGCTGGGGCTGGCCGACGACCTCGCCTACGCGGAGATCGCCAGGCGCCTCGAACGCCCCACCTCGACGATCACGCGCGAGGTGATGCGCAACGGCGGCCCCACCGCCTACCGCGCCGACCTGGCCCACCGCGCCACCGAACACCGCGCCCACCGGCGCAGGCAGGCCACGCCCCGGGGCCCGCAGGCCTCCTCGCAGGCCCACGGACGCGACGACGAGGCCGTGCGGGAGTACGAGGAGGCGTTCGCCACCGTCTTCATGCAGTCGGGCCTGCCCAAGATGACCGCCCGGGTGCTGGTCTCCCTCTTCACCACCGACGCGGGCAGCCTCACCGCGGCCGAGCTCGCCCAGCGGCTCCAGGTCAGCCCGGCGTCGATCTCCAAGGCGATCGCGTTCCTCGACAACCAGGGCCTCGTCCGCCGGGAGCGGGACGAACGCCGCCGCGAGCGCTATGTCATCGACAACGACGTCTGGTACCAGTCGATGATCGCCAGCGCCCGGGCGCACGCCCTGCTCGTCGAGACGGCGCGCCAGGGCGTCACGATCCTCGGCCCCGACACCCCGGCGGCGGCCCGCCTGGAGAACATCGCCCGTTTCGTGGACTTCGTCTCCGAGAGCATTGTTCGTGCGGCGGAGCAGGCGCGGGAGGTGCTCAACACGAAGCCGGAGGCTGAGCCCAAGTGACCCGTGACTTCGGCGGCCCGGGGTCTTTGACGGTCACCGGGGCCGCCCGGTTTTAAGCGGAGTGTGGCGCCTCCGGGCCGGCAGTAAAGGGCGCTCCTGCGTCGCGTCGGCTCCGCCGATTCCGCTCCGCTCCACCCTTGACTCCCGCCCCTGCACC
>NZ_JBFBEE010000012.1:0-310029 GCF_040683555.1 Streptomyces sp. NPDC093510
GTGAGGATGTGCGCGGGGGCGCGGCCCGGTTCGAGGCGCACATAGTTGGCCCTGCCCCAGAGGTAGGTCTCGCCGGTGAGCTCGTCGCGCACCGGTACGGACTCGTGCCATTCGAGGCCGAGTTGCGGCATGTCCAGCGAGACCGTGGCCTCCTGGGTGTGGTGAGGGTCGAGGTTGGCGACCACCAGGACCGTGTCGTCGCCGGCGTGCTTGCTGTAGACGATGACCGCGTCGTTGTCGGCCTCGTGGAAACGGAGGTTCCTGAGCAGCCGCAGGGCGGGGTGCTCGCGCCTGATGCGGTTGAGCCGGGTGATCAGGGGCGCGATGGAGCGGCCCTCGCGTTCGGCGGCCGCCCAGTCGCGGGGCCGCAGCTGGTACTTCTCCGAGTGCAGGTAGTCCTCGGAGTCCGGGCGGGCCGGGGTGTTCTCGCACAGTTCGTAGCCGGCGTACATGCCCCAGCTCGGCGCGAGGGTGGCGGCCAGCGCCGCCCGTACCTCGAAGGCCGGGCGGCCACCGTCCTGAAGGTAACCGGGCAGGATGTCGGGCGTGTTGACGAAGAAGTTCGGCCGCAGGAAGTGCGCGGTCCCGACGGAGAGCTCGGTCAGGTAGTCGGTGAGCTCCTGCTTGGTGTTCCGCCAGGTGAAGTAGGTGTAGGACTGCTGGAACCCGGCCTGGGCCAGGGCGTGCACGACCGGCGGCCGGGTGAATGCCTCGGCGAGGAAGACGACGTCCGGGTCGCTCGCGTTGATCTCCCCGAGCACTCGCTCCCAGAACGCGACGGGCTTGGTGTGCGGGTTGTCGACGCGGAACACACGGACGCCGTGCGCCATCCAGAACCGCAGCAGCCGCACCGTCTCCGCGATCAGCCCCGGCATGTCCTCGTCGAAGGCGATCGGATAGATGTCCTGGTACTTCTTCGGCGGATTCTCGGCGTACGCGATGGAGCCGTCGGGGCGGTGCACGAACCACTCGGGGTGCTTCTCCACCCACGGGTGGTCCGGCGAGCACTGGAGCGCGAAGTCCAGGGCGACTTCGAGCCCGAGGTCCGTGGCGCGGCGCACGAAAGCGTCGAAGTCGTCGAGCGTCCCGAGGTCCGGGTGGACCGTGTCGTGTCCGCCCTCCTGTGACCCGATCGCCCACGGCACCCCGACGTCGTGCGGGCCTGAGGACAGGGAGTTGTCCGGCCCCTTGCGGTAGGTGGTGCCGATGGGGTGGATCGGCGGGAGATAGACGACGTCGAAGCCCATGGCGGCGATGGCGGGCAGCCGCTCCGCCGCGGTCCTGAAGGTCCCGGAGACGGGCGGGGAACCCTCCTCGACGACGGCGCCCTCCGAGCGCGGGAAGAACTCGTACCAGGACCCGAAGAGCGCTCGCCGACGCTCCACCAGCAGGGGCATCCGGGGTGAGCGGGACACCCTCTCGCGCAGGGGGTGGCGCGCCAGGGCCGCGTCCGCCTGCGGCGTGAGCGCTCCTGCCAGACGTGCGGCCGGGGGCCGGGACTCGTCCTGCAGTGCGGCGGCCGCGGCCGACAGCGCCCGCCGTTCCGCGCCCTTCGGCGCTCCGAGCGCCGCACGCTCGAACAGCAGCGCGCCCTCTTCGAGCATCAGCCCGGCGTCGATACCGGCCGGGATCTTGATCTCGGCGGAGCGCCGCCAGTCCCGCACGGGGTCCGTCCAGGCCTCCACGTGGTACGTCCAGTGCCCCTCGACGTCCGGGGCGACGTCCGCGCCCCAGCGGTCGCTGCCGGGGGAGAGCTCACGCATCGGTGTCCAGGGGCCGCGGCGCCCTTCCGGTCCGAGCAGGACGACATCGGCGCCGACCGCTCCGTGACCCTCGGCGAAGACGGTGGCCGTGACCTGGAAGGTCTCGCCGGGAACCGCCTTCGCGGGCCGCCGGCCGCCGTCGACGACCGGATGCACGTCAAGAACGGGCACGGGCACAGGCATGGGCATGGACCCGCGCGTGGACGCGGGCCCGGACGAAGGCACGGCCTTGGGAGCAGGGGTCGCCTTGCGGGCTGACGTCATCGGTCCCTCCTCCGCGGGGCTTGCGTGCAGTCGGTCTCGTGGGTGCCGCGCGTCGTCACAGACTCCGGGGCGTCGCGGGCACCGGGGCCACCGGGAGCGGCTTCGGCCGGTGCGCGGCCCGTGGGCGCAGGTAGAGCTCGGCGGCGTCCGCGGCCATCCGCGCCTTGGACTCGCCCATCAGTACGCACAGCGTGTACGCCGTGTCCTCGAAGCGCATGCGCACGGTGTGGTCGGCGGGATGGGCGAGCAGCTTCCGCTCCCACGACCGGTACTGGCGCAGATGGCGTGCGACCTCGGCTCTGGCAGGCAGCAGTATCAAGCTGATCACCTTCTCGTCTCCGCGAACGGCGCGCGCGGTGCACCCGGCCGGTGCGAGCTCGGCGCCCCGGCACCGGCGCGTCACGCCTGTCGAACCTTCTGACTCATGGTGCACGTGTGAGCACGCAGCGTCCTGTTGGCTATTCAACTACTGGGCGGCGGCCGTCTCGTGTTGCGCGGATGGAGTAGTGCTCCCACGCTATTACTGACGCAGAAGCGATCAGTGCTCACGCTTCGTGTTCGGGGCTCGGTCAGCCAGGCCGAGGCGGAGCGACATGCTTCGCCGAAGGGAGCCAAGAGCAATGAAATCCGCTATCCCCTGCTACTACCACCTCGATGTCGAGGTCAGCCCGGAGAGGATCGACCAGGTCGGGCGCATCCTGACCGCGCATCTCCGGCACTGGGGGCTTGAAGTTCTCGTCGAATCCGTCAGCCACTGCACCGGAGTGCTGCTCCACGAGATCGAGGAGCACGGAGCCGACAAGAAGGCCGTCGTGGAGATGTGGTGGAGCGGCCAGCACCTCATCACCGCCGTGACGGACAGCAACCGCGATCTTCTCGAGCGGCACTACGGGCCGCAGGGGTGTCTGACGCAGATCGCCGCGCTGAGCGACGGCTGGGGCAGCTTCCCGGCGACCAACGGCAAGATCATCTGGTTCTCGCGCCGTGCCCGGGCGCCCGAACGGGCACCGCTGGCTCCCGCGGCGCCCGCACCCAGCCTGCGCGAGGAGCTGGAGCTGCCGCGCGAGGTGCGCCACGCCGTCCTCACGGGCGTGGCCGAAGAGGAAGTACCGGTGGTCGAAGAGGAGGCGCCGGTGGCCGCGAGCGCCCTCGCGCTGCGGCCTGCCGGAATCCGGACGAGGATGGCGATGGAGCCCGCGGTGTGAACGCCGATCACGCGTGAACTCCGAAGTCCCGCGGGGGCGCGACGCGTTGGCCGTGGCTGCTGCCCGAGCGGGCCGCCACGGCCACACGCCTCACGCCCACGCCCGACTCCCATCCCACCCGTACGGAGGCAGTTGCGTGCGCATCTGGACCGGCGCCCCTTTCCCCCTCGGAGCCACCTACGACGGCGAAGGAACCAACTTCGCCCTGTTCAGCGAGGTGGCCGACCGTGTCGACCTGGTGCTCGTCGATGACGACGACACGCACCGGAGCATCACCCTCACCGAAGTCGACGGCTTCGTCTGGCACTGCTACCTGCCCGGGGTCGGCCCCGGCACGCGGTACGGCTATCGGGTGCACGGCCCCTGGGACCCGGCGGCGGGCCACCGCTGCAACCCCGCCAAGCTGCTGCTCGACCCCTACGCCCGGGCCATCGAGGGGCAGACGGACAACCACCCCGCCCTCTTCGAGCGCGCGGCCCACGGGCCCGACCCGGCCGACAGCGCCGGCCACACCCCGCTCTCGGTGGTGACCGACCCGTCCTTCTCCTGGGAGGACGACAGGCCGCCGCGGCGCCCGTACGCGGAGACGGTCGTGTACGAGACGCACGTGCGCGGTCTGACCCGCACGCACCCAGGGGTCCCCGCCGAGCTGCGGGGCACGTACGCGGGCCTCGCGACCGAGCCGGTCATCGACCACCTCACGTCCCTGGGCGTCACCGCGGTCGAGCTCATGCCGGTCCACCAGTACGTCCAGGACGGATTCCTGCGCGACCGCGGCCTGTCCAACTACTGGGGCTACACGTCCATCGGCTTCTTCGCCCCGCACAACGCCTACGCGGCGCACGGCTCGCGCGGCGAGCAGGTCACCGAGTTCAAGTCGATGGTCAAGGCGCTGCACAAGGCCGGGCTCGAAGTCATCCTGGACGTGGTCTACAACCACACCGCGGAGGGCAACGAGAACGGCCCCACGCTCGCCTTCCGCGGCATCGACAACGCGTCGTACTACCGCCTGGCGGAAGACGATCCCGCGCACTACTTCGACACCACCGGCACCGGCAACAGCCTGCTGATGCGCCACCCCAACGTCCTGCAGCTCATCATGGACTCGCTGCGGTACTGGGTCACCGAGATGCACGTCGACGGGTTCCGCTTCGACCTGGCGGCCACTCTCGCGCGGCAGTTCCACGACGTGGACCGTCTTTCGGCGTTCTTCGACCTGGTCCAGCAGGACCCCGTCGTCAGCCGGGTCAAGCTCATCGCGGAGCCCTGGGACGTCGGCGACGGGGGCTACCAGGTCGGCAACTTCCCGCCCCTGTGGTCGGAGTGGAACGGCAAGTACCGCGATTCCGTACGGGACTTCTGGCGCGGCGCCGACCACACGCTCGCCGAGTTCGCCTCCCGGCTCACCGGGTCGTCCGACCTCTACCAGCACGACCGCCGCCGCCCCCGCGCCAGCGTCAACTTCGTCACCGCGCACGACGGGTTCACGCTGCGCGACCTGGTCTCGTACAACGACAAGCACAACGAGGCCAACCTCGAGGACAACCAGGACGGCGAGAGCGCGAACCGCTCGTGGAACTGCGGTGTCGAAGGACCCACCACCGACGAGGCGGTCCTCGAACTCCGCGCACGCAGGCAGCGCAACTTCCTGGCCACCCTCATGCTCTCGCAGGGCATCCCGATGCTCGCCCACGGCGACGAACTCGGCCGCACCCAGGAGGGCAACAACAACGCCTACTGCCAGGACAGCGAGCTCTCCTGGATCGACTGGGACCTCACCGACGCACAGCGCGAGCTGATCGGCTTCACCGGCCGCGCCATCCGGCTCCGCCGCGCCCACCCCGTCCTGCGCAGGCGCCGCTTCTTCCGCGGCGAGACCGCGACACACGAGAACCAGCCGCTGCCCGACCTGGTGTGGCTGCGGCCCGACGCGCACGAGATGACGGACCAGGACTGGCAGCGGCCCGACGCGCACGCCGTCGGCGTCTTCCTCAACGGCGACGCCATCGCTGAGCCCGACGCCCACGGCAGGCAGGTGGTGGACGACTCCTTCCTGCTCCTGCTGAACAGCCACGGGGAACCGGTCGTCTTCGACCTGCCGGACGCCGCGTACGGCGAGCGTTGGACGGCGCGCATCGACACCTCGGACCCCGAGGGCCTCGCGGACGAGGTCGAACACAAGGCGGCCACCGAGGTCACCCTCGCCCCCCACAGCCTCCTCCTGCTCTCCCGCCCGGCCCGCTCGTCCCGTTGACGACACGGCCGCGGCTGTCAGCCTCCGGTCGCCGCGTCGCGGGCGGTGAGTTCTTCCCAGGTCCCGACGAAGGCGGGTCCGTAGTCGAGGGGGAGCCTGTCGATCAGTCTCCATGGCGGCACATCATCTCCCAATGCCTGGTCCGTTGGCCTTGTGGTGGCCCGTCACGCGGCATGGAAGTGGGCCATTGGTTCAGCCGAATCAGGTCCGGTTGAGCCAGAGGGTCGGTCGATGGTGTGATGGTCCTGTCGATGGCGCTGCGGATCTCCGCGGCGCCTTTGTCATGTGGACATGTCGGGCAGGTCGAAAGGGGCGGGAATCCGTGCTCAAGAGCGTGTTCGTGGCGCCGGACCCGGGGCGGATGCGGTTGCGGTTCGCCTCGCGGGCGCTGGTCGGCATCGCGCTGGCGGTGGCCGTGTGCGGGTTGGCCGGACACTCACTCGCGGCAGCGATCACCGGGGGGCTCGCGGCGCTCCTCGCCCTGTTCACCGTCACGGACTCCACGGTGCGGGGGCAGGCGGTCTCCACGGCTCTGCTGCCCGTCGCGGGCTTCCCCGTGCTGGCGCTCGCCGCGGGTCTGCACGACTACCCGGTGGCGCGGGACATCGCCTTCCTCGCCGTCATGGGGGCGGGCGTGTACGCGCGGCGATGGGGCCCTCGCGGGCACACCCTCGGCGTATTCGCGTTCATGACCTTCTTCACCGCCCAGTTCCTGCACGCCGAGCCGCGGCAGCTGCCACAGCTGTACGGGGCGGTCCTGCTGTCCCTGGGCGTGTCCTCGACGGTGCGCTTCGGACTGTGGTGCTACGAGCGTCGCCTGCCGCCCGCGGCCGTGCCCGCCCCACCCGTGGCCACGGGGCTGGCCCGAGCCACCACCCGGCAGGCCATACAGGCCACGGCCGGCGGCGCCTTCGCGCTCGCCGTGGGACAGGTGCTCTCCGGGGAGCGCTGGTACTGGGCGGTGGGCGCCACCTGGTGGGTCTTCGTGAACACCACGTCGCGGGGCGAGACGCTCGTCCGGGGCTTCCGCAGGGTGCTGGGGACGCTCCTCGGGATCGCGGCCGGCCTGGTGCTCGTCGTGCCGCTGAACGGCGCCGCCGTCCCCAGCGCCCTGCTGATCGCGGTCAGCGTCTTCGGCATCTTCTACACGGCCGCGGTGTCCTACACGTGGATGATGCTGGCGGTGACGGTGATGGCCGGAGTGCTCTACGGCCTCCTGGGGGTGCTCGATCCGGGGCTGCTCGCCCTGCGGGTCGCGGAGACGGGCGTGGGCGCGCTCGGTGCGGCACTCGCCGTGCTCTTCGTGCTGCCGGTGACCACGCACGCCACCACCGACGCGTGGATCCAGCGCGCGCTGCACTGCGTGCACGCCTGCACGTCCGAGGCCGCCGCCCGCCTGGCCGGCTCCGCGACCGCGGACCCGGCCAGGTACGTCGCCGAACTGGAACTTCTGCTGGGCCGCGTACGGCTCTCGCTGGCCCCGCTCGTGCACCCCTTCGCCCCGCTGCGTGCCCGCAAGGCGCGGGCCCGCCAGGTGCTGGAACTCCTCGACCAGTGCGCCCGGGACGTGCGCGGCCTGGCGTCGGTCGCCGCGGACCCCGATGCCTCCCACGACGCCAGGCTCGCCGCCGCCTGCTGGCGGGTGGAGGCAGCGGTACAGGCGCTGACCAGGCCCGACGCGGCGCACCGCGAGATGGACGTGGCCGCCGCCGTGGCGCACCACTCCGGTGCCGAACGGGCTCTGAACCATCTGCACGGCCTCGAACAGGCACTGAAGGCCCTCGCGGAGCCCCTGCGCGGCCCGGTGGCTCCCGCCTGACGCCGTCCGGGCCACCGGTCAGAAGCCCACGGCCGTCGCGCTCTCCAGACGGCGCGTGCGGTAGCTGTCGGCGTCGAGGGTGACGACCTCCGCGTGGTGGACGAGACGGTCCACCGTCGCGGAGGCCGTCGCACTGTCGCCGAACACCTCGTCCCAGCGTCCCAGCGGCCGGTTGCCGGTGACGATCAGCGAGGCCCGTTCGTAGCGGTGCGAGACGAGCTGGAAGAGGAGCTGGGCGACCTCGGAGTCGAAGGGCACGTAGCCCACCTCGTCCACGACGAGCACCTGGTACGCGTCCAGGCGGGCCAGCTCCTTGCGCAGCCGCCCCGCGGCCTTGGCGTCCGCGAGCCGGGCGCCCCACTCGGCGGCGGTGGCGAACAGCACCCGGTGACCGGCCTGGCAGGCCCGTACGCCCAGGCCGACCGCCAGGTGCGTCTTGCCCGTGCCGGGCCCGCCGAGCAGCACCACGTTGGCCTTGCGGGTGACGAAGTCGGCCTTCCCCAGCCGCGTGATCACATGCGGTTCGGGCGCCCGCAGATGTCCCTCGTCGAACATTTCGAGGACCTTCCTGGCCGGGAACCCGGCGGCCTCGACGCGCTCCTCGGCACCGGCCTCCGGCTCGGCCGCCTCCTCGTCCCGCGCGGCCGCCCCGCCGTCCCGCTGGGCGGGGACGACCACGGCGTGGGGGTCCTCCTTCACGCCGCGCGCCCGGGCCTCGTGCGCCGCCATGGGCCCGGACATGTAGGCCAGGATGGCCGCGGACGCGATGAACGCCATGTGGATGACCGTCCCCCACAGCAGGTCGTGCCGGGGCGTGTGGTGCACGTCGACGAACATCTGGAGCAGATGCACCGACGAGATCCCCACGATGGCGGTGGCCAGCTTGACCTTCAGCACGTTGGAGTTGACGTGCGAAAGCCATTCGGGCTGGTCCCGGTGGCCCTGCAGGCCGATCCGCGAGACGAAGGTCTCGTACCCGCCGACGATCACCATGATGAGCAGATTGGCGATCATCACCACATCGACGAGCTTGAGGACGGCGAGCATGACGTGCGTCTCGTCGGCGTGCCCGGTGATGACGTGGTGGATGAGGTGCCACAACTCGTTGAAGAACTTGTAGACGTACACGCCCTGCGCGGCCACCAGGCCGAAATACAGGGGCGCTTGGAGCCAACGGGTCGCGAAGAGGGCGCACCCCAGAGTGGTCATGGTCGACGGGGGCGGGGCGGAGCGGGACACGTGACCTCCAACAGCCGTAAGGTCCGTCATTCTTGTGGGCCGCCACCGACAATCTGAATTCGAGCCACCCGTTGGGATTAATAGAAATCCAGTCGGACAGGTCCTCCGGACGGCCGGTCTAGACCGGCGGGGCGGTGAAGACGCCGGGGTCGGGGTCGTTGAAGGACTCCTTGGCGACGAGTTCGTTCATGGGGTTGGCGGTGCCCCACTGGTCGGTGACCTCGGGCCGGGAGAAGTCGTAGACGTGCGGGTGCCAGGTGTCCTCGTCCAGGCATTCCAGCTCGGTGGTGTACTCGACGGTGTTGCCGTGGGGGTCGAGGAAGTACGTGAAGGTGTTGTCCCCGGCGAGGTGGCGCCCCGGTCCCCAGATCTTGGTGAAGCCCGCCCGGGTGACGCGTCCGGAGCCGCGCATGTACTCGTCGATGCCGCGCATCTCGAAGGACACGTGGTGCAGGGACGTGTGCGGGCCCTTCGCCAGTGCCATGGAGTGGTGCTGGTTGGAGATCCGCATGAAGTGCATGACCTCGCCCATGTGGGGCGAGGTGAGCGTGTCGGACAGGGCGAAGCCGAGGTGGCGCTCGTACCACTCGCGGGTGCGGTTCAGGTCGGGGGAGTTGAGGACGACGTGGGAGAGCTTGACCGGGACGGCTTCCTTCTCCTCGATCCTGCGGTGCCGGCGGACCTGGACGTCGGCGGAGACTTCGACGGTGCGCCCGTCGACGTCGAAGAAGCGGAAGCCGTAGCCGCCGCCGGGCGTGTCGACCTTGCCGGGCTGCGATATCAACTCGACGCCTCCCGCCATGAGTTGCTCGGCAAGCGTGTCGACGTCCGCGGCGGAAGCGGCACCGTAGGAGACGAGGTCGAGGCGCTTCTCGTCGGCCTTGCGCAGCCGTACGACGTACTGCTCCGGGGAGCCTTCGGCGGCCAGGAAGGAGATGCCGGAGTCCTCGGCGACCTTGGTCAGGCCCCAGACGCCCGCGTAGAAGTCGAGTTGCTTGTCGTAGTCCGGCACGGCGAGGTCGACGTGCCGCAGATGGGTGAGCAGGCGCATGGTGTCAGTCCTTCCGAAGGAGGGCGGTGGCGTTGCCGCCCCGTACGGCGTGGAAGTCGGCGTCGGGCAGCCGGGCGGCGCGCAGAGCGGCGACGGGGTCCTCGGTGCCCATGTCGAAGGGGAAGTCCGAGCCGAGCAGGACCCGGTCGGCCCCGGCGGCCCGCACCAACTCCCGCAGGGTGTACGGGTCGTGGACGAGGGAGTCGAAGTACAGCCGCTTCAGATAGCTGCTGGGCGGGTGTGCGCAGCCGGCGCCCGCGTCGGAGCGGGCCGACCAGGCGTGGTCGGAGCGGCCGATGTGGGTGGGCAGGTAACCGCCTCCGTGTGCGGCGATCAGCCGCAGCCCGGGGTGCCGGTCGAGCACCCCGGAGAAGATGAGGTGCGAGAGGGCGACGGCGTTCTCGGTGGGCTGGCCGACCGTGTTGGACAGGTACCACCGGTCCAGGCGCTCGTCGAGCGTGCAGCCGAAGGGGTGCAGGAAGAGCAGCGCGCCGCTCTCCCCGGCCCGCGACCAGAGCGGTTCGTAGGCCGGGTCGGACAGTTCGCGCCCCGGGGCGTGGCTGGAGATCTCGACCCCGGCGAGGCCCTGTTCGAGGGCGTGGTCCAGGGCGGACACCATGAGGCCCGGGTGCTGGAGGGGCGCGAGGCCCAGTCCGCGCAGCCGGTCGGGGGCGGCCGAGCAGTGCGCGGCCGTCGCCTCGTTCGCCAGCCGGTACACCTTCTCCGCGGTCTCCTCACCGGCCCAGTAGTGGTAGTGCGAAGGGGACGGGCTGACCAGCTGGACGTCGACTCCCTGGGCGTCCATCGCGGCCAGGCGCACGGCCGGGTCGGTCAGCCGCGGGAGACGTGCGCGGACCATGGGCCCGCTGACCGCGAGGGCGGCCGGGCCGTTGCGGCGGGCGTCGAGCGCCCGCGCCTCGGAGAACCCCGGCCGCCCCTCGACCAGGGCATCGATCTCGGGGAGCAGGACGTGCGCGTGCACGTCGACGGTGGCTGTCGTCAAGGCAGTTCCCTGAGCATGGTCATGATGCGGGCCATGACGCCCGGCACGTCGGCGTCCCGCACCCCGTCGAGCTGCCACCGCCCGATCTGGACGGAGGCCTCGACGACCGGCCGCACGCGGGCGATCCGCCGCTCGTGGTAAGCCTGGAACAGCGCGTCGTCCCACGTGTCGGACCCGGTCAGCATCTGGGCGAGGACCCAGGCGTCCTCCAGGGAGAGGGCGGCGCCCTGGGCGAGGGTGGGCGGGCAGCAGTGGGCGGCGTCGCCGACGAGGACGACACGGCCGCGGTGCCAGGAGCCCTCGACCAGCATCCGGTCGAACCACGTGTAGTTGACCTGCGCCGGGTCGGTGATGTGTCCGGTGATCTCGGGCCAGAAGCCGCCGTAGGCCGACGCGAGCCGGCGCATCTCGTCCGCGTACGACTCCGGGGGTATGGCGGCGCGGTCGCGGTTGGCCTCGGCGACGAACGCGTACAGGGTGCTCTCGCCGGTCGGGCAGTAGCCGGCGATGTAGGCGGGGCCGCCGTAGGTGAGGTCGGCACGGATGACGCCGGCCGGGCGCGGGGCGGCGACGCGCCAGATGGCCATTCCGGTGGGTTCGGGCCTGGTCGTGATGCCGACCGCGGCACGGGTGGCGGAACCGAGGCCGTCGGCGGCGATCACCAGGTCGTAGCGGCCCTCGGAGCCGTCGGAGAGCCGGACGCGGACGCCGTCGGCGTCCTGGTCCAGGATCTCGGCGGTGGTCCCGAGGCGCACGGTGGCGCCGCTGGCGCGCACGGCCTCGATGAGAATCTGCTGGAGCCGCGGCCGCCGCATGCCGACGGTGGCGGGCAGCTCGTCGCCGCCGGTGCGCAGGTCGTCCCGCGCGTGCAGAACGGTTCCGTCGGGGGCGGTGATGCCGATCGAGTCGAAGCCGAAGCCGGACGCTTCCACCTGCTTCCAGACGCCGAGTTCGCGCAGGACGCGCAGGGCGTTGCCCTGGAGGGTGATGCCGGACCCCGCGGTGGCGTTCCAGTCGTCCTTGGCCTCGATCACGTCCACCGTGTGACCGGCGCGGCGCAGCAGGATGGTCACGGCGTTCCCGGCCGAGCCGCCACCGACGACGAGGACCGTGCGGGTCTTGGTCATGCTGAACTCCTTGGCTCCACGGTCTACTTGACGGCGACCGGGTTGACGGGGGACCCGACGGCGCCGGTGATCGGCAGGGGCGCGGCGGTGAGCCAGAACGCGTACGCGCCGTCGGCCGCGCAGTCCTCCGCGAGCCCGTCCAGGTCCCACATCTCGCCGATGAGCAGGCCCATGTGCGGAATGACGACCTGGTGCAGGGGCTGGAAGGCGTGCTCGAACTCGTTGGGCCGCACCTCGAAGCCCCACGTGTCGGTGGCGATCGCGGCGATCTCCGTGCGGTGCAGCCAGCCCGCGCAGGTGAAGGACAGGCCGGGCGCAGGACCGCCCGCGTACTCGCCCCAGCCCTCGCGGCGGGCCCGAGCGAGCCGCCCCGTGCGGACAGTGACGAGGTCGCCGCGCCCGACGTGCACGCCGTGGGCCTCGGCCGTTCGCTCCAGGTGGTCCGCGGTGACGGCGAACGCGTCGGGCAGTTCGCCGCGGGCGTCGCCGAAGACGCGGCCCACGTCGAGCAGCACACCGCGTCCGGCGATGTGGGGCGCCATGTGTTCGATGCCGGTGACCTGGTCCCCGGCGGAGGTGACGACCTCCTCGGCGGCGCGGCCGTTCCAGGCGACGCCGTGGTCGAAGATGTGCCCGAGGCCGTCCCACTGGGTGGAGCACTGCAACGGCATGGAGATCACGTCGTCGGAGCCGCCGTGACCGTGCGGGAAGCCCTGGTTGGCCAGCGCGGCGTCCGTGCCGGTGTCGAGCATCGTGTGCACGGGGTTGGTGCGGCGGCGCCAGCCCCGCTGCGGGCCGTCCATGTCGAAGCGCTGCGACAGGGAGAAGCTGACGCCGCGCCGCACGAGCGCCGCGCCTTCGCGCCGCTTGGCCTCGTCCAGGAAGTTCAGCGTGCCGAGGCGGTCGTCCTCGCCCCAACGCCCCCAGTTCGAGAACGACTTGGCGGCTGCGGCGATCGCGCCCTCCGGGTCGGTGCGGTCCGGGGGGCTCTGCGGGGCGGTGCGGTCCGGGGGGCTCTGCGGGTCGGTGCGGCCCGGGGTCACGAGGTCGCCTCCGCCACGCAACGGGTCCGCTGGGCGCCGAGCCCGGTGATGGCGCCGTCCATGACGTCGTCGTCGCGCAGAAACCGGCCCCAGTGCATGCCGTTGCCGGCCGGGGAGCCCGTCAGGACCAGGTCACCGGGGAGGAGCCGGGCACTCTGCGAGGCGTACGAGACCATGCGGGCCACGTCGAAGATCATGTCCTTGGTGGACTCGTCCTGCATGGTCTCGCCGTTCAGCGCGAGCGTCAGACGCAGGTCGTCCGGCTCGCCGACCGACGTGGCCGGCACGATCCACGGGCCGAGCGGGGTGAAGCCGGGCGCGTTCTTGCTCCGCAGCCAGTCGGTGCCGATCTGCGGCATGTCCCGCCGGAAGACGGTCGCGCGGTCGGTCAGATCGTTGGCGATCGTGTACCCGGCGACGTGGTCCAGCGCCCGCTCCACGGGCACCCGATGGGCGGGGCGCCCGATCACGACCGCCAACTCCAGTTCCCAGTCCGGCTTCTCGGCCCAGGCGGGCAGCACCACGTCGTCGTACGGTCCCGTGATCGCGCTCGGCAGGCCGATGAACACGTACGGCAGGTCCTCGGCCGCGCGCCGGTCCATGATCTCGGCGGCCTCGGCACGCGCCTCCTCCGGCGTGCGGCCGTCAGCCGGGTCGCGGTGGGCGACGTGGAGGTCGATCACGTGCTGCCGGTAGTTGGCGCCGGACTGGAACACCTGCCGCGGCTCGACCGGCGCGTGCACGCGGAAATCGGCCAGCGGCCTCCGGTCTAGGCCGTTGTCGTCGGCCAGCGCCGCGAGCCGCGCGATGGCCGTGTCCCATGCGTCCAGCAGGTCCCGGGCCGTCAACTCCTCGCTCCCGAAGGCGACTCGGAGGTCGAGCGCCCGGCCGTCGGGAGTGACCAGGGCGGGGAAGGCGGGCCCGCCCGGGGCCGACAGGGTGGCGAGGGCGAAGGGTCCGGCGAAGAGTGCGGACGCGGCTTCAGGTTTCACGGACTTGTCCTCCTGATTGCGGTGCGACCAATCTGGACCCCGCACCTGCGATCAGGGAAATCGATTCCGTGGATGGCTGGCATCCACACCACAGATTCGCCCAGGTCGTCGACGTACAGCCAAGGGGAGAGCCCGTGAATCTGAGCAGTCTGGACCTCAATCTCGTCGTCGCTCTGCGCGCCCTGCTGGAGGAACGCAACGTCACCCGCGCCGGTCGGCGCGTCGGACTCAGCCAGCCCGCCATGAGCGCCGCCCTGTCCAGGCTCCGCCGCCACTTCGACGACGACCTGCTCGACCGGGTCGGCGGCCACTACGAACTCACCGCCCTGGGACAGGTCCTGCTCGACCGCACCGCCACCGCGTACGACGTGCTCGAACGGCTCTTCGCCAGCCGGGCCGACTTCGACCCGGCCAGGGAGAGCCGCGAGTTCGAACTGATCGCCTCCGACTACGCCGTGGCCGTCTTCGGCACCGAACTGGCCCGCGTCGTCCACGAGGAGGCGCCGGGCATCCGGCTGCGGTTCGCGCACACCCCGACCACGGTGGTGGACGCCACCGACACGCTGCTCAGCACGAACGACGGGCTGCTCATGCCGCACGGTGTCATCAGCGACTTCCCCGCCACCGACCTGTACGGGGACCGGTGGGTCTTCCTCGTCGCCGACGACCACCCGAGCGTCGACGACCGCCTCACGCGTGAGGACCTGTCCCGCCTGCCCTGGATCACCTACCAGCGCACCTACGACGCCCCCGCCGTGCGCCAGCTCGGCATGCTGGGCATCGAACCCCGCGTCGAGGTCTCCGTGGACAGCTTCCAGATCATTCCGCTGCTGGTGGCGGGCACCCGGCGCATCGCCCTGCTCCAGGCCCGCCTCGCCCGGCTCCTCGCGCCGCTCGCCGCCGTACGCGTGGTGGAGCCGCCCTACGAGGCGATGCCGCTGCGGGAGGCGCTGTGGTGGCACCCCGTGCACACCCACGACGCGGCCCACATCTGGCTGAGGGAGACCGCTGCCCGAGTCGGCAGGCAGCTGCCCGACGTACCGGAGAAGTGACCCCCGTGGCGGGGCCCATGGGCCGGTCCCGCACCTCGTCACGTCTCGACGTGCCCGCGCTCGACGATCTACGCTCATCCCCTTCGGATGCCGTACGGACCCGCAGTGAGGTGGCGACAGTGCGCGGAAGGGGCACGCGGTGGTTCGCGGCCGCCACGGCCGTGGCCTTCATGGCGCTCGTCGGCCCCAGCGTGCCGGGCGACGCCCTCCACGCCAGGGCGCTGCCCGGCCACGCCGTCAAGGACGTCGTACCGAACCGGGTCATGACGTGGAACATCTGCAACCCCTGCGAGGAGAGCGACCTCGACAGGGCGGCGGAGATCGCCACGTACGCGCCCCAGGTCATCGGCCTTCAGGAAGCGTGCGCGCGTGACGTCAAGAGGATCAGGGACTACCTGGAGAGCTTCTACGGGCTGGTCTACCACGTCGAGTACGGGACGGTTCTGCAGGACTGGGGACGCTGCGGGGGAGTGCCGTGGAACCCGGGAGCCTTCGGCCAGGCCATCCTCTCGGCGGCACCGATGACGGACCGCGTCCACGTCGAGTACCCCGACGGCGGGTCCGAGGACCGTGGATACATGGCGGTCACCACCACCGTGGGCGGCGAACCCGTCCGGGTCTTCAACACGCACCTCGCCCAACGGCAGCAGGAAGCGGTCCGAGCGGAGCAGACCGCCGTACTCGCCGCGGCTGTCGCCCGGCACGACCGCGCCATCGTCCTCGGCGACTTCAACGCCGTGCCGGACGCCCCCGAACTCACCCGGATGTGGGCGCTGGCCTCCGACACGGACGCCCGGTGCCACCCCTCGCGCGCCGGCACCTGCGAGGCGACCACCGACTGGCACAGCAAGTTCGACTACGTCTTCCTGCGAGGCTTCACCGCGCTCGAACACCGCGTGCGGCTCACTCCGTACTCGGACCACCACATGCTGCACACCGACGTGGACCCGGCCTGAAGCCGCTCACGACGCCGTGTCATCATCCGCGTCACCGTCCGGGTCGTTTCTGTCCGGGTCGTTTCTGGAGGCGCGCCGTCCCCGCGTGACCGCGAGGACGCTGCCGGCGACGGCGATCACGGCGATGGCCAGGGCGATGCTCACTCCGCCCTGCGTGTCCCAGTACACGTCCTCCAGACTGATCAGCAGGGCCGCCTCGTCGACGACCAGGGCCAGACCCACCCCGTAGGCCAGGCCCATCCAGGCGCGTGCCCGTGCCGAACGGTCGGCGAGGCCCGCCGCGCCCACCACGACGAGCAGCAGGATTCCCCACACGTAGTGGTGGATGTGCACGCCGCCGGCCTGCATGTCGCCGACCCCGGCCACGTCGATGTGGATGAGCCAGGTGAGCAGCCGCATCCCGCCGAAGGTGAGGGCGAACCCCCACCAGGCCAGGACGAAGCCCCGGCGCTTCGGGGAGATACCGGGCAGCAGACGCAGCCAGGGCGAGGGGTGCCTCTTGTGCTGGTGCTCCTCGTGCCGCTCCTCGTGCCGCTCCTCGTGCCGCTCTTTGTGCTGCTCCATGTGCTGTTCCCTGTGTCCGGACGGTGCCTGCCCGGACGCCTTCGAGGACTTCATCCGGACTCTCCCGACTCTCCCGGCTCTCCCGGCGTGAACTTCTCACCTGCCGTGAACTTCTCGATCAGTGCGGCCAGGGCGTCCGGGGCGCTGTAGTGGGCCGCGTGGGCCGCGCCCGGGACATCCTCCGTACGCCCGTCGGCGACCAGATCCGCCACGCGCCGCGTCCATGTGCCGGAGGCGATGGTGTCACCGGCTCCCCGTACGACGAGCGTGGGCGCGCGGACCTGGGACAGGTTCCCCTCGAACGACTCGGCGGCGTCCCGCAGCGAGTGGCGGAAGGAGGCGGCGCAGCGCAGGGGCCCGGTCACCAGATAGTCGAACGCGGCCAGCGACAGCAGGCCGATGGGCTCCCTGGGAGCGTCCGCGACGAGCCGTCCGAACTGGCGCCACCACGAGACGCCCGGTGCGAGCGCCGGGCCGACCAGCACCAGGTGGCTCACCAGCCGTGGATGGCGGGCGGCGAGGGCCGCGGCCACCTGGCAGCCGACCGAATTGGCCACCAGCGGACTCGGACCCAGGGACAGGTGCCGGTGCAGGCGGGCCAGGGCGTCGGCGAGCTGCCCGACGTCGGGCGCCCGACGGGCGGCTCGCCTCGAATGCCCGTTGCCCGGCAGGTCCGGCACCACCACGCTCGTCCCGCCCGCCGCCAGCCGACGCGCGAGCGGCACGAAGTACCGCCCGGACAGCCCGAGCCCGTGTACGAGCACCGTGGCCGAGCCGCCTTCGTCCGGCGCGGGCCCGAACCCCCGGGCGAAGAATCCAAGGTCGTTCACGTGATCCACATGCCCACCCTCACCTTCTGCACGCTGTCGGGCCAACTGAACGGCCCTGCTCGTCACTGTCAGATGAGTCACCGGATGAGTCAGGGAGGCGAGGAACCATGAATGAGCAGCGCCGTCAGATCCTGGAGATGCCGGCCGAAGGCAAAATCACCGCGGACGAGGCCGAGCGGCTGATCGACGCGCTCGAACGGCAGTGCCCCGAGGCCCCGTCCGGCGCCACGGCCCGGCCGAAAGCCCGCCCCAAGTACCTGCACGTGCTGGTGAACTCGCTGGACGACTCCGGCGGCGGCGGCCCGAGCCGGGTCAACGTCCGCATCCCCCTGCAACTGCTGCGCGCGGGCGTCCGGCTCCCGGGCCTCCTCCCTCCGCAAGTCGGGCGTACCGCTCGACCTCGAGCAGCTCGAGCCGCAGCACCTGGAGGACCTCGTCGACCACCTCTGCGAGGTCGACATCGACGTCGACGACCCCGACGCCCGGGTGCGGATCTTCTGCGAGTGACACATGCGCAGGGCACTGCAGGGTGGATCAGCTGCCCGGACGGGTAATTGAGCGGTCAACGGACGCGGGCCGTGCGGGAGCGGCCCGCGTCCCTCGGGTGACCGCGCCCGCCGGTCACCGCTTGGTCCGGACCAGCTGCTAGCGTCGGGCGCACGAGCGGCGCCCCGACGCGGCGCCCCGATCGAGAGGGGACTGTCAGTGGTCGTCGGCAGGCATGCGGAGCGGGCGTACATCGGATCCTTCACCGCGGCCGGAGGACCCGGCGTCGTCACCGCGGCCGTCGACCCGGACACCGGCGCACTGACCGTCCTCGGTGCCACGGACGCCGTCGCCGACCCGTCCTACCTCGCCCTCTCACCGACCGGCGACACCCTCTACGCGGTCAGCGAGACCCCCGAAGGCGCGCTCGCCGCCTTCCGGACCGCCGGGGACAGGGCCGAACTCGCGGGACGGCCGGTGCCGGTCGGTTCTGCGCCCACGCACCTGGCGCTGTACGACGGCCACGTCCTCGCCGCCAACTACCGCTCGGGCAGCGTCAGCGCCGTGCCGCTGAGCGCCGACGGAACCCTCGCCGCCGCGGCGGGCGAGCTCCGGCACACCGGCTCGGGCCCGCACCCGCAGCGCCAGCAGGGCCCGCACGCCCACCAGGTCCTCGCCGACCCGAGCGGCCGATGGGCCGTCAGCGTCGACCTCGGCACGGACTCCGTGCGCGTCTGCGCGTTCGATGACGGGGATCTCACCCTGCACCGGGAGGTCGCCCTGCGCCCCGGGTCCGGTCCTCGGCACCTCGTGTTCCACCCGCGCGGCGACCGCGCGTACGTCCTCAACGAGCTCAGCCCCACCCTCACCGTCTGCGCGTGGGACGCCGCCGACGGAGCGCTCAAGCCGCTCGGCGAGCTGCCCGTCCTCACCGAGACCCCCGCGGTCGACACCTACCCCTCGGAAGTCGTCGTCGCGCCCGACGGGCGGTTCCTGTGGACCGCCACGCGCGGCACGGACGTCATCTCGGTCATCGCCCTCGACGAGGCGGGCGACGCGCCGCGGCTGACCGCGACGGTGCCGTGCGGCGGGCACTGGCCGCGCGACCTCGCCATCGACCCGGCGGGCCGCCACCTGTACGCCGCGAACGAGCGCTCCGGAGACGTCACCTGGTTCACCATCGACCAGGAGACGGGCATCCCGAGCCGGACAGGGGCCGTCGAGGTGCCCGCGGCCTCCTGCGTGGTCTTCGGCTGAGAGGGCTGAGAGGGCTGAGACGGCTCCGCCCACGCCGATGGGCCCGCCCCCACATCGGGGCGGGCCCATCGGCGTACCTGCGGAACGGCTCAGTGCACAGGCGCGCCCGAAGGCTGCTGCGGCGTGATGCCGAGCGTCGTCGTGTACTTGCCGAGCGCAAGCTTGCCGATGGCGGGATAGGCGCCGACCGGCTCGGCGACGGAGCAGCCCGCCTCCTTCGCGGCCGCGTCGAGCAGGGCCGTGTCGAGCTCGGGGCCGATCAGGTACGGCGCGAGCGCCAGCTGGGCCGAGCCCGAGCCGCGCAGCTGTTCGGCGGTCGCCGCGATGGCGCCCTCCTCGTCGAGCGCCGCGGCCATCACCGGCACCGCGAGACGCGCGGCGAGCAGCATGCCGGTGATCCCGGCGGCCTGCACGGCCTCCTCGCCGCCGACCGTGGCCAGCACGATGCCGTCCGCGGCGGTCGCCACGGTGAACAGGCGGGCGCGGTCGGCGCGGGCGAGACCGGCCTCCGAAAGCCGCACGTGCAGCGCCTCGGCGAGCAGCGGGTGGGGGCCGAGGACGTCCGTCAGCTCGGCGGCGGCACGGCTGTCCATGACGGCCTGCCGGATGCGGCGCATCAGCGCGCTGTCGGGGCCCGCGAGCAGCGGCACGACGACGGCCACGGGCCCGTCGGGCTCGGCCACCTCGGCGCCCGCGGCGCGGGCACGCTCGAAGCGGGCGGTGCGCTCGGCGGCCGCGTGCGCGAGCACGGACTGCAGCGAGGGGAACTCGGGGAAGGACGTGACGGTGGCGTCCTCCTCACCGTCGACGTAACCGATTCTGGCGTCGAGGCCGGGGAGCTCGGAGCGGGCGATGCTCACGACTTCCTCGGCGAGGCTGCGCGTGGTGGTGCTGGGGGCGCCCGGCACGGCGAGAACAAGTGCGGGCGCGCCCTCAGGAGCCGCGACGGGCTCCGGACGGCGGTGCCGGCCCGGCTGACGGGGGCGCGGCATTCGTACAGGCAGGCCGGATGCGGGCCCAGTGGGGGAGCTCATGCGCCCGCATGCTACTGGCTTGCGGGCATCCCTGTTCGGGGAGGGTGCAGGTGGGCGGTATAAGTCCGTTTTTGTCTGATGAATTACGTAGAGGTCAACTGTCGCCTTCGCTGTGGACGGAGAGCATGCGCGAATCGTGCGGCAGCCGCAGCCGGTCCGCGGCGATATCGGCCGCTATGCGCAGTGCTCCGTCCAGCGGGTCCCCGGCCGCGGGAACGCGGCGCGCGTGCGGCAGTTGTTCCGCGAGCTCGTCGCGCAGGGGGGCGAGCAGTGGCTCGCCGAGCTTGAACAGGCCGCCGGTGAACGCTACTTCGCTCTCCTCGGCGCGGGGGCAGACGGCGGCCGCGGCCTCGGCGATGTGGCGGGCCGCGGCCCGCAGGATGCCGCCCGCGACGGGGTCGTCCGCCGCGCAGCCGGCCACGTCGGGTGCGAAGGAGGCGAGGACCGCGGGCCGGTCGGCGCGGGGGTAGAGCTGCCCCGGCAGGCCGGCCAGGGGGCCGAACCTCTCTTCGGCGCGGGCGAGGAGCGCCTGCGAACCGCCCCGCCTCCCGTCGTGCGCCCGCATCGCGGCCTCGAGTCCGGCCCGGCCGATCCATGCGCCGCCACCGCAGTCGCCGAGGAGGTGCCCCCAGCCGTCGGCGCGGCGCCAGACGGTCAGGTCCGTGCCGAGCGCGATCATGCCGGTGCCCGCCGCGACGACCACGCCGGGGCGGTCGCCGAGCGCGCCCGCGTACGCGGTGACGGCGTCCGCGGCGAGTGCCGTGCGGCGTACGCCCAGCGTCCGTGCCAGCGCCGACGGCAGCTCGGCCCGGAGGTCGTCGCCGAGGGTCGCCATGCCCGCCGCGCCGACGGCGACCGCCGTGATCCGCCCGCCGCCGGCCCGCTCCAGCAGGGCCCGCGCCATGGGTGCGAGTTGTGCCATGAAGTGCTCGGCGTCGATGCCCCTGGACCCCGTGCGCACCGGCTCCGCGGAGCGCACGGGGTCGGGACGGCGCAGTCCTTGCGGCACGTGCAGGGCGGCCCGCAGTCCGGAGCCGCCCGAGTCCACGCCGAGTACGCAGTCCTCGTCCGTCACGGCAGCCGCCAGTCCACCGGTGGCGCCCCCTGCTGGACCAGCAGGTCGTTGGCCCGGCTGAAGGGGCGCGACCCGAAGAAGCCGCGGTCCGCCGACATGGGGGACGGGTGCGCGGACTCCACGGACGGCAACTGGCCGAGCAGTGGCCGCAGATTGCGCGCGTCCCGCCCCCACAGGATCGACACCAGCGGCTTGCCGCGTGCGGCGAGCGCCCGAATCGCCTGCTCGGTGACTTCTTCCCAGCCCTTGCCGCGGTGCGCGGCGGGCTTGCGCGGGGCGGTGGTGAGCGCCCTGTTGAGCAGCAGGACGCCCTGCTGGGTCCAGGGCGTGAGGTCACCGTTCGAGGGCGCGGGCAGTCCCAGGTCGCTGTTCATCTCGCGGTAGATGTTGATGAGACTGCCGGGCAGCGGCCGCACTTCGGGCGCGACCGAGAACGACAGGCCCACCGCGTGACCGGGTGTGGGATAGGGGTCCTGGCCGACGATCAGGACGCGGACGTCGTCGAAGGGCTGCTGGAAGGCGCGCAGGACGTTCGCCCCCGACGGGAGATAGGTGCGTCCTGCGGCGATCTCCGCGCGCAGGAAGTCCCCCATCGAGGCGATCCGTTCGGCCACCGGCTCCAGGGCCTTGGCCCAGCCGGACTCGACGATTTCATGCAAGGGTCGTGGTGCCACGGCGTCACCCTACTGCCGTAACGGCGGGGGCGATCAACCGATGGCCGCGGCCCGGACGCAGAGCACGTCCGGCAGGTGCGAGGCGAGCAGTTGCCAGCTGTCGCCGTCGTCCGCCGACGCAAACACCTCCCCGTTGCGATTGCCGAAGTAGATGCCCGCCGGGTCGCAGTCGTCGCAGGACATGGCGTCACGCAGCACCACGCCGTAGTGGTCCTCCTGGGGCAGACCCGCGCTCAGCGGCTCCCAGCTCTTGCCCGCGTCCGCCGTGCGGTAGACCCGACAGCGGCGGTCGGCCGGGACGCGGTCGCTGTCCGCGGTGATCGGGAAGACGTACGCCGTGCCGCCGCGGTGCGGGTGTGCGACCGCCGCGAAGCCGAAGGTGGACGGGAGGCCCTCGCCGATGTCCGTCCAGTGCCCGCCCGCGTCGTCGCTTCGGTACACCCCCCAGTGGTTCTGCAGGTACAGGCGGTCCGGGTCGGCCGCGTCCCGCGCGACCTTGTGCACGCACTGCCCGAACTCCGGGTTCGGCTCGGGCAGGAACACCGCGGACACGCCGTTGTTCGACGGGGACCAGCTCGCGCCGCCGTCCCGGGTGCGGAACACGCCCGCGGTGGACACCGCCACCGTCACCGCGCGGGCGTCACGGGCATCGCTCAGCACGGTGTGCAGTCCCTCACCGCCGCCGCCAGGCACCCACTTGGAGCGCGTGGGGTGCTCCCAGAGGGGGCGGACGAGGGAGAAGGACTCGCCGCGGTCCTCCGAGCGGTACAGCGCGGCGGGCTCCGTGCCCGCGTACACCACGTCCGGCTCGGCGGCCGACGGGTGCAGCTGCCACACCCGCTCCAGCGAGGCCCCGGTGTCCTTGGGGAACTTTACGGCCGGCTTCGCGGGCTCCGTCCAGGTCCTCCCGAGGTCGTCGGAGTGGAAGACGGAGGGGCCCCAGTGCGCGCTGTCACCGCCGACGAGGAGCCGGGGGGTGGGGCCGCGGGTGTCGATGGCTACCGAGTACACCGCCTGCGCGTTGAAGTACGGGCTGTCGTCGAACTCCCAGGCGCCCCCTCGCCTGCGGCCGATGAAGAGGCCCTTGCGGGTGCCTACGGTCAAGATGATGTCGGCCATGCCGACCACCTCCGGGACGTCGTTGTCTCAGGTATCGGCCAGTCTGCACCCCACCACTGACAACCACCCCTGGACGTGACGTCCGCGCAGCTCAGCGCCGTGTCTCCGGGCCCGGACGGCAGTCCGGCGCCAAGTCCGCCAGCTCCGCCGCCACCTCCGCGATCGACGCGGGGCCCACCCGGCAGCACCCGCCGATCAGCCGCGCCCCCGCCGACCGCCATCCCGCCGCCCGCCCGGCCGCGAACCGCGCGGGGCCCCGCCACGCCCTGGCCCGCGCGTCCCACGTCTCGCCGCTGTTCGGATAGACGACCACCGGCTTGCCGGTGACCCGCGCGGCGAGCGCCACCGCGGCGTCCGCGTCCCCAGGGGCGCAGCAGTTCACGCCGACCGCGATCACCTCGTCCGCGTCGGCGGCCAGTGCGAAGGCCTCTTCGAGAGGCTGTCCCGCGCGTGTGCGCGTGCCCGTGACGCTGTACGACAGCCAGGCAGGTACCCCCAGGCCGCGGACCGCCCGCAGCAGCGCCCGCGCCTCGTCGGCGTCGGGGACCGTCTCCAGCGCGAGGACGTCGGGGCCGGCTTCGGCGAGGGTCTCCAGGCGCGGCCGGTGGAAGCGTTCCAGCGCGTCGACGGAGAGGCCGTACCGGCCCCGGTACTCGGAGCCGTCCGCGAGCATCGCCCCATAGGGCCCGGCCGAAGCGGCCACCCACACCTCGCGTCCGAGCCCGGCCCCGGCCCTGCGGGCCAACTCCACGCTGAGACGCAGGAGTTCGCCCGTGCGGCCGGCGTCGATGCCGTGCCGCGCGAACCCCTCGTACGTCGCCTGGTAGCTCGCGGTGATCGCGACCTCGGCGCCCGCCTCGTAGTACGCGCGGTGGGCGGCCTCGATCGCCGCGGGCTCGTCGGCGAGGAGGCGCGCGGACCACAGGGCGTCGCTCAGGTCGTGCCCGGCGGCCTCCAGTTGGTTGGCGAGGCCGCCGTCGAGCACGACCGGTCGCCGGGCAAGGGCATCGGTGAGTCTCACACCGCCGACGCTATCCGAGGCGTCGCGAGCGGGAAGTGGCAGGCCACCTCGTGTCCCGCGCCGTTCGGTGTGCTCACCTGCGGTGCGGTCGTGGCGCACACGTCCTGCGCGAGGGGGCAGCGGGTCCGGAAGCGACAGCCCGAAGGGGGCTTCGCCGCGGAGGGGGTCTCGCCCTCCAGCGGCGCGCGTTCCGCACCGGACGCGGCCTCCGGGTCGGGAAGGTTCACCGTGTCCAGGAGCCCCCGCGTGTAGGGGTGCAGCGGATGCGCGTACACCTGTTCCGCCGGGCCCGACTCCACGAGTTTGCCCAGATACATGACGCCTACGGTGTCCGCCAGATGGCGTACGACGGCCAGGTCGTGCGAGATGAACAGATAGGTCAGACCGCGTTCGCGCTGCAGCTCCCGCATCAGGTTGAGGATCTGGGCCTGCACGGACACGTCGAGCGCGGACACCGGTTCGTCGGCGACCACCAGGTCGGGGGAGAGCGTCAACGCCCGTGCCAGACCGAGGCGTTGGCGCTGCCCGCCGGAGAACTCGTGCGGGTAGCGGTGCACGGCGCCGCGCGGCAGGCCGACGGCGTCGAGGAGTCCGGCTGTCAGGTTCTCCTGTTCGGCGCGGCTGCCGACGTTCTGGATGACGAGTGGTTCGCGCAGGATCTCGCCGACCCGCATGCGGGGGTCCATCGCGGCGGTGGAGTCCTGGAACATCAGCTGGACGCGGCGGCGGTGCGCGCGCCGTTCGGCCCGCGACATCCGCGACGGGTCGGCGCCCTCGAATCGCACCGCGCCCGCCGTCGGCTCCTCCAGGCCCGCGACGATCCGCCCGAGCGTCGTCTTGCCGCAGCCGGACTCGCCGACCATGCCGAACGTCTCGCCCTTGCGGATCGTCAGCGACACCCCGCCGACCGCGCTGACCGTCCCCCGGCTGCGCGAGAACGCGCCGCCCTTGAGCGGGAACTCCTTGACCAGAGAGTCGAGTTCGAGGAGCACGTCGCCGGGGGCGGCGGTGGCGGGCGCGGCCGCGGGAGTCACGACGTCGTCCTCGGAAGCGGCCTCATCCGGTACCGGGTGGAAACACGCGAACCGGTGGTCCGCGCCCCGGGTCCCCTCCGCTCCCCGCTCCTTGTCCTCGCCCCGCGCCCCGGCGTCCACGAGCGACGGTTCCTCGGTGCGGCACTCGTCCGTGGCGAAGGCGCAGCGCGGTGCGAAACGGCAGCCCGTGGGGCGCACCGCCAGGTTCGGCGGCAGGCCGGGGATCGTGTGGAGTTCGGTGCCGCGGTCGGCGGCCCGCTCGGGAAGCGCCGCGAACAGCGCCTCGGTGTAGCGGTGGCGCGGGCGCGCGAACAGGCTTCGTACGTCGGCCTGTTCGGCGACCTTGCCCGCGTACATCACCGCTACCCGGTCCACGCGGTTGGCGATCACCCCCAGGTCGTGGGTGACCAGGATCATCGCCATGCCGAGGCGGGTGCGCAGGTCGTCGACGAGTTCCAGGATCTGGTGCTGTGTCGTCACGTCGAGGGCCGTCGTCGGCTCGTCCGCGATCAGCAGTTTCGGCTCGCACACCAGCGCCATGGCGATCGCCACACGCTGGCGCATGCCGCCCGACAGCTGGTGCGGGTAGGCCTTCATGCGCTCGGCGGGCTGCGGCATGCCGACCAGCCGCAGCATCTCCTGGGCGCGCGCCCACGCTTCCTTCCTGCCGATGCCGGGCCGGTGCAGGAGCAGCGGCTCCGCCACCTGCGCGCCGATGGTCATCGTCGGGTTGAGGGAGGTCAGCGGGTCCTGGAAGACCATGCCGATGGTGTTGCCGCGGACGTCCTGGAGGACGGGCGCGGCGGCGGAGGCGAGGTCCTGCCCGTCGAAAACGACGCGGCCGCCGGTGATCTCGCCGCCCGGCGGCAGCAGCCCGAGGACGCTGAGCGCGGTCATCGTCTTGCCGCAGCCGGACTCGCCGACGATGCCCAGGGCCTCACCGGGGGCGAGAGACAGGGAGACGCCGTCGAGGGCGTGGACGGTGCGCTCGCGCGAGGCGATGTCGACGCGCAGGTCCTCGATGGAGAGGAGGTGTTCGGTCGCGGGCCGGGGCTCGGCCGCGCGCAGGGGTTCGGTCATCTTCGCGGTACTCCCTCTTACTTCCGCAGCCGTACTTCGAACGCGTCCCGCAGCCCGTCGCCGATGAAGTTGAACGCGGCGACGACCAGCACGATCGCGATGCCCGGCGGGAAGATCAGCCACCAGTAGCCGTTCTGCGTGTAGGTGATGCCGGCCGACAGCATCGAGCCCCAGTCCGCCGAGGGCGGCGGGATGCTCAGGCCGAGGAACGCGAGGTAGCTGACGTAGAGGATGGCGTCGGCTATCTGGAACGTGCAGTTGACGATGACCGTGCCGATCGCGTTCGGCACGATGTGCTTGAAAACGGCGCGCGTACCGCCGCCACCCATCATCCGCATGGCCTGGACGTACTCGCGGTTGCGCAGGGACAGCGCCTCGCCGCGCACCAGGCGGGCGGGGGAGAGCCACGCCACCGCCGCGATGATCATGATGAGGACGCCCTTGCTGGGAGTGATGATCGCGGCCACCACGACGAGCAGGAACATCGCGGGGATGGCGAGCGCCGCGTCCGTGATCCGCATCATCGCGGCGTCGACCCAGCCGCCGAAGTAGCCGGAGACCGCTCCGTAGACGGTGCCGAAGAGCGTGGCGAGCAGGCCGGCCGCCAGTCCGATCTCCAGCGAGGTACGGCCCGCGACCATCAGCCGGCCGATCATGTCGTAGCCGAGGTCGGTGGTGCCGAGGAGGTGGCCGGAGCTGCCGGGCGGCAGGTTCGCCTGCGACAGATCGGTGTGGACCTGCTCGGTGTCGTACACGAGCGGGCCGAGATAGCTGAACGCGAGCAGCAGGAGCAGCACCACCACGCCCGTCAGGGCGAGTTTGTTGCCGGTGAAGACCTGGAGCGTACGGCGGGCCAGCGAGGGCGTCGCCTGCGCGGCGTCCTCGTGGCCTGGCGCGGTGACAGGGGCGACCGTGGTACTCATGCCACGCTCCGTATCCGGGGGTCGAGGACGGCGTACAGGACGTCGGTGAGCAGCGAGCCGACGACGGTGGCGACACCGACTACGAGCGTCACGCCGAGCAGTACGGGGAAGTCGGAGCCCTGAGCCGCGTTCCAGAACAGCAGCCCCATTCCCGGGTAGTTGAACATCGACTCCACGACGAGGGCGCCGCTGAACAGCGTCGGCAGATAGAGGCCGAGGAGCGTCGCGAGGGGGATCAGCGCGTTGCGCAGGACGTGCCTGACCATGATCCGGCGGCTCGACTGGCCCTTGGCCATCGCCGTGCGGACGTATTCCTCGGTGAGGTTGTCGAGCACCGCCGAGCGCATGTAGCGGCTGAACATCGCGACGATGCCGAAGGCCATGGTGACCACCGGCAGGATCAACCCGGTGAAGTCGCCCAGGAGTTCGGCGACCGTCTCGCCCTGCGGCGCCTCCGCCGGGAAGATGGGCATGACCTGCGCGAACAGGATGATCATGATGAGGCCGAGGAAGAACACCGGCGTCGCGTACAGCAGGAAGGCGAGGCCGGTCAGCGCGTAGTCCGACGCCTTGCCGCGCCGTACGGCCTGCAACAGTCCGAGCGGGACCGCGATGACCACCGCGAGGACGGTGGACAGGACGGTGAGGAGGAGCGTCTTGGGCAGGCGCTGCTTCAGCAGGTCGAGGACGGGCGAGTTGAGCTTGAAGGACTCGCCGAGGTCACCCGTGAGCAGCCGCTTCAGGTACATCGCGTACTGCGTCGGCAGTGAACGGTCGTATCCCTGCTGGTGGTTGAAGTGCTCGATCTGCTGCGGTGTGCCCTTCGGGCCGAGGATGGCGCGGGCGGGGCCGCCCGGCAGCAGGTGCAGCAGGACGAAGACGATGACGGAGACCAGGAAGAGGACGACGACCGCCTGGAGGAACCGCTTGACCAGAAAGCCGGTGAAGCCGGTGAGGCCGTTGCTGCCGCTCACTTCTCGGCTCCCTTCTTCTTGACGTAGTACCAGTGCTGGGGAGCGAAGGTGACGGTCGGGTTCTGTGCGACTCCGCGCAGGTCGTTGCGGATCACCGAGACCTGGTACGCCGGGTTGGGCATCCACATCACGGGCAGCTGCTCGGCGAGATACTCGCCGTACTCGTGCACGGCCTTCATGTCGGGGGAGTACTGCACGCCCCGGATGATGCGGTCCGCCTTCTTGTCGCTGTAGTTGCCGAAGTTGGCGGAGGCGCCCGTCGAGAAGAGCTGCTCGCCGCTGGGGTTGAGCGGGTAGTACCAGCTGCCGGCCGTCCCGAAGAACGACATGTCCCACTCGCAGCCCGGGTCCTTCGCCTTGCACGGCACGGAGTTGCCGAGGACCGAGTTCAGCGGCTGCTGGCGCACCGTCAGGTCGATGCCGGCCTTGGAGAGCGACGACTTGAGCTCCTGCATCATGTTCGTCGTCTCGGTAGACCCGGACTGGGAGAGCAGGGTCAGTTCGAGCGGGGTGTTCCTCCCGATGCCCTTGCCGCACTCGCCCTCGCCCGTACCGGGGCGTACGCAGCGCGCCGTACCGTCCTCGATGCGCCAACCATGCTGTGTCAGCAGAGACTTGGCCTTGTCGACGGAGAACGGGTACTGGTTCTTCTCCATCTCTGCGGACAGGTACTGGCTCTTCGGTGTCACCGGAACCGGACCGAGCGTCGGGGTCGCGCTGCCCTGCCAGATGACGTCGCTCATGGCCTTCTGGTCGACGAGATGCTGCATGGCCTGCCGGATGTAGAGCTGGTCCATCATCGGGCCGCCGTGCGTGGAGTTGAAGTTGTAGACGATGTACGTCGCCGCCCAGCCCTCCCACGGATCGACGCGGTAGCCCTTGCCCTCGAACTTCTCCTTCTGCGCCATCACCGACGGCGGGATGTAGCCGTAGTCGACGCCGCCCGAACGCAGCACGTTGTACTCGGAGTCGGCCGTCGTGAACGGTTTGAAGACGACCTTGTCCAGATGCGGGCGCTCCGACTCCGGTCCGGTGAACTTCTCGTTCGGCACGATGGTGACCTGCCCGCTGTCGCGCCAGCCCGCCAGCTTCCAGGGCCCGTTGACCGTCTTCCAGAGCGGGTCGGAGCCGTACGAGCCGAGGCTCTTGGCGTGCTTCGTCAGGCGGGCGAAGACCGCCTTGGCGCCCGCGGGCGTACGGTCCCAGTCGCCGATCCTCCCGCCGTCGGTCTTCGCGTCCCAGGCGTGCTGGGGGAGCGCCCGCAGCAGGGTGAGCTGGTTGGCCGTGAACCAGTCCGGGTTGTACGCGCGCGTCAGGTGCAGCCGCACGGTGTGGTCGTCGAGCGTCTCGAACCGCTTGACGTTGTCCGGCATCGCGCCGACCGAGTAGCTGCCCCAGTCCGCCTTGTTGGCCTTGACCAGGTGGAACCAGAACTCCAGGTCACGGGCCGTGACCGGCTTCCCGTCGGACCACTCGACGCCCTCGCGCAGCGGCACGGTGACGGTCTTGTTCCCGTCGCTGTACTTCGGCTCCAGGCCGAGCGTGCCCGGCCCGTGCGTGGTCAGCTCGCCCTTCTCCTTGTCCTGCACGGCGTCGTACACCGGCATGAACAGCAGTGAGTAGATCCCGTAGTTGTACGAGCCGCCATAACCCGGCGCGCCGATCGGGAAGATCCAGTTGGGCGTCGCGGCGGGCGGGAGCGCCATCGTCGCCGTGCCGCCCTCCACGGGCGTGCCGCCGGTCGGGCCCATGTCGATGCGGCCGCCCTCGCGGGTGCAGCCGGTGAGGGCCGCCGCGAGGACGAGCAGCGCGGCCGCCGCGGACCTGAATGAGCGCATGGCGATGGGCCTCCAAGGGGTACGGGGCCGGCCCGTGCCGGAGAACGACGGGGCGGCGCCCGAACGCTAGGCCCGGCGAGAAAAACAAGTCAATAGCTTCATTCGGCAAGAAGTGGAAAAGCCGGAAGGGCTGGTCAACTTGGTTCGGTCGGACCTAGTGTTCGTCCTGGTGTCGAACAAACACATCGAAGCAACAGGGAAGCAACTGGGGGCGGCATGGCCGGAACACCACTCGGCGAACCGGGGTCGGCGCAGCACATCGTGCACCTGGTCTCGTCGGGGGCGGCCACGTCCCGCGCCGACCTCGTGCGCGAACTGGGCCTCGCCCCCTCCACGGTCTCCCTGCGCGTGCAGGAACTCGTCGACGCCGGGCTCCTCACCGAGTCCGGCGAAGGCGCGTCGCGCGGCGGACGCAGGCCGCGGCTGCTGCGCGTGGCGACCCAGGGAGGCGTCGCGCTCGCCGCGGACCTCGGCAGCCACCACGCGCGGCTCGGCGCCGTCGACCTCGGCGGCACCGTCACCGACGCCGTCGACCTGCCGCACGACATCACCGCGGGCCCCGAATCCGCCGTCGACTGGCTCTGCGGGCAGGCCGACGCCCTCGTCGCCCACCAGCGCGCCGAAGGCCGCACGGTACGTGCGTTCGGCGTCGCCTTCCCCGGTCCCGTGCAGCCCGCCACTGGCCGCGTCCTGAGTCCGTCCCGCATGCCCGGCTGGCACCGCTACCCGCTGCGCGACGTCCTCGCCGAACGGCTCGGCATCCCCGTCACCGTCGACAACGACGCCACGATGATGGCCGTCGGCGAGCACCGCGTCGCACGCCCCGAGCTCGACCACCTCGTCGTCGTCAAGGCCGGACGCGGCATCGGCAGCGGCATCATCTCCGCCGGCCGGCCGCACGACGGCGCCAACGGCAGCGCGGGCGACATCAGCCACGTCCGCGTCGACGCGGCGGGCGACCGCCCGTGCAGCTGCGGCAACATCGGCTGCCTGGAGACCGTCGCCAGCGGCGCCGCCCTGATCCGCGAACTCGCGCTCCAGGGCGTCGAGGTGGCCGACACCGCCGACCTGCTGCGGCTCGTCGCCGACGGCGACCCGCTGGCCACCACCCTCGTCCGCACCGCGGGACGCCACATCGGCACGGTCCTCTCCGTCGTCGTCAACTTCTTCAACCCGCAGGCCGTGGCCCTCGGCGGCGTCCTCGCCACCGCCGAACCCCTGGTCGCCGCCGTGCGCGGCGTCCTCTACGAACACTGCCTGCCCCTCGCCACGGCCGACCTCGAGATCACCACCACCGTCACGGGGCCCGACGCGGGCCTCCTCGGCGCGGGACTCACCGCGCTGCGCCACCACCTCCCCACCTCACCGGCCGCCCCCGCACCCCAGGAAGAGAGCGCAACCGCATGACCCCCTCCGCGCACCACCGCCGCCTGCGCGTCGGCATCGGCGGCATCGGCATCGAGTCCTCCACGTTCTGCCCGCACCGCTCCACCGCGGACGACTTCCGCCGGACCCGCGGCCAGGACCTCCTCGACCGCTACACGTGGACGCGCCCGGACTCCGACCTCGCCGACACCGTCGAATGGGTGCCCCTGCTGCACGCGACCGCGCTGCCCGGCGGCCCGGTGGAGGCGGAGTCGTACCTGACCCTGAAGGACGAACTGGTCACGCGCATCCGGGCGGCGGGCCCGGTGGACGGCCTCGTGTACGACATCCACGGCGCGATGAGCGTCATCGGCCTCACCGACGCCGAGGCCGACCTGACCGAAGCGGTGCGCGCCGCCCTCGACTTCGTCGGTACGCCGGACGGCACGGGACGGCCGATGATCTCCACCGCCATGGACCTGCACGGCAACGTCTCGCGCCGCTTCGCCGAGCCGGTCGACCTGCTCACCGCCCACCGCCTCGCCCCGCACGAGGACGCCTGGGAGACCCGCGAACGCGCGGCCCGCAACCTCGTGCGATGCCTGCGGGAAGGAGTGCGCCCGCACCGCGCCTGGGTCCAGGTCCCCGTCCTCCTGCCCGGCGAGAAGACCAGCACCCGCCTGGAACCCGCCAAGTCCCTCTACGCCTCGCTCGCCGACATCGAAAAGCTCCCCGGCATCCTCGACGCCGCGATGTGGGTCGGCTACGCCTGGGCCGACGAACCGCGCTGCCAGGCCGCCATCGTCGTCACCGGCGAGGACGCCGGACTCGCGGCCGCCGAGGCCGAAAAGCTCGCCCGCCGCTACTGGGACGCGCGCCGCGACTTCGTCTTCGTCGGCCCGACGGGCTCCGCCGAGGAATGCATCGAGCGGGCGGTGGCCTCACCCGCACGCCCCTTCCTGATCAGCGACTCGGGCGACAACCCGACGGCGGGCGGCGCGGGCGACCTCGCGTACATGCTGGGCAAGCTCCTGGAGAACGCCGCGATCCGCACCGGCGAGGTCACCGCCCTCCACCCCGGCATCACCGACCCGGTCGCAGTCGCCCGCTGCTTCGAGGCGGGCGTGGGCGCGGAGGTCGCCCTGAGCGTCGGCGGCAAGGTCGACGCGAACCACGGAGGACCGTACGAACTCACCGGCACCGTCGTCGCGCTGCAGCGCGCCACCGACCAGAAGGACCGGGCGGAGGGCGGCGCGTACGACCGGGGCGTCGACATGGCGGCCGTGCGCAGCGGCGGCCTCACCGTGATCCTCGTCGAGCGCCGCAAGCCGTTCCACACGCTCGCCGACTTCACGGGCCCCGCGGAGGGCGGCCTCGGCATCGACCCTCGTACGTACGACATCGTGGCCGTGAAGATCGGCTACCTGGAGCCGGAGCTGTACGACATGGCGGCCGACTGGCTCCTCGCCCTCACGCCGGGCGGCGTCGACCAGGACCTGCCGCGCCTCGGCCACCACCGGGTGGAACGGCCGCTGTATCCGTTCGACGAGGACGCGTACGCGGACGGCGCACCTGACCTGACCCCGGTCGGACTCGCCCCTCTCGCCCCTCTCGCCCCACTGGCTCCCCTTGCCCCTCTCGCTCCCTGAGAAGGGGGTTCACCTGCGCGAACGGGTCTGCGAGGGTGATCGCCAGGAACTGTCCGAACACAGCCCGACCCCCCGTCCGATACGCGCAGGAGCCCCCGTGAAGCGTGCCGCCACCCTGTCCGCCCTGGTCTGTCTGCTGGCCGTCACCGCCGCCGCCCCCGCGTCGCCCGACGCGGGCAGGCAGCCGGACACCAGGCCCGACCGGCACCACGGAACACTCCTGGACTCCGTCCCCAAGAAGGGCGTCCTGAAGGTCTGCACGACCGGCGACTACGCCCCGTTCACGAAGCTGGACCCCGCCGACGGAACGTACAGCGGCGTCGACATCACGATGGCACGGGACCTGGCGAAGAGCCTCGACGCCAAGCCGAAGTTCGTGGCCACGTCCTGGGCGAACCTGACCAAGGACGTGGCGGCGCGGCGCTGTGACATCGGCGTCGGCGGCGTCTCGATCACCCTGCCGCGCGCCCGCCAGGTCTACTTCAGCGAACCCACGCGCGAGGACGGCAAGACACCGATCGTGCGCTGCGCGGACAAGGGCAAGTTCGGGGCGGGCGCGCTGGCGGACATAGACAGGCCGGGCACGACCGTCGTCGTCAACCCCGGCGGCACGAACGAGCAGTTCACCCGCGCGAACATCAAGCGGGCGACGGTCAAGCTGCACCCGGAGAACACGACGATCTTCCAGGAGATCATCGACGGCCGCGCGGACGTGATGATGACGGACGCGAGCGAGACGCTCTACCAGTCGAAGATCCACCCCGAACTGTGCTCTCTCCACCCCGACAAGCCCTTCACCTTCTCCGAGAAGGCGTACGCGACACCGCGCGGCGACGACGAGTTCAAGGAGTACGTCGACCAGTTCGTGCACCTCGCGACGCACGACGGGACGTACGCGAAGTATGAGGCGGAGTGGATGAAGTGATGCGGCACGGCTGGGGCGTCCAGTACGTGCTGACGCTGCCGACCGAAAGCGCGGCCGGGGAGGCGGCCGACGAGCTGGCCCGGCATGGGTGCCGGCTCGTGGCCGCGCGCGAACACCGCTCGCTCCCCTTCGAACTGTCCGACTGGTACGGCGATTCGGCGCCGGAACTGGCGGGGTGGTGGCAGGTCTTCGCCCTCGCGGTGTACGTCACTGAGGCCGGGAGCGAGAGGGGTGGGGGCCCGGAACAGGGGTTCGTGGCCCGGTTGCCGGACATGAGGCCGTACCTGAACGAGGAGGCGGCCCGGGTCGCGGAAGTCGCGCGGTCGCACGGCGGGTTCGCCGACGGCTGCTCGGAGGGGCACGAGGCGACGCTGGAGAGGGGGTTCGACCGGTCGGGCCTGCGGCACGAGGACGCGGACGCGGTACTGACTGTCGCCGAGCCACGGGATGTCACCGAGCCACGGGATGTCACCGAACCGCCGGATGTCACCGAGCCACGGCCGACGGTCGGGCCGGCACCGGGGCCTGCGCCCTTGCCGTGGTTCCTCCCTGATCCGGGTGATCCCGCTCTCGTCTGCGCGGCCGCGATCGCCGTGGCGGAGCGCATGTACGGGAGCGCGGAGAACGCCCCCGAAGCGCTGGCCTGGCTGCTCGACGAAGACTTCGCGTTCGCGGACCCGTACGAGCGCGTCGACGACTTCCTCGCCGAACTCGACGACGCGGTGGCGCACCAGGGAACGTGCACGCCCGGCACCGCGACGGCAGTCCCTTTCCTGGCGGCGCTCGCAGCCGAACCCGATGTCCCGGCGAGGGCCAGGCTGACGATCCTCGTCGATCTCCTGCGCCACTCCACCGCGGGCGTGAGGGACGACGTGGCGCTGGCCGACCGCAACGCCGCGCTGGGCCGCGCGTCCACCCAGACCGAGGCCCAGCGCACCGTCCGGCACGCGGTGGCCGACGCCGTGCCGGGTCTCCTGGGCCGGTGGGCCCACGCCACCGACGCGGAACGCCACGTACTGGCCGCGCTGGCGGCGGCACACCGGCCCAGGACGGGCGCCGAAATCATCGCCTCGGTCCGCCTCACCGACCTGGACGCCGCGGGCGCCGACCGTGCGGACGCGGTCGCGCTGATCGGAGCGTTGCTGCGGGACGACGAGGCGGATGTCGCTGCCGTGGTGCGGAGGTTGGCGGCGCGGCCCGGCCGGGTTCCGGGCACCACCGCCGGCCCGCATGCGCGCACCCGGGACGTGGGGGTCGTGATCCTCTCGAGGCTGGTGACGCGCGACGTGGGAGGGACGTCATGCATCACAGCGAGAGGCGGGGACGGGTGATCAGACGGGAACGGGAACGGGGACGGGCGATCAGACGGGGACGGCCTCGTGGACCCGGTGGAGGTGGATGAGCACGTCGTAGGCCTTTTTGACGGCGAGGGTGGGGAGTGGGTCGTTCTTGAAGGACGAGCCGGCGTCGTACACGGGACGCGGCGTGGCGAGCCAACGGCGGGCCGCGGCCGGGAGCGTGCGCAGATCCACGTAGTAGTCGCGGTGGTGAACCTGGTCGAGGGTGTACTCCTGCATGTCGGCGGTGGCGGCCGGGACAGTGACCTTGCTCCACGGGCTGCCCAGGGTGGTGGCGGTGAGGAAGGAGCCCCGGTTGAAGGTGAAGCCGACGGCGACGTAGCGGCTGCCCAGGACGTCGCGCAGGTAGACGCCCTGTGTGGTGGGGTACATCACCGGGTCGGTGGACAGGTAGCCCACGTGCCCGTTGTGCGCCGACAGCAGCATCTTGTCGCCGGTGCGGCCCTGCCACCAGGCGGTGTTGGCGGCCATGGCCCGGTCGCGGAGGTGTTCCGCCTCGGAGACGGACTGCGGGTCGGACAGGTCGAGCGAGGCGAACGCGAAGGTCTGGTGGATGTTGCGGGCGTGCTGTTCGGCCCACTCATGGGCGTCGCCACCCGCCTGCTTGTCCGCGGCGACCAGGTCGAACGCCTGCTGGGCGGTGACGGCGTTGCGGCGCCGTTCGGCAAGGGGCCTGTCCAGATACGCGAAGATGTCGTCGAGCGGCGGCAGTTGGGCGTACAGCGCTTCGAGGCGGGCGAGGTCCTGGGGACGGTGCACGCGGACGTGCGACAGGACCCGCTCGAAGATCGCGCTGCCGAGTTTGGGCGCCCCGACGTCGTTGCCCATGAAGTGGACGCGGCGGCCGGGGTGGCGGTCGTTGTGCCTGCGCATCCAGGCGAGGAGGCTGACGAACTCCTCGCGGGCCCAGGGGGACCCGGCCAGCGCCTCCTTGGCGACCCGCCGGGCGGAGCCGGGACCGCCCTGCACGTACTCGTCGATGCGCAGGCCGGCCGTCCAGCTCATCTCCAGGGCGAAGGTGGTGAAGCCCTTCTCCTCGACGAGGTACCGGAAGACTCGTTCCTTCATGGCGAAGAACTCGTGCGAACCGTGGGTGGCTTCTCCCAGGCCGACGACGACCGCGTCATCGATCATCGAGCCCAGCGCGCGCAGGTCGGTGACGCGCCCGCCTGGCTCCGTCGACCTCAAGGGGTGCGCGGCGCGCTCCAGTCCGCGGACTGCCGCGGCACGGCCGTTCTCCGCCGCCGGGCCTGCGGGTACGGAACCTTCCGGCCCGGCGGTGGGTGCCGCGTGGGCCGCCGGAGCCAGTAGGGCGGTGGCGGCGAGCCCGGTCGTCGCGGCCAGCAACGTCCGTCGGCCCATCGCCTGCCTGTGCACGGTCATCCTGATCTCTCCTCGCTTCGGTGGTCCGCCGGGGCGGTGAAGTGATCATGGCTCGGGCGGCGTGCGGGGCGCGCTGGTGCTGACCGCCGACGTGCCAGGGGGGAAACCCCCGGGCGGCCCGGCCACATCGCCACCACTCGGCAGCTCGACCGCTTCCTCACCCGTCGTGCGCCGAGGTGTCCATGCGGCGGTGAGCAGGGACGTCGTGGCCGCCCGGGTGTAGAGGGAAGCCGCCAGCCACGCCTCGGCGTACGCGTCGGGGTCGGCGGGGCGCAGGCGGCCGAGGGTGTCGTGGCTGCGGTCGGCGGCCGTGTCCGTGAGGCGGCGGGCGCAGTCGGCCCCCGTGGTGAGTCCTGCTGCTCTCAGGCGGCGTGGGAGTTCACCGTCGGTGTCCGTGGCGGCCACGGGGCGGCCGCCCGCCACCGCCCGGTCCACGGCGCGGCGGAGCAGGCCGAGTTCCGTGGGCAGGGCCGGGGGGTCGATGGCGGGCGGCATCGACGGCCCTGTGTGCGGCGGCAGTTGGGTGCGGTCGAGGCGGCGCAGGCCGAGGTCTGCGCGCAGCGTCGTCCGGCCGTCGTGGCCGGTCCACGCGGCGGCCAGCGCGAGGACGCCGCCGGGGCGGTCGGGGGCGACGCGGGCGACGACGCGCAGGGGCAGGCCGGTGCGGGTGGCGAGGAGGCGCAGATTCTCCGCGTACGGGAGCTCCGTTCGCTCGTCCGGCGCGAGCAGCCGCAGCGTGGGTCCGTCGCTGACCGCGAGTCCGCTCGTGGTGACCGTCCCCCGGAGGAAGACGAGGTCGCCCCCGGCGGATACCCGCTCGTCGGCGGGTGTTCCCAACCAGGCCAGCGCGGCGGCCAGTTGGTCGTACGGAGCCCGCTGCCACAGGGCGTCGAGAGGCTCCTCCGACCAGGCGGCTCCCGACGCCCGTACCGAACGCACGGTGCGTCCCGCGCTGATCCGGCCGTCCGGCGACACGGTCGGTGCGGTCAGGGTCACCCCGCCGCCGTCGCCCAGCTCGCGCAGGGACAGTGCGCAGCCGCCGGGGACGGAGGACTCCGTCGCCCGCCGGACGCGGTCCGGGCCGCCGGGCGCGACATCGGACACGGTGCGCAGGTGTCCGTCCGGGGCGAGGGCATAGGTGACCGCCCCCGCGTAGCCGGACGCGGTGACCACCGGCTCGGTGAACAGGCCGTGCAGGCGCAACGGCCGCTCCGGCCGGTAGGCGCGGCGTACCGTGCCTACGAGGGAGGGGTCGGGGTCGCATTCGGGGTTGGGGGCCGCCGGGACCGCCGGGCCCGGCGGCCGCAATCGCTTTGCTACGTAGAGCAGTTCGGTCAGCTCTCCCGACAGGTCGGCGAGCCGGAACTGCGGATCGCCTGAGGTGGCCTCACCGAGCCGCCGGGCCACGCGGACCGCCGCGGCGGAGGCGCGGTGCAGACCCGCCAGCCGCGCGGAATGAGCCGCGTGCAACAGCCGCGCCCGCTGCACGGCACCGGCTGCCCCGACCCCGGCGACGAGCACATCCACCGCGGCTGCCCAGAGGGCTTGGACGGCGGTGCCGGCGGCGGTGCCGGCGGCGGTGCCGGTTGCGGTGACGGTGCCAGTGGCGGTGACGGTGGCGGTCGCGGTGCCGGTGGCGGCCGCGGTGACGGTGCCAGTAATGCTGGCGGGCTCGGACTCGTCACCTGGTGGGAGCTCGGGGCCGGTACCCGGTGGGAGCTCGGGGCCGTTACGTGGCGAGGGTTCGGGGCCGATACGCGGCGGGAGTTCGGGACCGTCACGTTGCGGGAGTTCGGGCGCGTCCGCGGTCGGTGCCTCCTCCGCGAGCGGCGCCCGCAGCAGCACCGCCGCCCTGTGCAGGCACGCCGGCGCGAGCAGACACGTGCACGTCGCGTCGTCCGCCGTGGCGACGATGCCGCGCGGAGCGGTGAGCGTCACCGCTGTGTCGTCGTCGACGCGGACGACGGCACGGATCACGACCCCGTCACCGTTCTCCATGGCGTCGACCGGCCAGGCCGCGGCCTTGGCCGTCGCCCCGTCGACGCGTTTGCGCAGCCGCGCGGGCAGCGGATCGAGCGCGGTGGCGACCACCGCGGCGGCCACCGGGGGCAGCGCGGGCGGCCGGGGCGGCAAAGGCGGCACGGGCGGCCGGGGCGGCAGGGGTGGCACAAGCGGCTGGGGTGGCACGGACGGCTGCGTCATTGGGGCGTCCCTCTCATGCGTTCGCCGACCCAGCGGGCCAGCTCCAGCGGGCTGAGCGCCGCGACGGGCATGCCCGCGGCCACCAACTGCCCGGCCACGCCCGCCGAGTAGCGCGGCCGACCGGCGTCGTCGAGCGAGGCGCAGCCCAGTACGTGGCAGCCCGCGTCGACGAGTGCCCGCACCTCGGAGAGGAGCGGGCCGACGGGTCCGCCCTCCTCGAAGTCGCTGATCAGCACCACGAGGGTGCGCGACGGCACGGTCACGAGGGTGCGGGCGTGCCGCAGCCCGCGCGCGATGCTGGTGCCGCCGCCGACCCGTACCTCCAGGAGCAGCCCCAGCGGGTCGTCCACCTGGTCGGTGAGGTCCAGCACCTCCGTGGAGAAGGCCACGAAGTGCGTGCTGAGTGCGGGCACCCCGGCGAGCACGGACGCGGTGAGCGCCGACCAGATCGTCGACGCCTCCATCGAACCGGACACGTCCACGACCAGCACCAACCGCCAGTCCACAGCTTTGCGCGACCGCGTGCGGAACACGGGCCGCTCGGGCAGCACCGTCACCGTTCCCGTGACCGGGTCGCGGCGCGCGGTGGCGAGGTTGGCCCGCAGCGTACGTGCGAGGTCCAGTGGGCCGCCGGGCCGGCGCGTGGGCCGGGGGTGGGCGAAGCCGGTGACCGCCGGACGCAGCCGGTCGGCCAGTGCCTCGGTCAGCTCCTTGACCAGGCGGGCCACCAGCGGCCGGAGACGGGCCAGTTGACTCTCGGGCATGCCGCCCGCGTACGACAGGACCGTGCGCAGCAGCTCTACCGAAGGGCGTGCCGTGGCAGGGTCGAGTTCCATCGCGGCGTCGATGCGGCCGCTGTCGGCCGCCGCGGCGAGGACCTCTTCCCGTACGTCCGGTCCGAACAGCGCGGCCAGCTCCTCCGACCAGCTGCGCACATCGGGGTACGAGGCGTCGGTGCCGCCTCCTGACCCGCTCCCGGGCCCGTCCTGCCCGCGCGAGCCTTCCCCGCGCCCGCTGCCGTACAGCTCGTCGAGCGCGGCGGCGACCCGTCCCGCGTGTCCGCCGACGCCCCGGGTCCGACCCAGGAGAAGCCGCCACCGTTCATGAGCGGCGAGGCGATAACTACAGGGGCTACAGGGGCTACAGGGGCTACAGGGGCTACAGGGACTACAAGCGGCCGCCGAGACGGAACCCGCCCCGGCGAACGCCGCGCCCGGCCCCACCACAGTCGGCCCCACCGCCGATCCCGCCGCCGGCCCCGCCTCCGTCGGCACCACCGGCATCAGCCCCACCGCCGTCAGCGCCTCCCGCCCCGCCAAGTCCGCCTCCGCGAGCCTCGCGAGAGCCGCCGGGTCGGTGACCGCCGTCGGCAAGGTGTCCGCCGAGAGGCCCGTGCGGTCCTCCACCGCCGTGAGCATCCGGGCGCGCGCCGCGGGGGACAGGGTGTCGAAGCCCGCCCGGAGTGCCGGCAGCCGGTCGAGGAAGGCGCGGTCGGGGAGTGACTCGACGCGTTCGAGGAGGGGGCCCATCGCGCGGGCCGTTTCCAGGAGCGGGCCTGCCGCGACCAGCGTTCCCCGTAGGAACGCGCCGAGCTCCGCCCGCAGTTCGGGCGTCACCGCGCCGTCCACGCGGGAGGCGATCCGTACGCCGAACTCCCCGGCGTCGCACTGTCCGAGCAGCACCCGAGCCGCGCCCGCCGCACCCCGGACGAGAGGCGTGCCCTCCGCGTCGAGGCGGGCCAGCGCGTCCGCGAGCCGCAGTCCGCCGCCCCTCTCGGCGGCGCGGAGGGCGAGGTCCGTCAGGGCGCGGGCGTCGGCCGCGTCGGTGGACCCGGCGAGCCCGTCGAGGGCCCGCACCCCCGCCGCGTCGAGCTGCTCACGTGCGGCGGCGACCTCGGCGGCACGCCACCGCGCGGGCAGCCCGGGCAACTGGCCCGCCTCGATTCGGCTCAACAGGTCGAGCCCGTCGAGGAGTTCGGGCAACGTACCGGACGCGGGCAGCAGCTCGGCGACCTGCCCGAGCCGTTCGGCCGCCGGTTCCGGCAGCGCACAGCGCGCGGCGTCCGTCAGCCCGGCCAGTACCTGGGCAGCCGTCGGCCCACCGTGCCGGACGTCGGCCGCGTGCCGCCGGCGCAGTACGCCGGCCGTCGCCTGCTCCAGCGTCACGCCGTGCACGCCCACGACCTCCAGCATCGCCGCGGACGACGGCGTCCACTCCACCGCCCAGCGCGTGGTCAGCGCGGCGGTTCCGCCGACCCGCGCGACCTCGCCCTCCTCCCCGTACGGAACACGGCAGACCGCGAGTCGGCGCAGCAGGACTTCGCGCCGCAGGTCGAGGTCCGAGCGGTGCGGATCCAGGCGCAGTTCGCGCCGCGCGGGCGCGCCGGGCGTCGGCAGCGACACCTCACCGAGCGCCGCCTCGACGGCGGGCCCCAGGCCCGACCGGGGCGTCCCCGGGGCGAGCCGCCCCCGCCGGTCCCCGACGAGCACCTGCTCCAGGGCCGTGGCGACGACCCGCCCGCGGCCGAGAAGCTGTCCCTGGGTCAGCACCGTCCCCACGGCCTCGACCAGCTCGCCCCGGCCCGCCGCGGGCAGCCCGCGCAGCGACGCCAGGTCCCGCGCGACGCGGACCACTTCGCGCGCGTCCGCGGGGCCGCTGGGGTGGCCCGCAGCGCGGACCGCCGCGCAGATCCGTACGGCGGTGACGGTCAGCAGCTCGTCGAGCCGGTCCGCCTCCCCGCCGGCCAGGAACACGCCGCGCTGCCACTCCGGATCGCGGATTCCGGCCGGATAGCCGGAGCGCTCGTCCAGCAGCGGGTAGGAGTACGGCACGAGCGAGGTGGTCACGGCCGTTCCCTCCGGGGCCGCGCCGGACACGTACTCCCTGGCCGCCGCGTCTTCCGGTTCGTCCGCCCCAACAGGCCGCACGCCGTCTCCCGCGACCAGCGCCGGCGCGTGGAACGCGCCGATCACCGCCGCCGTCCGCCGCCCTGCGTGCTCCGCGATGCGGCGCCGCATGTGTGCCTCACGCGCCAGGTCGTACGCGGCGACCTCACCGGCGTCCGTTCGCAGGGCCCAGCCGGCCAGGAGCGCGGCCCGGCGCAGCGCCTCCGCCGTGCCGCCCGGCGCTGCCGACTCCACGAGGCGGTCCCAGAGGTCGTCCCCGGGACGCAGTCCGGCGCGTGAGCGGAGCGCCGGGACCAGGCGTCCGGACTCCAGGGACGGATTCGCTTCCCGGCCGTCGGCCGCCCCGTCCGCGGCGTCGTCCCGTACGGGCTCGCCCACCTGATCCCGTGCCGCCAGCGGCAGGTCGAACGGCACGACCGGAACGTCCGCCTCCCGGGCCCAGCGGATCGCCGCCAGCTCCGGTGAGAACTCCGCGAACGGCAGGAAGACGAGGCCGCCCTCCCCGGCACTTCCTGCCAGCGCCACGGGCGGCACGGTCGCCGAGTCCCCGAGATGCTCCAGCCACGGCGCGAACTCCTCGGGCAGCTCCACGAGCAGCACCTCGGGAGCGGCCGCCGTCAGCAGCGCGGGCATCGCGGCGGCAAGGGCGGGGGAGTGGTGCCGCACCCCGCTCAGATACGGGTCACGGCACCCGGCCAGCTCGGCCAGGGCCTCCTCCGGCTCCGGCGCGGCCCTCTCACGCGAGGTCATCACGCAGCTCCCACAACGTCCGCCACAACCCCGCCCCGCTCTCCGCACGCCGCCGCACAGGACCGTCCCAGTAGCCGAGCAGTCGTGCGTGGTCGGCCGGGTCGTCCTTGCGCACGGTGCCGAGGAGGTGGCCCGGCAGCGTACGGACGACGTCCCTGCCGTCACTGAGATACGCCGCGCCGATCGCCATGGACGTGGCGACCTGCACCGCCTCCGCCGTCGACATGACCGTCGAGGGCCGCTCGACCTCCCAGCCCTCCGCGCTGCGCCCCGAACGCAGGTCGCGGAAGGCGGTGACCAGCGCCTCCAGGACCGTGTCGTCCACCGAGAAGGCGGCTCCGGAGCGGGTCAGCGCCGCCGTCGCCTGCCGGCGCACCAGGTCGGTCTCCGCCGCCAGGTCGTCGATCGGGCCGACCGTCTCGAAGTTGAAGCGCCGCTTGAGGGCGGCTGACATCTCGGAGACGCCGCGGTCCCGGAGGTTGGCCGTGGCGATGAGGGTGAAACCGGGCACCGCGTGCACCGTCCCGTCGTCACCGTCCTGCCCCGCCAACTCCGGGACGGAGATACGGCGTTCGGAGAGCAGGGAGACCAGGGAGTCCTGCACCTCCGGCAGGCAGCGGGTGACCTCCTCGACCCTGGCGACCGCGCCCCGGGCCATCGCGGTGAGCACCGGCGAGGGGACGAGGGCCTCGCGGCTCGGGCCCTTGGCCAGGAGCATCGCGTAGTTCCAGCCGTACCGCAGCTGGTCCTCCGTGGTGCCCGCTGTGCCCTGCACGGTGAGCGCGCTGGTGCCGCACACGGCGGCGGCGAGCAGCTCGGACAGCATCGACTTGGCGGTGCCGGGCTCGCCGACGAGCAGCAGCCCGCGCTCGCCCGCCAGCGTCACCACGCAGCGCTCCACGAGCTGTCTGTCGCCCACGAACTTCCGCGTCACGGCGAGCCGCCGCCCCGCCCCGTCGCGCAGCTCCTCACCGTCCGAACCGCAGACGAAGAGCACCACCGCGCGCGGAGTCAGCCGCCAGCCGGGCGGGCGCGGCCCGTCGTCGTACGCCGTGAGGAAGGCCAGCTCCTGCGCGTAGCGGTCCTCGGGCAGCTCCATCTGCCGTCCGCCCGTCACCGGCTGTTCCGGCTGTTCCGTCTGTCTCGTCGTTCGGTGGCTCATCGCCTGCCTCCCCTGCGGCCGCCCCGCTCCTCGAACTCCTCGTAAGCGGGCCCTTCGCCGTCGACGACCCGCTGCCACGCACGGGCGTACAGCTCGGGCACCGGGCACCCGGGGACTTCGAAGCGGGAGCTCGACTCCGGGAGCAGCGGGACCTTCCAGCTCTCCACGGGCAGGAGCGGCGCCCTGCGGTCGAGCCAGCCGCCGGGCAGGAAGAGGGTGCGGCCCGCCCGGGACCGCTTGGCCTCCACCACGAGCTCCGTGGCGGCCAGTTCGGCGCTGGCCTTCTTGAGCCGGGCCGGTTTCCAGCCCGTCCACGCCGCCTGGCGACGGTCCGTCGGGTCGGGCAGCGCGAGCAGCATCAGGTAGATGACGGCCGCGTCCTCGGAGAGCCCGAACCGCGCCATCACCTCGGGGACCGCCTCGGGGGCACCGATCAGCGGGTTCTGCGCGGCTCCCGCGGGGCCGTCGGCGGTGAGCAGCGCGGTGAACTCCTCGCTGAGCAGCGTCCGCAGGGCCCGCAGCGCGTCGCTGTTCCCCGCGAGGCCGGAGAGGAGCGTGAGCGCCGGGTGGTCGGGGCCGCCCTCGTCGTTCACACCGGGCAGCAACGCGGAGGGCCGCACCCACACGGCGTCCCATTCGGAACGGTGCCGCATCGGCGCGAGGACGAGCGCGGGGCCCGCCTCCACCAGACCGCGGTCGTCCTCCCCGCCGCGCGGCGGCAGACCGAACGCCTCCCGGACGGCGGCACCCGTGACCTCGCCGTCTGTACCCCAGCTCACCCGCAGATCGAGCAGCAGGCCAGGGTCGGCGAGCCGGTCGCGCAGCACGCGCAGCGTCTCGGGCAGCACCGCGCGCAGCGGATCGCCGTACGGCAGGCGGTAGGCCAGCCAGCGCAGCATGTCCACGTACGGGACGAGCGCGGGGCCGGTGAGCAGGGCCCCGGGGTCCGCAGGCCGCAGTCCGTCGTCGAGCTTCTGCTCGGTCCGCCCGGTGAGTTCGCGCCGGGCCCCGGGGTTCAGGACGTGGTCGAGGATGGGGCCCGGGCCGATCTCCGCGACGACCTGGGCGACCAGCTCGGGCGGTGCGACGCGGTGTCTGCCGCGCGCCGCCAGCCACAGCTCGGCGGCATCGTCCGGCGTGAAGCCGCTCGTCCACAGCCCTTCGACGTCCTCCGGGTCGACGGGCACCAGCGCGGCCGTGAACGCCTGTCGCAGGGCGAGCGGCAGATCCTGCAGCGCGCCCCGCGCGGCCTTGGCCTCGGCGCTCTTGGCACCCAGCGGCTTCAGGAACTCGGCGGGGAGCAGTCCCTCCCTGCCGTACCCCTGCAACCCCGGCAGGCCGAGCAGGAGCAGCGCCCCGGCCACCGGTGCGACCCCGATGCGCTCGGCGAGCTCCGCCGCCCGCTCCGGACGGTAGGGCAGCGGCCCCCGCTCCCGAAGGAGCGTGAGGAGCCGCCGCAGCGAGGGCGCCCGGCGCGGGTCTTCCGGGCTGCCGTGCACCTCGGAGGAGGTGAGGGCGAAGCCGTCCCATCCGCCGAAGGCGCCGGCCGGGTCGTACTCGATGCCGTTCCAGAACGCGTCGTCCCCCTCCACCCGCTGACACGACACGATGAGCATGCGTCGCGCCCCGGAGACGAGGACTTCGCCCACGCGCTCGGGCCGGGCCTTGTGCGAGGTCCTGAGCTGCACCACGCGCAGCCGCCCGCGCGGGTCGACGAGCACGGCGTCGTCGTCGGCCCGCACCTCGAGGACGGCGTCCAGGCATTCGAGGAGCGCCGCACGGTGCCCGTCCTCCGTGGTGGGCGACGCGGCCCGCAGGGCGATCGCGGCCATGCCGGATCCCGCGAGCGTCAGCCAGGCCACCCCGGTGCCGCTGAGGCTGCTCCGGCCCGCCGCGGTGCCCGGCCGCAACGCCCTTGCCAGCGCGACGAGTTGCTCGATCGCGGTGGTGCTCTGGTCGGCCCGGACGCCGTAGTGGTACGAGCCGTAGAAGTGCTGCGATCCGGTGAAGCCCTGCATGGCTTCACGCAGCGCGAAGTCGTACGCGTGCCGGACCGTGGGCGTGGCGTCCTGCCGGGCGTCCGTCCGCCGCCGCGCCCGCTCGGCGAGCGTGGCGATCCGCTTGGCGCAGCGCGCGGTCTCCTCGACGAGCCCCGCCACGCCCCGGGCGAGCGCCTCGTCGGTGACGGCGGGCAGCAGCCGGGCCACGGCAGCGCCGGGGCTCTCGCCGCCGACGACGGCGGCCAGGAGCGCCGCCGCGTCCGTGTCGGTCACCGCGCGCAGCGCCGCGGAACCCCGCTCGTCGCGCGGCCGCAGCGCGTGCCAGTACCAGAGAGGCGGCACGAAACGGGTGCCCGCCGCGTGGGCGCTGCCCCGGTCGCCGATCTGCACACGGGCCACGGCCACGCCGTCCGCGTCCCGCAGCTCGACCACCGACTGGTTCCAGCCCAGCTGTACGGGGTGGAGCACGGCCTCGGCCGGCAGCCGCAGGGGCGCCACGGGCAGACCGCCGGCCGTCGCGGGCCCACGGGTGCCGTCGACCGAACAGGCCGTGCGCATACCTGACTTCTCGTCGTACGTCACCCACCAGCCGAGCAGCCCGTCCTTGCTGCCGAACGGCGAACCCTCCAGGCCCGCCTGGACGGGCAGCAGCCTGCAGTGCTTTTCCTCCAGACGCACTCCCGCCCCGGCCCCGGCGAGCGCCGAGTCGAAGAACGCGGGCACCGAGGCCCGGCCCCGCCGCGCGGACGCGGGGTCGTACTCATGCCAACGCCCCTCGTGCAGCACCCAGGAGGACACGCCGTCCGAGGCGATCTCGCGGCGCCGCTCGGGGAACGCGGTGTCCCCGGCGCGCACCGGCCGCGCTCCGTACCAGCGGCTGCCGTCGGCGAGCGCCATCGACACCGTGCCCGAGTCGTACCAGCCGTCCTGGAGGCCCGTCGGCCTGAACACGTCGGCGGGGCCGCCGGACCAGACGGCCCGCCGGTCGTTGCCGTACCCCGACGCGATCAGCCACTGCCCGTCGACGAACCGCACCGTCGGCTCGCCGTGCCCCGGACTCCGGCCGGGCAGGCTCAGCGTGCGCCGGTCCAGGACGCCTTCGGGCCCGGCGAGCGCGACATGCGTGCCGACACGCACGATGAGCGCGGGCCAGGCGTCGGCGGACTTGTACCACCGGTTGTCGACGTGCGGCCACTGCGGCTGCCCCGCGGTCACTTTGTCGACGTCGCCGAGCGCGGCGAGCGCCTCTTCGAGCGCGGGCCAGCCCAGCTCGTCGAGGATGCCCGCGCGCAGCGTCCGGGCGAGGGCCGGCGCCGGGTCGAAGGAGACGATCCGCTCGACGGCGTCGGGCGCGGTGGCCAGGACGGCGGGCCTGGCGAACCGCGTGACGTTCCTCAACAGCGTGTCCAGGCCCGGCAGTCCGATGGGCCGCCCGAGGTCCGCGGCACGGTGCTGGAGCCAGTCCGCGAGCACCGTGCGCAGCGCCGGATACTCGGCGACCCGCTCCAGCCGCGCCGAGGGAACGGCGCCGGGCCCGTCCGCGGTCGACAGGTTCTCCACCGCCCCGCGCAGCAGCGGGGCGAACCGCGCGTCCGAGGTCAGCGCCACCAGGTCCCTGCGGCCCTCGCTGTCATCCTGAAGCCAGTGCCGCAGCTCCAGGCCGTCCGCTTCCTGCGGCGGGTCGGCGACCGGCACCCCGGCCGCGAGCGCCGCGTCGAGAAGGTCCAGGTCCGTCTCGCACCGGTGGCCGCGGTCGACGACGAGCCGCGCGGGCGTACCGTCCGCGATCAGGCGGGGCGCGAGCCGCTCCACCAAAGCCAGCTCGGCGGCGAGCCGCTTCGACTCCCGCCAGCCGCGCCTACGGTGCCGCGCCCACGCGCCCAGCCACTCGGCGGCGCTCACCGTGCCGTCCATGAGCAGCCCGATCGCCCCGCACCGGTCCAGGAGCGCCAGCCACGCCTCGTCGAAGGCGTCCGTGGAGTCACCTCCGGCGGTCGGCATGAGCTGCAACAGCCGCTGCCGCACGGCGGGTTCGGCCTCCGCGAGCTCGGCGAGCGCGGGCAGCGCGGACTTCCAGAAGCTGCCGGCCGCGCGCGTCATCGCTCCCGAGTGGATGATCTCCGCGAGCAGAGAGCACTCCTCGGCGCGGGCCGCGAGCCCCGCACCCTTCGCGAGGCGCCGCAGATCCTCCAGCATCCCGGCGTACGGCGCGATGCCCGCCGCGCACCGCTGTAGGGACAACATCCTGAACTGCTCGTACGCCTCCTGGCCCGTCAGCCGCGCCGCGAGACCCTTCGCGTGCTCGCGCAGCACCTTGCCGCTGAGTGCGCCCGCGCCCGCGAACTCCACGAACGCCCCCCGCAGCCGCTCCTCGTCGATCTCCAGCGCGTGCCGCTGCTCGGCCGCCCGCGCCTTGCCGAAGAACACCGAGGCGTGCTGGCGCGACTCGGCCGCGAGGAAGAGCCGCGCGACCTGTTCGTAGTACGTCGGCAGGAAGTGCGGCACGGAACGGTCCAGGCGGCCCCCGATCTCGTCGAAGCCCTCCTTGGCCAGGCCGGGCTTGCTGGTGACCAGCCGGGCGAGCCGCTCCACCTCCTTGACCACGGCGAGCGCGTGCCGTCCGTTGGCCGGGTCGTTGACCAGCGCCCAGGCGGGGAAGCCGAGCGACTGGCGCTGCACCCGCCCGACCGTGGTGGCCGTGGCCGAACCGAATCCCAGGTACTCCAGGGCGAGATCCTCGGCGGGGCCGAGCGCCTCGGGCACCAGCCGCACCACCGTGCGCCCCTCGATCACCGGATGTCCGTACGCACGCGCGGTCAGCGCGTCCCCGGCGGAGCCGGCCGGCGGCAGCACCGCGCCCGCCTCCAGCAACTTCTCTTCCCTCGTCGCGCTCACAGCTTCCCCGCCCCGTCCTCTTCGGACTCGTCGTCCTCGTTCCCCACCACGCGCCCCGCGTGTACGAGGGCGGCCATCCGGACGCCCTCCGACCAGGCCACGGGCCCCACTTCACCGAGCGGCACCCGCCGCCCGCCGGCGGCCCGCCACTCCAGCCCGCCCGTGTACGCCTCGCTCTCGGGATAGTCGTCACCGAGCCAGTACGCCGCCTCCAGCGTCCGGCCGTCCTCAGTGAGCCCGCACACCGCGTAACCCCCGCGCACGCGATACCCGTACGCCCCCGCCCTCGCGGTCGCGTGCCGGAGCTCCTCGAACTTGGCGTCGGCGTACGCCCCCCACTCCAGCGCCGCCCCGTCGACCGCGTCCGGGCGCGGCCAGACCTCCCGGAACAGCTGGTCGAGGCCCTGCTCGACGCCCAGCTCCGCGGCGAACTCCCGCAAGTCCGCCAGGTCGTCAAGGAGCACCGGGTGCGGTATCAGCACCTGCTCCGCGTCGAGCCGCACCGAGTCGCCGTCCAGGTCGACGACGCCGAGGCCCCGCTCGCTGTCGGCGTCCCGCAGGAATCCGGCGCGCACCACGTCGGCGCTGCCATCGGCCCCCACCGGCGCCACGACCAGGTCACGCAGCGCCCCTTGCCAGGCGGCGTCGCGCCACACCTCCGTGAGCAGCCGCGCGGGGACGGGCAGGGAGCGCACGAGCCAGGTGTCCACCTGGGCCCGGCACTCGCGCTCGTGCCGCTCCAGCCACTCGGCGAGCTGGCGCAGCCGCACCACCTCGGCGTCGTCGCGCAGCTTCGCGGGGACCTGCTTCAGCGTGCGGCCCGCGGCATTCCTGCACAGCACCCGCGTGCCGTCCAGGGTGACCGCGTACCCGCCCGCCGTATCGACCCAGCCCATGACAGGACCCCTCCCAGACCTCCTGCTTTCCATGTCGATCACAGTAGGTGACGGGTCTGACAATCCTTCCGGGGTGCCGGGCGCCCATGACGGCAGACGGACCCCTAGGGACCGTCGTGGAGCACCGCGAGCCCGACGAAGTCCCCCGGGACGGCGGCAGGTTGACCTCTCATGAGCTGAAGGGGTCGGGCAACATCGGGTCCAAACGGAGCGACGCACGCACGGCTGAGCCTCACCCGCGGTACGAGGCCACCTGTGCGAAATTGGTCACCGGCACCGTGACCTCGCCGCGGCCCGCGCCGACCGCGTCGACCTCGCCCACAGCGTCCTTCTCCGCAGGGCCGCCCGCTCCTCCGCGCAGGTCCCGCCCCAGACGCCCGCGGCCTCCCCGGCCTTGAGCGCCCACGCGAGGCACTGCACTCTCACCTCGCAGTGGGCGCAGACCTCTTTGGCGGCGGCGGTGTCCCGTGCCGCGGGCCCCGTCGTACCGACGGGGAAGAACAGTTCCGGGTCCTCTTCTGTACAGGCAGCCCTCTCCAACCACTTCATGCCCGCGCGGGTGCCCATGGCCAAAGCCCGGAAACCGCAGGCCGTTTGGGCGGAACGGCGTGGGGGACCCGGTCGCCATGACCGTCGACAAGAACGCCGTGCTCGTACTGGACTGTTCGGAACCCGAGCGGCTCGCCGAGTTCTACGCAGGACTGCTGGGCGCCGAGGTCCGGTTGAGCAAAGACCCCGACTACGTAGAGGTCACCCATGAGAGCGGGGTCTGCCTGGCCGTGCACAGGGAGCGTGACTACATCCCGCCGAGCTGGCCCCGTCCGGAGGACTCGCAGCAGGCGCACCTGAGGATCCTGGTGGCGCGGAGCGACATGGACGAGGCGGAGCGCGAGGCGGTCGGTCTCGGCGCGCGGCCCGTGGACACGAAGGACAACAACGGCCCCCGGGACACCCGCACCTACTCCGATCCGGCCGGGCACTCCTTCACGCTGGCCGCGATCCCCGAGTGAGCCTTCTCGGCTCATGGCTCCGCCCCCCCCAAGGGGCACAGCAGCGCACGGACGGCCCCTGAAACCAGCGCCCCTGAAACCAGCGCCCCTGAAACCAGCGCCTCTGAAACCAGCACGCCCCACGTGTCCGTAAGTTGATGCCCCCGCTTCACTCCCTGTGGCATTCTTTCCGTCCACACGTACCGCTCGGGTGGGAGGGGGGAGGGCGCCACTTGGTCGCACAGTCGAAGCCCGTTCCGCCGGGCGGTGGGCCCGCCCAGGAAGGCGCGGCCGGGCAGAGCGGCCCGGACGAGCCGGACGGCCGGACCGGGCAGGCGCCGGACCCCGAGGGCAGGCGCTACTTCACGGTGCTGTTCACCGTGCACCTTCTCCTGATGCTCATCCTCGTCGCCATCGCGGTCATCGGGGACTCGGCGACCGCGCTCACCGTCGCGGGCGGCGGATTCATCGCGTACGTATCGGCCATGACGCTCTACGCGCGTCGGGACGAGCGCAAGGAAGTGACGCACCATCTGCTGGCGTTCCTCGCGGCGTTCACCACGGCGGCCGTCATCGGAAGCGTCCTGTGGTGGGCCCTCGCGGCGCGGCCCGACGACGTCACGGATGACGCGCGCCTGACGGGCGGCAGCGTCGGCGCGGGAGCGACGGTGAGGCTCGACGTCCAGGCGCGGCCGGATGGCAACGGCGAGTTGAGGGTGTCGTTCACGGCACGGGACAGTGCGGCGGGTGCTTCGCCGTGTCTGCGCATGGGCAAGCTGAGGTTCCAGGGAAAGGACGTCGAGGCCAAGGCGCCCGTCGACCTGGAGGAGACGCTCAGTACGACCCTCACGCTCCACGACCCCGGACCCGAGGTGTCGGTCGACATCCAGCTCGTCGGCGGCACGGACTGCCGGGTCGAGCTGACGCTGGAGAAGGCGGAGTACCGCCGGTAGCCCAAGGAGATTGCTCATGCCCGGCAGAACGCCGTCGCCCCGCCCCGGGACTCGTCCGTCGTCCCGGTCCGTGTCCCGCCCGTCGTCCCGCCCCGCGTTACGCGTCCGGTCGGCCGTCACGTGCCTGCTGGCGCTGGCCCTGCTCGCCGCCTGCGGCGGTGGCGGGTCCGACGATGGGTCCGGCGCCGCGTCGCCGTCCCGCACCGGCGGCTCGCCCGGCGACACCCAGGCGTCCCTCTTCGACAAGGAGACGCTCAACATCGCGGTGAAGAAGGGGCAGCCGGGCTTCAGCACGCGCAGTGAGGAGGATGACGACTTCGCTGGTTTCGAGGCGCAGTTGGTGCAGTTCCTCAGTACGGACCTCGACTTCAAGGCTGCGGACTGGGACGTCCAGTCGCGCAACCGCGAGAAGGTGCTGCGCGAGCGCAGCATGGACCTGGTGGTGGCCACGTACTCCATCACGGCGCCCCGCGACAAGAAGGTCGACTTCACCGCCCCCTACCTCAAGACCTACCAGGGCGTGCTCGTCCGTGAGGAGGAGAAGGGCATCGCAAGGCTGGCGGACGTCGACGGCAAGCGGGTCTGCAGCGTGCGCGGCTCCACCGGCGACCCCGAGAGCGAGCAGGACGACAAGGCGAAGAAGTCGGTGCGCGACGCGCTGGGCCCGAACGTGGTGGCGGAGTTCCGCAACAGCTACAAGACCTGCGTGAAGGAGCTGAGGAGGGGCAACTTCGACGCCGTCTGGACCGACAAGATCATCCTTGAGGGGTTCGCGCAGGACCCGCGGTACAAGGACGACGTGAAGGTGGTGCGCAACATCACCGTCAAGAAGCTGCAGTTCTACGGGATCGGTCTGCGCGAGGGCCACGAGGCGGACTGCCGCAGGCTGAACAGCGCCCTCAAGCGCTTCCTCGACACCCAGTGGGTGCTCGCCTTCCAGGCCCACTTCTCCGACATCACCGAGCGCGTCGCGGGCTACGAGCAGCAGTACAAGCCGACCGACGACGAGTTCGAGGCCCTCGCCGAGACGTCGTGCGGGGGCGCATAGGCTGCCGATGACAACAGCCGTGCCCCCGCGTCCCGTCCCTGCCCTCAGACGGACCGGTGGTACTGGTCCGGCACGTGCACGTCGGCGCCGAGTTCACGCCCCGCGCGCCGCGCCCACGAGGGGTCGCGCAGCAGTTCCCGGCCCAGCAGGACCGCGTCCGCCTCGCCGTTGGCGAGGATCTTCTCGGCCTGCTCCACCTCGGTGATCAGGCCGACCGCGGCGACCGCGAGCTCCGTCTCGGCCTTCACCCGTGCGGCGAGGGGCACCTGGTAGCCGGGTCCGACGGGGATCTTGACGCCCGCCGCGTTGCCGCCGGTGGAGACGTCGAGCAGGTCGATGCCGTGCTCCTTGAGGTCGGTGGCGAAGCGGACCGTGTCGTCCGGCGTCCAGCCGTCCTCCTCCAGCCAGTCGGTGGCGGAGATGCGGAAGAACAGCGGTTTGTCCTCGGGCCACACGGCCCGTACGGCGTCGACGACCTCCAGCGCGAAGCGCGTGCGGTTCTCGTACGAGCCGCCGTACGCGTCGGTGCGCTTGTTGCTGTGCGGGGAGAGGAACTCGCCGATCAGATAGCCGTGGGCGCCGTGGAGCTCGGCGATCTCGAAGCCGGCGTCCAGCGAGCGCCGCGCCGCGTCGGCGAACTGCGCCACGATCTCGCGGATCTCCTCGACGGTGAGCTCGGCCGGCACGGGGTGCCGCTCGTCGAAGGCGACCGGACTGGGGGCGACCGGCTGCCAGCCGTACCGGTCCGGTCCCACCGGGGCGCCGCCCTTCCAGGGCCGGTCGGTGGACGCCTTGCGGCCCGCGTGGGCGAGCTGGATCGCCGGGACGGTGCCCTGGCTCTTCAGGAAGTCGGTGACGCGGCGGAAGGCCTCGGCCTGGGTGTCGTTCCAGATCCCCAGGTCGTACGGGCTGATGCGGCCCTCGGCGCTGACCGCAGTGGCCTCCACGATGATCAGGCCGGTGCCGCCGGTGGCGCGCGCCGCGTAGTGCGCGAAGTGCCAGTCCCGCGGCGCTCCGGCCTCCGCGCCGGTGGGCGCTGCCGAGTACTGGCACATCGGGGGCATCCAGACCCGGTTCGGGATGGTCAGCGATCGCAGGGTGTAGGGCTCGAACAGCGCGCTCACGGCGGGCTCCCATTCGTCGGGGCTGGTGTCTGCTCCTCGTACGATAGACCTCGTAGTACGGAGGATGTCAAACTACGACGGCTCTCGTACAATGGCGTCCAGGGATCGCCCGGGGGCCAGATGCCCGGGGCGCACAGGACGAAGTGGAGCCGCCATGACGACCGCCGCCGCGACAGGCAGCGCGAGCAGCAGGACGCTCGCCCACCCCGAGCCCGAGGAGGTCCGCCTCGAAGGCGTGCTGCACGCCCTCGCCGACCCGATGCGGATGCGGGTGGTGCGGGAGCTGGCACGGGAGGAGGGGGCCGCCGGGCTCTCCTGCTCGTACTTCGAGCTGCCCGTCACCAAGTCCACCTGCACGCACCACTTCCGGGTGCTGCGCGAGAGCGGCGTGATCCGGCAGATCTACCGCGGCACGGCCAAGCTGAACGTGCTGCGCCGCGACGACCTTGACGCACTCTTCCCGGGCCTGCTCGACAGCATCCTGGCCGCGGCGGCCCGTCAGGAGGAGCGGGGTTAACCGCCGCCCGTTCCGGCGTCGGTGTCCTCCTGCAGCAGTACGCCCCGGAATTCGTCCGTCAGTGTGTTCCGGGCGCCTCGCAGGGCGTCGATGTGCGGGTGGAGCCGGTCACCGAAGGACTCCTCGGTGACCGGCAGCGTGCCGGCCCGCAGGCCGGCCAGGAACGGCCGCAGCTCCATCTCGAACCGGTCGCACCGGTCGACCACGCCCTGCGCGGCGTCCGCGATGACCGGCGTGCCCAGGAACGACACGGTCCCCGAGCAGCTGCCCGCGAGTTCGCCCACCGCCCGGAGCGCCGCTTCCTCCTGCTCGGCACTGGGCAGCTCGCCCCGGCAGACGGCGGCGTAGACCGGATAGAGGCTCACACCGATGGCCGAGTAGGCGGTGCACACCTGGTCGTACGCCTTCGTACGCTCCTGGCGCACCCAGAGCGCGTGCGACTCCGCGGCCGCGATCGTCGCCCCCAGCCGCGTGCCTTCCGTCGCCGCCCGCCCGCCCAGCCAGGCGCCGAGCACCGCCCCGAGGAGCCCCGCACCCCCGGCGACCACCGCCGCCAGCCCCTCGTCCACCCCCTAGCCCCGCATCTCCTGGTCCCGCACCCGCTCCGCCGCCGCGCGCAGCCCCGCCCAGTCCGGGATCTTCACCACGCCCCGGCCGAGGGAGCGGCCGAGCTCGGCCTCGGCGCTTTCGATGGCCAGCCAGCCGGGCCACTCGACCGGACGCAGGCCCGCCGCCCGCAGAGCCGTCAGCGGGTCCTCCTGGAGCGGCCTCCGTTCGAGGGCGGAGGCGTCGTCCAGGAGGGACTGGACCGTCTCCTTGGAGCACGGGCGGTTCGTGCCGATGACGCCGGTCGGGCCACGCTTGATCCACCCCGCCACGTACTCGCCCGGCGACGGCACGCCATTCCGCAACACCCTGCCCGCCGCATGCGGCACCGTGCCCCGCTCCGCGTCGAACGGCAGCCCCTCCAGAGGCACTCCGCGGTAGCCGACCGAGCGCAGCACCAGTTCCGCGGGGATGTCCTCGTACTGTCCGGAACCCGTCACCCCGCCCCGCCCGTCGGGCAGTGTGCGCTCGAACCGCGTCAGGGCGACGCGGCCCGCCGCCCCCGCCGTCAGGGAGACCGGCCGCAGGAAGAAGCGCAGCCTGAGCCGCCGGGCCAGGCCCTGCGCGGGGCGCTCGGCCCAGCCGCGCAGCACCTCCACGTTGCGGCGGCTCGCGGCGGGCAGCCCGGACGGGTCGATGTACGCGGGGTCAAGCGCCAGCTCCGCCGGGTCCACGACGACGTCGGTGTCCGGGAGCGCGCCGAGCTCCCGCAGTTCCTTGGTGGTGAACCGCGCCTGCGAGGGCCCGCGCCGCCCCACCATGGACACCTCGCGCACCCCGCTGCCCGCGAGCACGCCGAGCGCCGCGTCCGGCATGTCGGTGGGGAGCAGTTCGGCGGCGCCGCGGACCAGCATGCGGGCGACGTCCACCGCGACGTTGCCGACGCCGATGACGACGGCGGACTCCACGTCCCGCACGAAGCCGTCCTGCGCGTACCCGTCGGTCAGCGCGTCCGGATGCGCGCTGTACCAGGAGACGAACTCGGTCGCCGAGTAGCTGCCCGGCAGGTCCTCGCCGGGCACTCCGAGCCTGCGGTCCGTCGCCGCGCCGACGCAGTAGACCACCGCGTGGTAGAGGTCGAGCAGCCGGTCGGGGAGGAGGGTGCCGGGGCCGATCTCGACGGAGCCGAGGAAGCGCACCCGCTCGTGTTCGAGGACCGCGCGGAGGTTGTTCTGCAGGGACTTGATCTTCTCGTGGTCCGGCGCGACTCCGTAACGCACCAGGCCGTACGGGCAGGGGAGCCGGTCCAGCACGTCGACCCGCACGTCCGGCACGCGGTCCTGCTGGACGAGGGACTGTGCGGCGTACACCCCGCTGGGGCCCGAACCGACGACGGCGACCTGCAGCACTGTGGTGCTCCTTCCGCGAGGCACGCCCGGGACGGTTTCAGGATCGCACCGAGCGCCGCGCGATGTCAGGGCCCGCGCCGGAAGTCCCGGCTCCCCGCCTCACCTCATGTCCCGCATCCTGCTGATCTCGCTCGACTGCTGGGCCACGACGTCGTTCGCCATCTCCTCGACCTGGATGTTGTTGCCGTCGGAGAGCACATCCGTGGCCATGGTGACCGCGCCGCTGTGGTGCGTGATCATCAGCTTCAGGAAGAGTTCGTCGAAGGCCCTGCCCTTCGCCGCGCGCAGTTGCGCCATCTGCTCGTCGTCGGCCATGCCGGGCATCGTCGCGTGGTCGTGCCCCGCGTGCTCGCGCGGGCCCCCGTGGCTCTTCAGCCAGCCCTTCATGGCGCCGATCTCCGGCCGCTGCGCGGCGCTGATGCGGTCCGCGAGCCGCTTGACTCGGCTCGACTCCGCCCGCTTCGGGGCGAGTTCGGTCATCTTCAGGGCCTGGCCGTGGTGCACGATCATCATCTGCGTGTAGGTGAAGTCGGCCGTGTTGGGGGAGTCGTCATCGGTTCTCTGCTTCGCGGCGTCCTTCGCGGACATGGTCGCCGCGGTCTCGCCCGGCCTGCCCGGCGCGATCACCGACGGCTCCGGTGACGCCTTGCGCGCCGCATCCGACCCGCCCTCGCCCCCCGCGTCGGAGTCACACCCTGCGAGCACGAGAACCGCGGCGGCCATGAGGACGGTGACGGCGGACGTACGGCGGTTGAGCACAGTGACCTCCTGTGACAAACGGGCGTGTTGGGGTCCGTCCTAGCACGCGGATGAGCATGTGTGACCGTAAACGCTCATGACGAGCCCGGTTACAAGGCCGCTGCCCCCTATTGATCTGAGCATGACGAGCACGATACTGCGGGTGTCCGTGAACCGTTCGACTGCGAACGGCGACAAGGGAGGACGCAGTGACCCTGTTGAACAATTCCCGAACTCGGCGCAGACAGCTGGGAGTCGGAGCGGCGGCAGTCGGGCTGCTGGCCGCACTGCTCACCGCCACACCCGCGGGGGCGATCCCCGACCCCGGTGACACCCCCACCGCCCCGAAGAGCGTCTCCAAGAGCGACGCCGCCGAGACCCGGGAGGCCATCGAACGCGGGGAGATACCCGCGCCCGACGAGGTCGTCCACTCGGACAACATCGAGCACGTGGCCAACATCCCCAAGGACGCGCTGCCCGGCACGAACACGGACATCGCGTTCCAGGGCAAGTACGCCTTCGCCGGCAACTACGACGGCTTCCGCATCTACGACATCAGCAACCCGAAGGCCCCCAGAACGGTTTCGCAGGTCCTGTGCCCGGGATCGCAGAACGACGTCTCCATCTCCGGCGACCTGCTCTTCCTGTCCACGGACTCCTCGCGCAGCGACGACTCCTGCAACAGCACCACGCAGCCCGCGACGGAGAAGTCCTCCTGGGAGGGCATGAAGATCTTCGACATCAGCGACAAGTCGAACCCGAAGTACGTCTCCTCCGTCGAGACCGCCTGTGGCTCGCACACGCACACGCTGGTGCCGGAGCGCAGGGACGTCTACGTGTACGTCTCCTCGTACTCCCCGAACGCGACGTTCCCGGACTGCAAGCCGCCGCACGACGGCATCTCGATCATCAAGGTGCCGCGCAAGGCCCCGCAGAAGGCCGCGATCGTGAACTTCCCCGTCCTCTTCCCCGGTGAGGGACCCGACGGCGGCGGCAACCCGGGCGGGCCCACCAACCCGGGCGTCTCCAAGACCACCGGCTGCCACGACATCACCGTGCTGCCCTCCAAGGATCTGGCCGCGGGCGCCTGCATGGGCGACGGCATCCTGTTCTCCATCAAGGATCCGGAGAACCCGAGGATCATCGACCAGGTCCAGGACAACACCAACTTCGCGTTCTGGCACTCGGCGACCTTCAACCAGAAGGCGGACAAGGTCGTCTTCACCGACGAGCTCGGCGGCGGCTCCGGCGCCACCTGCAACGCGGCCACCGGCCCCACGCGCGGCGCCAACGGCATCTACGAGGTCCGGGGCAAGGGCGACAAGCGCAAGCTGGTCTTCAAGAGCTACTTCAAGATCCCCCGCCACCAGGCCGACACCGAGAACTGCGTGGCCCACAACGGCTCACTGATCCCGGTCAGGGGCAAGGACCTCATGGTCCAGGCCTGGTACCAGGGCGGTGTCTCCGTATGGGACTTCACCAACTCCATGAAGCCCAAGGAGATCGGCTACTTCGAGCGCGGCCCGCACACCACCGACAAGATCACCACCGCCGGTTCCTGGTCGGCGTACTACTACAACGGCCGGATCTACTCGAACGACATCGCCAAGGGCCTCGACGTCCTGAAGATCAACGACAAGCGGACCGACCCCGGGCAGCGGGTCCGTCTGTCCGAGCTCAACGTCCAGACGCAGCCCGACTACTTCGACTGAGGTGACCGGAGGCCCCGTCGGGCGGTGTGCCGTCCGGCGGGACCCCGAGCTCCCAGTCGAGGCCGTACCGCTGGAACAGCTCGGCCCGCAGCGTCGCCAGCGGCATCGGCGCCCCCGGGATGAGCAGCGCGAAGACCGCGCCCATCAGGAGCGCCCGCAGCAGCGGGTAGTCCCGGTCGACGTCCTGCGAGCCGTAGCGCACGACGGTGTCGCGCAGCAGCTCCGCGAGACGCTGCTGCTCGGGGCACTGCACGAACCCCTCCGCCTGGAGAATGCCTGCCATGTGCGTGCGCATGAGCAGCGGTTCGTCGCGGGCGAGACCCAGGATCGCGTCGACGGCCCGGGCCATCCGCTCGTGGCCGTCCTCGGCGCGCGGCTCGCGCTCCAGCGCCGTCTCCAGCGTGCGGTGCATCAGGCGGTGCACCGCTGACTGCAGCAGCTGGCGCTTGCCGGGGAAGTAGTACGACACCAGTCCGCGGGCGGCGCCCGCCCGCCCGGCGATGTGTCCGAGCGTCGTGGCCTCGTAGCCCCGCTCGCCGACCAGTTCCACCGTCGCCTGCAGCAGACGTTCCCGGGAACGTCTGCGCAATTCTTCATTGACCGATGGGCTACGCGGGGACATCCTGTAACTCCTGCGTTGACTGGCTCCGAGCCAATATACTCAGTGCGTCCCGGGGCGGCGTCTCGAGCGAGACTCCGCGCGGGTCGCTGGAGCCTGGGGCAGGCAGCACCGCGGGGGAGTGTTGCCTGCCCACAGGCGTATGCGCAGCCGCCGCGGCGTCGGGCGCGGGACCCCTCACCCGATCAGGTCGAGCACGGACCGCAGGGCGTCCGGACGGCGCTCCACCGGCAGATGGTCGACGAAGTGCACCGCGCATCCCAGCTGGGCCGCGCCGCCGTCGGCCGCCCGGTCGTCGCCCACCATCAGGGTGTCCCGCGGATCGACGCCGAGCGCCTCACAGGCCAGCGCGAAGAGGCGCGTGTCGGGCTTCTGGATCTCGTGCTCGTACGACAGGACGTACGCGTCGACGTACGGGTCGAGTCCGTGCGTGCGGAACACGGGCCGCAGGTCCCAGCCGATGTTGCTGACCACCGCGACGCCGATGCCCCGCTCCCGCAGCCCGGCGAGGACCTCGGCGGCGTCGGCGTAGGGCCGCCACGCCGGAGGGGCCATGTGCCGGTCGTACAGCGCGTCGTACAGCCGCGGATCGGGCAGCGGCACCTCCCGGGCGAGACCCGTGAACGCGGCGCGGTGCAGCTCCGCGCTCCGGTCGCGGACGGCCCACAACTCGGCGAGGTGCCCCGGCACGGCGACGGGATGCGCCCCGCCGGGCAGCGCGCCCGCCCTCTCCAGCGCCGCGGCGGTCGGCCCCGACTCCGCGTCCGGCAGCGTCACCGCGAGCTCGGTGAGCGCGGCCCCCAGCCAGGCCTCGGCCGACTCGATCCGGAACAGGGTCCCGGAGAAGTCGAAGAGCACGCCCTTGATCGCCATGGTCAGAATCCTCCGAAGCCGGTTGCCGTTCGGTCATGTCGAAGCGGTCATGTCGAAGCGGTCATGCCGACGTGGTCATGTCGACGTGGTTGGTCCGTCGGCGGTGCGCCTGCCGGGGCCGTACGCGTAGGTCGTGACGGCCAGGGCCACCATCAGGGCACCGAGCAGCCAACCGCCCACGACGTCCGACGGCCAGTGCACACCGAGCCAGATCCGGGTCAGGCCGACCCCGGCGACGGAGACCGCGGCGAGGGCCAGCCCCGCACGCCACAGGGCGGCGCCCGCACCGTACACGCGCAGCAGCCACAGGAGCAGGCCGCAGACGATCGCCGCCGTCATCGCGTGCCCCGAGGGGAACGCCGCATAGTGCGCGGAGTCCACCGGGTCCGGCCACACCGGGCGCGGCCGGCCGACCGCCGCCTTGAGCCCCTGCTGCACCGCCGCGCCGACCACGCACGTGCCGGTGATCCAGAGCGCGAGCCACCACGCCCCGCGTGCCGCGAGCCAGATCACGACCACCGCGACCAGCGCGCGCATCGTCCACGGGTCCCACACCCAGTCGGTGAGGACGCGGCTGACCCGCGTGGCGCCGTCTCCGTCCACCGCCCAGCGGTGCGTGGTGCGCGCGATGTCGTCGTCGAGGGAGAGGAGGGGCCGCCACTCCCACGCGACGAGGAGCAGCAGCAGGAGCGACGGCACGCAGAGGGCCGCGGCGGTGCGGGCGGCACGGGGGCCGGGCGGTCGGGTCGGGGAGTCGGTGGGCGCGGGGTGCATGAACTGATCCTCGCCGACGAAGCGGGCCGGAAACCATCCCGGGGCGTCCCCGGGCGCGCCCCCGGCTTCGGCACAGGCCCTAGCCCAGGGCGCGCAGGCCCGGTACGAAGGTGACCAGGACGGGGATCACCGGCACGAGCGCCGCCGTCGCCGTCAGGCGGAGCCTGCGTCCCGCGGTGAGGCGGGGGCGGGCGGAGAGGAGCCGGTGCACACGCTGCGGGACGTGCGCGTGATGGGTGGGGCAGGGGCCGAACACCCCGCGGTCCTCGTTGAGTTCGACCAGCGCGAGGGCGATCGTCAGCCGGCCGAAGCGGCGCGACGCCACGTCGTCGGCGGCGAGCTCCACCAGTCGGTGCATCTCGTCACGGAACGCCGCGAAGACCCGGACCTGCGGAAAACCGATGGCCAGCGCGCCCGAGCAGTACAGCAGCCAGTCGTGCCTGGCCTGCGCGTGGCCCTGCTCGTGCGCCAGCACCGCATCGAGCTGACGGCCCTTCAGGCGGCGCAACGCGGCCGTGGTGATGACGAGTTGGGGCGCCTGGCCCGGCAGCCACCAGGCGTCGGGGCGCTCACCCTCCAGGACGACGAGACGGTTGCCCGCCGGTTCCTCGCCGGGCAACAGCGGTGAGCGCACGAGGAGTTCGGCCCGCCGGCCGGCTCGCCTTGCCCGCGCCCGGGCGATCTCCCGGGTCAGCATGACGGCGGTCCACACGCCCCCGCTCGCCAGCGCCACGGCGGTCGCCGCGGCCCAAGGGCCGGGCGCCTGGAGGGCGTAGGCCTCGACCACGCCGTGCGGCGCGGGGGCGAAGACATGGCCGCGCACGGCCTGCCACGCGGCGGCGGCGCTCAACGTCATCGAGAGCGCACAGCAGAGCAGGACACCGGCCACCACGCACTGCCAGGCCCACAGCGCGACCACGGGTTCGCGCTCCGGCCAGTCCGCCCGCGCGAGCATCCGGGGGGCGACGACAGCGGTCAGGGCGCCCAGCAGCAACAGCGCGACGGGGACCATCATGGCGCCCAGCCTATGAGGGTCGGACCACCCGGGGGTATGGGCAGCCACCCCAAGTGACGCACGCCACGGCCGACACGGGTGTATCTCACGTACGAGTGACGACCACGGGCCGGGAGCCGGTACGGCGTTAGTGTGCGGACGGTGATCGAGACCATCGTGTTCGACGTGGGGGAGACCCTCACCAAAGACGACCGCTACTGGGCATCCTGGGCGGACTGGCTGCAGGTGCCGCGCCACACCCTCTCCGCGCTCGTCGGCGCCGTCGCGGCCCAGGGAGGGGACAGTGCCGACGCGCTGCGGCTCGTCAGCCCGGACATGGACATCGCCTCCGCCTGTCACGCGCGGGAGACGGCGGGCCGGGGCGAGCACCTGAGCGAGGCCGACCTCTACGCGGACGTGCGGCCCGCGCTCGGCGGTCTCCAGAAGCTGGGCGTCCGCGTCGTCGTCGCGGGGAACGGGACGCCGCGCGCCGCGGAGCTCCTGCGCGGCCTCGACCTGCCCGCCGACCTCATCGTCACCTCGGGCGAGTGGGGCGTGGCGAAGCCGGACCCCGCCTTCTTCACCAGGGTCCTCGAAGTGGCCCAGGCCGCACCCCACGAGACGCTCTACGTTGGCGACCACCCCGCCCACGACGTGTTCCCCGCCAAGCGGGCCGGGCTGCGCGCGGCACATATCCGACGCGGACCCTGGGGGCACTACTGGGCGGGCGATCCGGCCGTCGCCGACACGGCGGACTGGCAGGTCGACGGCCTCACCGCCCTGACCGCGCTGATCGGGAACTGAGGCGACCTCGCGGGCGAGGGCGCCGAGCCACGCCACCCCCGTCCCGGCACGCGCTCACGCGGTCTCCCGCCGCACGCGCTCACGCGGCCTCCCGCCGCACGCGCCCACGCGGCCCCCCCCCGCCGCACGCGCCCACAGCGCCCCCGAGGACGCGCCTACAGCGTCAGCAGCATCGCCACCATCCCGATCCCCATCGACAGCCGGCACGCCAGCGCCACCTCGGAGCGGTCCGCCCACCCCAGCACGGGGGGACCGCCCGCCACCGACGAGACCGCCCGGGGGGCCAGCCGCGCGCCCGACCACAGGACGTACCCGGCGAAGTAGAGCAGGAGCGCGCCGGTGAGCAGCGGGACGCCGGTGCCGCCGTGCCCCGCGTGCGCGCCGGGCGCCGTGGCCATTGCCACCGACATGTAGACCATGGCGGACGCGCCGACCAGATGGTGGAGGTGGTGGCGGTTCGCGCGGGCCGCCCACACGGTTTGCAGCGCGGCCCCGCCGAACACCGCGGCGTAGACCAGCCACGCCCAGCGCGGCGGTGCCACCACGGCGGCGGGCACGGCCATCGCCGCCATCCCGAACCCCATCAGCGCCTCGCCGCCGGCCGTGCGGCGCTGTTCCTCGATCCGGCTGCGCATCCGCAGCAGACAGTAGGCCCCGGTCGCCGCGCACAGCGCGACGAGCAGCCAGGCGGCCTGTGCCGGTCCGTGCACCGCACCCTCCCCCTGTAGACGGTGACGATGGGTCGATGCCCGGGGCGGCGGGGCCGTACGCGAGCGCACGGGGGTGCAAGGGGAGCGCGGGGGAGCAGCCGGGCGGGCGCACTGGAAACCGGATCGCTCGCAAGCAATCGTTTGCGAGTAAAACACTTGCTAACCTTCTGGGTATGAGCAGCACCCCTCCGTCCCCGCACCCGTCCCCCCGCCCCGCCCGCGCCCGCCGCCTCCCGCTCGCCGGTGTGCTGCGTCCCGGCAAGCCGTCCGACATCTGGTTCAAGCCCGCGACCAGCGTGGTCGTGGCCACCGCGATACCGAACCTGACGCTGCTCGCCCTCGGGCGGCTCGACCTGGTGATGTACACGATGGCCGGCTCGTTCTGCGCCCTGTACACCCACAACCTCCCCTACGCCGCCCGCGCGCGCGTCCTGGCCGGGGTCGTCGCCGGAATGTTCGCGAGCGTCACCGTCGCCCTGGTCACCGCCTCACTGACCGGCTCCGCCGTGATCCTCGTCGCGGTCGGCGCGCTGCTCGCCGCCGCGCAGAAGACGCTCTGCGACGCGACCCGCGTCGGGCCGCCCGGGCACCTGATCTTCACCTTCATCAGCTCGGCGACCCTCTTCGCGCCGCAGACCCTCGGCCAGGTCCCGGGCCACCTCGCGCTGACCCTCGCCGGCGGCGCCACGGCCTGGCTGGTCGGCATGGCGCCCGCCCTGGTGCGGCCGCACGGCCCCGAGCGCCGGGCCACCGCGCGCGCCCTGCACGCCACCGCCGCCTACGTGGAGGCCGCGAGCGCCGACGCCGACGGACCCGGCGCCGAGCGGGCCCGCGCCGCCGCAGCCGGAGCCGTGCACGCCGCCTGGCAGTCACTGCTCGCCACCGGCGCCCGGACCACGGCGGCCCGGCGCGCCCTGTCCCGCCTCGCCGTCCGAGCCGAGGAAGCCCTCGCCGAGCCCGCCGAGCCCGCCGCGGCCGACCCCGCCGCGCTGCGTTCCTGGGCGGCCGGGCTGCGCGGCACGGGCGCCGTCCCGCGCCCCGGCCGCGTACACCCCGCGGAGGAGGACGAACTCCTCGGTCTGGACGCCGACCTGGCCGGGCCGAAGGTCTCGCTGTGGCGGCGGCTCGCCCCCGGCTCCCCGCTGCTGCCCATCGCGCTGCGCACCGCCGTCGGCTGCGCCCTCGCCGGATACGCCTCGCTCGCGCTCGGCATCGGCCGCCCCTACTGGGCGCTGGTCACCGCGGCCTCCCTCTACCAGGCCAACGTCACCCTCACCTGGAACCGGGGCGTGCAGCGCGTCGTCGGCAACCTCATCGGCGTGCTCGCCTTCGCCGCCATCGCGCCGTTCGCCCACCTCGGCCACGTCGAGCTCGTCGTGAGCTGCCTCGCCCTCGCCTTCGGGGCGGAGGCGCTGATCACCCGCAACTACTGGCTCGGCAGCGTGTGCGTGACGCCGATGGCGCTGCTCGTCACCGAGTTCGCACGCCTCCAGCAGCCCGGTGAACTGATCCTCGACCGTGTCGTGGACACCCTCGTCGGCGCCGTGCTCGGCGTCGCGGCCGCGGTCCTCGTCACCAACCGGCGCGCCGCCGACCACATCGAGCGCGCCATCGAGGCCACCGAACGGGCCAGGGAAGACGCCGAGGCCGGTCTCGCGGGGGCCGGCGGAGTCGAACCCGCGCGGCGCCGGCTCACCGCCGCCCTCGTCGAACTGCGCGCCGCCGCCGACGCCGCCGCCGGCGAATGGTGGCAGCGCGCCCTGCCCGAACAGCGGGTGCTCGCCGCCGAGCGCGCCGGACACCGTACGCTCGCGGCGATGGTCCGCAGGCCAAGTGGCCGGTGCGGTGAGAACGGTCAGGGGACGCGGGCCCGCGCGGGAGCCGCCGACGCCTGGGAGGGCGCACGAGCATGACGACGGAGAACGGCCCGGCGGTCGGCCCCGGTGGAGACACCGTGGCCGCGGTGGTGCGGCAGTGGCAGGCGGTGCGACCGGACATCGACACCGGGCCCATGGAGGTCATCGGCCGCATCAACCGCTGCGCGGCCCTCCTCCAGCAGGCCGAGGACGCCCCGCTGCGCCGGGCGGGCCTCACCCGCGCGGAATTCGACCTGCTCGGGGCGTTGCGCCGCACCGGGCACGAACTGACGCCCGGCGAGCTGGCCCGCGAGACCTTCTCCTCCGGCGCCGCCGTCACCAAGCGCCTCAAGCAGCTCCAGGAACGGGAGCTGGTCGAGCGGCGCGCCGACGCGAGGGACCGCCGGGTCGCCCACGTCGGTCTGACCGGGGCGGGGCGTGACCTGGTCGACGCGATCCTGCCGGAACAGCTCGCGTACGAGACCGTGGTGCTGTCCGTGCTCGACGGAGCCGGACAGGGCAGGCTGAGCGGGCTCCTCGGGGAACTGCTCGCCCAGCTGGAGGGCCGCATGGGCGTGCGGCGGGGCTGAGCCGGGGGCCGACGGCGACGGGCTCAGGCCACCCGCCGGCTGATCTCCTCCCGCGTCAGATACGCGTCGGTCATCTCGAAGTCCTTGAGCGTGGCGGGCCGTTGGGCCTGGAAGCCGGTGCGTACGTAGTCGTCGCCCGCGAGTGCGTTGAGCCCCCAGTTGGCGGCCGTGCGGAAGCGTGCCGTCACGGTGCGCAGGGCTCCGAGGTGGTAGCCGCGCGCCACGATCTGGGCGGGCAGCCCCGTCAGCTGCACGCCCAGCGGCTTCGACACCGCCTGGATGCCGCCCAGGTCGACGACCAGACCCATGTCCTTGTGGCGGTAGTCGGCGAGCGGGAAGCCGCGCAGCGCCGAGATGATGTTTCTGGCGGCGGCCCAGCCCTGGCGCATGGCGTGCTGCGCGGTCGGCGGGCAGATCGCGTCGCCGCCCTTGGTGACGTCCGGCACGGCCGCCGCGTCGCCGAGCGCGAAGACGCCGTCGAGGCCGGGGACCGTCAGATCGGGCCTGACGACGAGGCGCCCCCGGTTCGTCTCGGCGTCCAGGGTGGCGATGAGCGGACTCGGCGCGACGCCCGCGGTCCAGATCAGCGTCCGGCACGGCAGGACCCGGTCGTCGGTGAGGGTGACCGTGTCCTCGGTCGCCTTCGCCACGGACACCCCGAGCGAGACGTTCACGCCCCGGCGCTGGAGGATCTCCATCGCCTTGTCGCCGAGCCGCTCGCCCAGTTCGGGCATCAGCTTCGGCGCGACGTCCACCACGTGCCACTTGATCTGCGACACGTCCAGACCCGGATAGCGCTTGACTGCGGCGCACGTCAGACGCTGGAGGTACGCGGCCGTCTCCACGCCCGCGTATCCGCCGCCGACCACCACGAACTGGAGCCGCTGCTCCTGTTCCTCGCGGCTCGAACTCGCCGCGGCCAGGTCCAGCTGGGAGATGACGTGGTCGCGGATCCAGGCGGCCTCGGCGAGCGTCTTGACGCCCACCGCGTGCTTGTCGACGCCGGGGATGTCGAACTGCCGGGTGACGCTGCCGGGGGTCAGGACCAGGTAGTCGTAGCGCTCCACGACCTCCTCGCCGTTGATCTTCCGCACGACCACGGCCTTGGCCTTGGGATCGATGCCGACGGCGCCACCGGGCACGATCCGGGTGCGGCGCAGCATCCGGCGCAGCGGCACGGCGACGGACTGTGGGGTGAGGACTCCGGAGGCGACGTGCGGCAGCAGCGGCAGATACAGCTGGTGGTCCATTGGACTGATCAGCCGCAGTTCCGCCTCGTGCGGCGAGAGCTTCTTCTCCAGCTTGTGAGCGCACTCCATGCCGGCGAAACCGCCGCCGACGATGAGGATCCGGGGAGCTGCCATGTGATGTCTCTCCTGGGCTGTTGGAGATCGACTTCAGGGCTGTCGGGCCCGTCAGGTGCTGGGCCTTCGGGCCAGTCAGGGCTGTGGAAGATCTTCTGCGGACCGTACCCGTGGCCTTGTACCCCTGCATCCCGGATGGATTGCTCGTGTGACGTGCTTCACACGCCTGGAGGGTGTCCCTTCCGCCGCCGCGGCCTCACGTGCCCCGTCGGGGCCGGGCCACCGTAAATGGCCGGCGAGTGCGCCCGGCGCGACGGGATGCTCCGTGGTGTCCGGGCGGCGCGAGTCACGTTGACCGTCAGCCAGTCGTTCCCCTCGGCTTCCCCGGCCAGCGCGTCCATGCCGAAGTGGCCACCCTGAGGACCCCGGCCCCGACCCCGATCCCGGCCCCGCCCCCGTGTCCGGCCTTCCCGAGTACGACGGTGGGCGTCTGGCACGGGACGGCGCAGTCGTCATGGTGACGTTCAACTACCGCGTGGAGATCGAGGGTTTCGGGCAGATCGAGGGGGCGCTCGCCAACCGTGGCCTGCTCGACCAGGGCGCCGCCCCGGAGTGGGTGCGCAGCGAGATCGGGGCCTTCGGCGGCGACCCGGACCGCGGTAGGGCTCTTCCGCCGGGCCGTCGCACAGAGAGCACCCTCCGAGGAGGCGGAGGCCCTGTCCGCGCGCATGCGCTCCGCATGGACGTCGTTCGCCGCCGACGGGGGCCCGGGCCGGCCCGCGTACGACGACGAGCAGCGCCTCGTGCAGCTCTTCGACGCCCGGCCGACCGTCTCCCGACCGGTCTCCCCCTACCCGGAGGAGTCGTCCCGCCAGATCTGGCGGCGGCACACCTTCCCCGTGCCGGCGCCGGTCGTCGGCGGGCGTCAGATCCCGGGGCGGTAGCGCAGCGGATGGTGGGGCGGGATCTCGACGAGGACGATCCTGACGCCGTCCGGATCCGCGATCCACATCTCGATCAGACCCCACGGCTCCTCGACCGGCGGCCGCAGCACCTCGACGCCGCGCCCCGCCAGCTCCTCGTGCGCGGCCCGGACGTCCGCGACCTGGAGCCACAGCCGCAGTCCTGGCGCGGGCGGGGCGTCGGAGCGGCCGGAGACTTCGAGGAACCCGCCGCCGAGGAAGTAGACGGTGCCGCGCTCGGGCCCCGTGCCGAACTCGCGATGAACGGCGAGCCCCAGGTCCTCGCCGTAGAAGGCGCGGGAGCGTTCCGGATCCGTCGGACGCAGCAGAGTCCTGCCGCTCAGTACGTGCACCATGCGGCCGCACCCTAGCCGCCCCGGCCGGAGGTTAGGCTCGACGGCGCCCCAGATGCCGCGCAAAGATTCGCGCCAGGATTCGCGTCAAGATTTTGGAGAGTCAGGTACATGGACACCGCCCCGCGCCCCACTTCCGGCGAGCTCACCTACCGCGACGCCGGCACCGCCGACGTCGACGCGCTCGTCGCGCTGATCGAGTCGGCGTACCGCGGTGATGCCAGCCGGGCCGGGTGGACCACCGAGGCGGACATCCTGGAGGGGCAGCGCACCGATCCGCAGGGCGTCGTCGAGGTCATCGAGTCGCCCGCGAGCCGGCTGCTCGCCGTGGAGCGGGACGGCGAGCTCGTCGCCTGCTGCCAGCTGGAGCACCGCGGCGACCACGCCTACTTCGGGATGTTCGCGGTGAGCCCGGCCCTCCAGGGCGCGGGCCTCGGCAAGGAGATCATCGCCGAGGCCGAGCGGACGGCGCACGGCACGTGGGGCGTCCGCGAGATGCACATGACCGTGATATCCGCCCGTGAGGACCTCATCGCCTGGTACGAGCGGCGCGGCTACCGCCGTACGGGAAAGATGACCCCTTTCCCGTACGGCGACGAGCGCTTCGGCATCCCGCAACGCGCCGACCTGCAGTTCGAACTGCTGGTCAAGGACCTCGGCTGAGACCGAGGCCCCACCGGACCCCTAGGCCGTGAAGCGGCCCGTCCGCTTGATCTCGGGGTAGTCGGTCGTCGCCCCGTCCAGCTGCAGTGCCCGTACGAGACGCAGATCGTCCTGCGTGTTCACGACCCAGCCGATGATCCGCAGGTCGGCCTTCCTGGCGTGCTCGACGATCTCCAGCGTCAGGCGCCGGATGTTGAGGACGAGCGTGGTGGCGCCGACGGCGGTGGCGCGCTGCACGACGTCGGTGCCGTAGCGGCTGGCGACGAGTGCGGTGCGCACCCCGGGGACCAGGCGCGCGATCTCGGCGATCGCCTCGTCGTGGAAGGAGATCACCTCCACCCGGGAGACCAGGTCGCGGCGGTGCATGACCTCGGCGAGGGCGCGCGCGGCGGCGACGTCCTTGATCTCGGCCTGCAGCGGCGCCTTCACCGCGTCCAGGACCTCTTCGAAGACGGGAACGCGCTCGCCGCGGCCCGCGTCGAGCTCCCGCAGTTCGGCGAGGGTCTTCTCGGCGATCGGCCCCCTGCCGTCGGTCGTACGGGCCACGTCGGCGTCGTGCATGACGACGAGGGCGCCGTCCTTGCTCAGATGCAGATCCAGCTCGATGAGATCGAGACCCGCCGCTTGCGCGGCGACGAAGGAACGAAGGGTGTTCTCGGGTTCGACACCCATGACCCCGCGATGACCGATGGTGAGGAAGTTCAAGATCCACTCGCTTCCGTCGACGGAGGCTCGGCGACCGCGCGGCGAGGACGGATGAAGCCGTGCGGCAATGTCGCAGCCTAATGGCCCGCCACGGTGTGGGAACCGGGTGGACGCGAGTGAGTGGAGCCGTCCGCTCTGGTTCCTGAGATGCCGAGCAGAAGTCCGGTGATCAGGGCGGCGACAAGGACGGCACGGGTGCTCACGGGTGCGGGGCTCCGTAGGGCGGGGACGGCTGACCCCGCCCGTCCTACCGCCGGGGGCCCGGCCGGGGCGAGTCGCTTCACCCGGGCGTGGGCGAGTCCTCCACGGGTTGACCGGACGGCCCGGCGGCTGCCGGAAACGCGTTCGCGGCCGGTCCGCCGGGTGCGCCGGCCACGGCCGGAGCGCCGAGGTCACCGAGGTCACTGAGCATCGCCTCCGCCAGCTCCACCTCCGACACCAGGCGCCGCTCGCTCCACCGCAGCGCGACCTGCGGGTGGGACCACGCCGGCGCGCCGTCCGCCCGGCTGAGCGCGGCCCTGACCTCCCGCAGCTCGGCCTCGGTCTGCGCGATGTGCGCGGCGACCAGCGCCCGAAGCTGCTCGGGGGAGCTGAGGTGACCGAGCCAGACCCGCAGCAGGAGCGGGTGCTTGAGCACGGGCGGGCCCACGTCCCGGCCACCGCCCGCCCAGGCGGCCAGTGCCGCGCGCCCCTCGTCGGTGATGGTGTACGCGCGCTTGGTGCGGGGCGCCTCGGGTCCCGAGCGCCGCGACGTGGCGTATCCGAGCGCTTCGAGGCGGCGCAGCTCGGCGTAGATCTGACTGATGGCGGGCGACCAGTAGAAGAAGCGCAGCGAGGCGTCGGCCCACTTCTTCAGTTCGTACCCGGTCCGTTCCCCGGGGAAGGAGAGCAGCCCGAGTACGGCCCACGCGGTCGGCGGCAGCCCGCCGCCGTCGGCGGAGTCCGTGGCCACCTGCTGCTGCGGGGTCGTTCGACGGGCTGCCATACGCCGCATTGAAGTGAACGGCACGCTCCCGGCGCAAGAGCGTGCCGACCGGCAGTCACCTGCCGTAGCGCGCGGCGGTCCCCCGCACCGTCCCGGCTTGACGTCGCCGCGGCGCGCCAAGGCGGCCAGTGTGGCCGCCGCGATCGAGGGGCGTCCACGCCGAAGGGGCGGCGGGCGTCCTCCCGGCTGTCGGAGAGGCCGTAGCCGTCGGTGCCGATGGAGGTCCAGTCGCCTGATCTGGTCGGGCACAGCCCGCATCCAGTCGCTCACCGCCACGACCGGGCCGGGGGCGCCCGCGAGGGCCCGTGTGACGTGCGGGACGCGGTCGCTGGTCGCCGTCCCGTGGGACGCCGGGGCGGGTTCGCGACGTCGCAGGTCGGCCGCCGCGGTCGGCGAGGCGAGCGAACCGGCCTCCGTGACGCCCTCGTTGAGGATCGGGCCGTCCCGCGCCTCCTCGTAGCATGAGGAGCTCTGCTCCTCATGCGGGACCGCGCAACAGCCGGGGAGGGAGGTCAGCGCGAACCCTGTCAGGTCAGCGCGAACCCTGTCAGGTCAGCGCGGCTCGCGGCGCGGGCGGCGGTTCGCGGCCAGCGTCATGGTGCGGGCCCGCTGCGCGATCTCGTCGAGGCGCGCGGCCGGACTGTAGACCGTCAGCGCGGCGTGCCGCTTGTCGAGGAGCAGGGCGTCCGGTGCCGGCGCCGTCTCGCCGTCGTACGCGAGGGAGGCCACGTCCTCCAGACCGCTGAGCGCGAGCCGTTCGACGCGCTCGGTGCGGAAGACCCGGGAGCGCCGCAGCGCCCCGCCCAGCGCGGACAGGGCGACGCGGGTGCGGGCCAGCGGCGCCTGCGCGTCGACGGTGCGGATGTCCAAGAGGCCGTCGTCCATGCGCGGCCGGTGCGTGGGCGCGAGGCCGTCCGGCACGTACTGACCGTTGCCCGCGAACAGCAGCCACAGGACACGGTCATGGCCGTCGACGCGGATGCGCAGAGGCGTCGCCGTCCGCAGCACCTCCACGAAGGAGACTGCCGCCGCGGGCCACTTGCCGATGCGCCCCTCCAACTTCTCGCGCTTGCGCACCAGTTCCGGATAGAGCCCGATGCTGAAGGTGTTGACGAAGCCGGCCACGTCCGCGCCCTCGCCGTCGCGCACCCGCGCCAGGTCGACACGGACTGCCTCGCCCCGCAGCACGGCGTGCGCGGTGTCCTCGAAGGTGGGTGTGCCCGCGTCCAGGGCGAAGTGGTTGAGAGTGCCGCCGGGGAACACCGCCAGCGGCAGCCCCGCCTCGGCCGCTCGCCGGGCGGCGGCGTTCACCGTGCCGTCGCCGCCGCAGACGCCGAGGACGCCGGCCGACCCGGCGGCCCGCGCCACGGCCTTGTCCAGGACGTCACGGAGGTCGTCCCCGGAACCGCACGCCACGATCTCGGCCTTCGGCAGCAGCAGTTCCAGGTGTTCACGCGCGGGCAGACGCCCCGGAACGCCCTTCCCCGAACCGGAGTTGAGGACCACGACCAGCCCTTCGCCCTCCGGCAGCGCGGGCGCCTTCACCCGGGTCCGCCGCAGTTGCGCGGGCGAGGGGTGCGGCGGCCACCAGTAGCAGGTGACCGCGGCGGCGGCCGCGCCCAGGGCACAGCCCGCCAGCACGTCGCCGGGATAGTGGACCCCCACGTACACCCTGGAGAACGCCACGGCGGCGGCGACCGGCGCGATCAGCGCGCCGTACCGGGGCGCCTCCAGAGCCACCCCGACGGCGAACGCCGCCGCCGACGCGGAGTGCCCCGACGGGAACGACGACGTCCACGGCGTCTTCGTCAGACGCCGCACCACGGGGACCGCTCCCAGGCCGGGACGGCGCCGGCGCACGGCGTACTTGGCCACGACATTGGTGGTCAGCGAGGCCAGCGCGAGAGAACCCACCCCACGCCGCGCGGCACGCCGGGCCGCGGGGCCGCCGAGCGCCGCGAGCGCCGCCGCCGAGCCGAACCAGAGCCGCCCGTGATCGGCCGCCGAGCTCAGCGGGGGCAGCACCTGATCCGCGCCGGGCAGCCGCGCCGACGCCACCCGTTCGAACCACCGCCGGTCGATGCCGTCGATCCGTCGCCTCATGGCCTCACTTGAACAGCACTTGATCAGGGCGGCACGGCGGCATCCCGTGACACTCGCCCGAACGGGGTACACGCCACGGGTGCCCGCCGGTGGAGGACCCCGGCTGGCAGCGGAACGCCGCCGCCCGCAGCCTTGAGGGTGGCACCCGACCGGACGGAGGACGCCATGGCGCCGAGCCGCTCCCTGGACGTACAGGTGAAACGCGTCTACGACGAGGCGTCCCCCGACGACGGCACCCGCGTCCTGGTCGACCGGCTGTGGCCGCGCGGACTCTCCAAGGAGCGGGCCCGGCTCGACGCGTGGGAGAAGGAGCCGGCCCCGTCGAACGAGCTGCGCCGCTGGTACGACCACGACCCCGAGCGCTACGAGGAGTTCGCCGAGCGCTACCGCCACGAACTCACGGACCCGGAGCGGTCCGCGGCACTCGACCGGCTGCGCGCCCTCGCCCGCGACGGCCGCCTGACCCTCCTCACCGCCACGAAGGACCTCCCGCACGGGCACGTCCGCGTGCTAGTCGACGCGTTGAAACGCGACAGAGGGCACGTATAGGGCACGCAAAGCCCCGTGATAGGCGTGTATAGGCATGCACGGCATGCATGGGGCGGGAATCGGGGCAGCAACCACTTCAGGAGGTACGCACCGTGCTCGTCGACCTTTCCGGCAAGACCGCCCTCGTCACCGGGTCCACCCAGGGAATCGGCGCGGCGATCGCCGCGGGGCTGGCCCGGGCGGGCGCCAGGGTGGCCGTCAACGGCAGGTCCCGCGACTCCGTGGACGCCGCCGTCGACCGGCTCGGGAGTGAGTGCGGCGGCGCCGAGTTCCTCGCCGCACCGGGCGACATCTCCACCGACGAGGGCGCGGGGCAGGTCTTCGACGCCGTTCCGCACGCGGACATCCTCGTCAACAACCTCGGCATCTTCGGCGCCGAGCCCGCCCTCGACATCAGCGACGCCGAATGGCGCCGCTACTTCGAGGTCAACGTCCTGACGGCGGTGCGGATGATCCGCCACTATCTGCCGGGCATGAAGGACCGTTCCTGGGGGCGCGTCCAGAACATCGCCAGCGACTCGGCGCTCGTCACGCCCGCGGAGATGATCCACTACGGCACGTCGAAGACCGCGCTGCTGGCGGTGTCCAGGGGCTTCGCGAAGGAGGCGGCGGGCTCGGGCGTCACCGTCAACTCGGTGATCGCCGGGCCGACCCACACCGGAGGCGTCGAGGACTTCGTCTACGAACTGGTCGACCGCGCCCTGCCCTGGGACGAGGCGCAGCGGGAGTTCATGACCCGGCACCGCCCCCAGTCGCTGATCCAGCGGCTCATCGAGCCCGAGGAGATCGCGCACATGGTCGTCTACCTCAGCTCGCCGCTGGCGTCCGCGACGACGGGCGGCGCGGTGCGGGTCGACGGCGGATACGTGGACTCGATCGTTCCGTAGCGGGGGAACCGGCCGGCTGTCGCGCCGCTTTTGCCGGAACGGCAACGAACGTGGGTCCGCGGCGGACACACGGCACATGCTCGGGACGAAGCCGTCACGCGGGGTGTCACCCTAGTCGCCCCCGAGTCGCCCCCGAGCCGTACCGAGTCGCACAGAGCCGTCGCCGAAGCCCAGGAGAGCCCATGTCCTCGCCCCAGATCTCTCACGCCGCGGACCGCACGCACCGGCTGGTCCCTTCGCCCGCGGGCCGGACCCACCTGGTGGAACAGGGCACAGGCCCCCTCGTCCTGCTGGTGCACGGCTTCCCCGAGTCCTGGTACTCGTGGCGCCACCAGCTGCCCGTCCTCGCCGCGGCCGGATACCGCGCGGTCGCCGTCGACGTGCGCGGTTACGGCCGCTCGTCGAAACCCGAGGACACCTCCGCGTACCGGATGCTCGAACTGGTCGAGGACAGCGCCGCCGTGGTGCGCGCGCTCGGCGAGGAGACCGCGGTGATCGTCGGCCACGACTGGGGCGCGACCGTGGCCGCGCACTCCGCACTCGTCAGGCCCGATGTGTTCCGCGCGGTCGGCCTGCTGAGCGTTCCGTACACGCCGCCAGGCGGCCCGCGCCCCAGCGAGGTGTTCGCCGGGATGGGCGGGGACGAGGAGTTCTACGTCTCGTACTTCCAGGAGCCGGGCCGCGCCGAGGCCGAGATCGAACCCGACGTCCGGGGCTGGCTCGCGGGGTTCTACGCCGCGCTCTCCGGGGACACCATGCCCGGCCCCGACGCGCCGGACCCGCACTTCGCGGGCCGTGGCGGACGGCTGCGGGACCGGTTCCCCGCCGGACCGCTGCCCGGCTGGCTCGACGAGCGCGACCTGGACGTCTACGCCGGGGAGTTCGAGCGGACCGGCCTGACCGGTGCGCTCAGCCGGTACCGGAACATGGACCGCGACTGGGAGGACCTCACCCCCCGCTTCGCGGGAGCACCGATCACTCAGCCGTCCCTGTTCATCGGCGGCGCCCTGGACGCCTCGACGACCTGGCTCGCCGACGCGATCGCGGCCTACCCCCACACGCTGCCCGGCCTGAGCTCCTCACACATCCTCGACGGCTGCGGCCACTGGCTCCAGCAGGAACGCCCCACGGAGGTCAACCGCCTGCTGATCGACTGGCTCGCGGCCCTGCCCGGCTGACCGCCGTATCGTGACGCCCGGGCGGGGACGACGGGTGGACACGGGGCGGGGGACACGGTGTGAGCGGCGGTCGGCGTACGCGGGGGAGCCGGAGCAGGCTCCGCGGGGTGATGGCGGTGGTGGTGTGGGCGGCCGCCCTGACAGCCTTCGCCGTACCGCTGCGCCATGCGCTCGTCGCCACCCACACCTACCTCTCCGGCTACTGGGCGACGGTCACCGACGGGGACGAACTCGACCACTTCGCGTGGCGGGACCCGCAGGGCGGCACGGTGCGCGGCGCCGTCCGGGGCGTCCCGGAGGACGGCGTGTGGGACGAGGAGGGGGAGGGGACGAGCAGTGTCACCGGCGACCGCGTCTGGGTGTCGCCACAGGGCGTCGCCCACATCAGCGAGTCCCCCGCCGAGGTGGACATGGTCCTGGGGTACGCCGGGGCCGGGGCGGTGCTCGGCATCGTGCTGCTGGTGTCGCGGGCCCGCCGCCAGGCGCGCAGGTCTCTCAGGGAAACGTGACGGCCGGGTCGACGGGGGTGACGACCAGCCAGCGCAGCGACGTGTCGCCGAAGCGGCCGTAGGCCGCCACGCGCACGTCGACCGGGTCGGGCGCCACCAGCGGGAAGTACACGGGCAGCGGCGCGTCGTCAGGAGGCCCCTGGACGTCAGCCGTGCGGTCCCACAGCTCGGCGACGCCCGGCTCGCTCCGCACGGTCCGCACCACCTCGTCCAGGCGCTCGTTGTCCGGCCAGCGCTGCCAGGCGAGGCGCAGCCGCCCGAGCAGCGGGGCGGCCCACCGCGCGTCCCAGTCCCGCAGCTGATACCGGGCCTCGGCGGAGAACGCCCAGGTCATGGCGTTCGCGCCCGCGCGAGCCAGCCACGGGCAGTGGCGGGCCGCCACGGCGTTGACGGCGACCACGTCCCAGGCCTGGTCGCAGATCCAGCTCACCCGGCGCTGCTGGTGCAGCAGATCCAGCATCGCGGCGTCGGGGCGCGCGCTCCCGGCCCGGTACCGCGGCGGCTGGTGGCCGGTGCCGCGGTAGAGAGCGGTCGCCTGGCGGGGCGAGAGGTCCAGGATGCGCGTGACACCGGCGATCATCTCGCGCGCGTACTTGCGGTCCTCGCCGCGCTCCAGGGCGCGGTACCAGCGTTCGGAGACGCCGAGGAGCAGCGCCATGTCGAGCTGGGTGAGGTAGGTGCGGTGGCCGCGGAAGGGGACGGGGCCGGGCAGCAGCGCGGGGTCCCGCGCCATCCGCCAGGCACGCAGCATCCGTCCGAGGTCCTCGCGTCGCGCGTCCAGCAACTGTAAAGACCTCGCAAAGATGGGGCGGTCGTACGGAGAGTGCCGCGCGCCCTTCGCGGATCGCCGCCCGCGCCGGTGCACGGTGTCAGCCTCGCACAAGGGGCCGGCGACCGGAACGCGAGAGTGCCGGTATCGACGAGTGCCGACCTTGGGGCGGGGCGGGCGGCCATGGTGAGCGCCCCGTCCCCGACGAACGCCGCACGACCCGTACGAACGCCGCGCCGACCGTACGAACGCCGCACGACCCGTACGAACGCCGCACGACCCGTACGAACGCCGTGCGAACCCGCACACCTACGGAGATCCCCATGAGTCACTTCCTGCCGGAGACCGATGCCGTGCTGACCGCCGCCCGTGGGCTGGCCCAGGCGCATTCCGGCATGATCGAGGTGCACAGCAGCCCGCTCTATCTGCGGGCCCGCGACGCCGACCCGGCCCGCAGGGTCGGCCTGGTCTCGGGCGGCGGCTCCGGCCACGAGCCGCTCCACACCGGGCTCCTGGGGCGGGGCGGCCTGGACGCCGTCTGTCCCGGCGAGATCTTCGCCTCCCCGCACAACCGGCAGATCTACGAGGCGAGCGCGGCGGCCGCCAAGAGCGACGGCGTCCTGCACATCGTCAAGAACTACACCGGCGACGTGATCAACTTCCAGATCGCTGCGGAGCGCCTGCGGCACGACGGGATTCCGGTCGCCACGGTCCTGGTCGACGACGACCTGGCCACCGACAGCGCGGAGAGCGCGACCGGCCGCCGGGGCACCGCCGCCACGGTCGTGGTCGAGAAGCTCCTCGGCGCGGCCGCCGACCGGGGCGCGACCCTGGAGGAACTCGCCGACCTGGGACGGCGGATCGTGGCCCGGTCCCGCAGCATCGCCGCCCGCGCCCAGACCTCGCCCACCACGCTGAGCCCCGCCTTCGAGTTGGAGCAGGGAACCCTCGACTACGGAGTCGGCATCCACGGCGAGCGCGGCACCCGCACCATCGCCCGGCCCGCGATCGAAGACCTCGTCCGCCGCATGACCGACGACCTGCTGGACGCGCTGCCCGACGGCCCCGAAGAGGTGCTCGCCCTCGTCAACGGCCTGGGCGCCACCACCGAGCTCGAGCTCAACGCCATCGCCGTCCTGCTGAGCGACGAACTCACCGCCCGCGGTCTCCGGCCGGTCCTGGTCGTCCCCGGCACCTTCACCGCGGCCCTGGACATGGCGGGCTTCTCCCTCACCCTCACGCGGCTCGATGAAGGGTGGGCCGAGATGTGGACCGCCCCCACCCGCACCCCGCTCGTCCTGCCGCGCCCCTCCCTCACCCCGGAGGAACCCGCGTCCCCGGAGGCCGCGTCCGAGAGCTCCCCCGCTGCCGCGCCCCGCAAGGGCGGCGACCGCGCCCTGCTCGACCGCTACGCGCTCACCGTCACGCAGGTGCGCGACAACCTCACCAAGCTCGACCAGCTCGTCGGCGACGGCGACTTCGGCGACAACCTCGCCGGTGGCGTACGCCGCGCGGTGAAGCTGGCCGACGAGACCGGCACGGACGGCACGGCGGCCCTCGCCGACGCCTTCCTCAACGATGTCGGGGGCACCAGCGGCCCCCTCTTCGGTCTCCTCTTCCAGCACCTGGCCGCCGCTTCTCCGGCGGAGGGCGGGACTCCCTCGGTCGCCGCGCTCGCGGAGGCCGCCGCGGCCGGCCACGCCGCCATCCACCGGGTGGGCGGCGCGGTCCCCGGCGACTGCACGCTGGTCGACGCGCTCGCGCCCGCCGCCGAGTCCCTGGCCGCGGCCCGGGAGGACGCCGACGCCGAGGCGCCGCTCACCGAAGCCGCCCAGGCCGCCATTCGCGGCGCCCTGGCCACCGCGTCGCTGCGCCCCCGGCGCGGCCGCGCCAGCTATGTGGGCGACCACGCGCTCGGCGTCCCCGACCCCGGCGCTCTGGCCGTCGCCCTGCTCTTCATGGCCCTCGCGGACATCCACGAGCCCGCCACCGCCCCGCGGCTGCCCGCCCCCGGCCACATCACGGTGCCCTGACCCGCGAGCCGCTTTCCCTGGCCTCGGAGTCCATTCCCTGACTAAGGTCAGAGAATGGACTCCGACCAGATCGCTCAGGTACGGCGGTTCAACCGCACCGTCACCGAACGCGTGGGTGTGCTCCACGACCGCTACCTGGGCCGCGACCGGCCCGTCGGCGAAGCGCGGCTGCTCTGGGAGATCGGCGGGCACCGCCAGGACGTGCGCCGCCTGCGCGAACGCCTCGGCCTCGACTCCGGCTATGTCAGCCGCCTGCTGCGCGCCCTGGAGGCCGACGGCCTGGTGGCGGTGGCGCCGCACCCGGAGGACCGCAGGGTCCGCACCGTCCGGCTGACGGCGGCCGGGCGTGCCGAGCGCGCCCTGCTCGACGAGCGCAGCGACGAACTCGCCGGCTCGCTCCTGAGCCCGCTCAACGCCACGCAGCGCGCCCGGCTCGTCGCCGCTATGGCCGAGGTCGACCGCCTGCTCACTGCCGCGACAGTCACCCTGGACGCCGTCGACCCCGGTCATCCGGACGCCCGGCACTGTCTGCTGTCCTACTTCACCGAACTGCAGGAGCTCTTCGACACCGGCTTCGACCCCGCGCGGAGCCTGCTGCCCGACGCGGGCGGACTGCGCCCGCCACACGGCCTGTTCCTGGTCGCCAGGGTGCACGGGGAGCCCGTCGGCTGCGCCGGTCTCAAGCTGCCGCCCGGCTCCCCGGCGGAGATCAAACGCATGTGGGTCGCACCCGCGGCGCGCGGCCTCGGCCTCGGCCGCCGGTTCCTCACCGAGCTGGAGGCGCTGGCCGCCCGGCGCGGGCACACCGTCCTGCGTCTGGACACCAACAAGGCGCTGGAGTCGGCGATCGGCCTCTACCGCTCCTGCGGCTTCCAGGAGGTCCCCGCGTTCAACGACGAGCCTTACGCCCACCACTGGTTCGAGAAGCGGATCGCGGGAACGCGGCCGACGTAAGCCCGCTCACCCTCTCCCTAAATCGCATATCGATTTGCCTAAAGGTATTAGGCAAATGCATAGTCGGTCATGCCGAGAGAGGGGAACGCCATGGTGCGCGTAGGGCTGACCACGGAACGTCTGGTCCGGGCAGGGGCCGAGCTGGCCGACGAGGTCGGGTTCGACCAGGTGACCGTCTCGGCGCTCGCCCGCCGCTTCGACGTCAAGGTCGCGAGCCTCTACTCGCACGTGAAGAACTCCCAGGACCTCAAGACCGGGATCGCCCTGCTCGCCCTGGCCGAGCTCGCCGACCGGGGCGCGGACGCGCTCGCCGGCCGGGCGGGCAAGGACGCGCTGGCCGCCCTCGCGAACGTCTACCGCGACTACGCGCAGGAGCACCCCGGGCGCTACGCCGCGGCCCAGCTGCGGCTCACCCCGGAGGCGGCCGCCGTCAGTGCCGGCGGCAGGCACGCGGAGATGACGCGGGCGATCCTGCGCGGATACGACCTGACGGAACCCGACCAGACACACGCGGTCCGCCTTCTCGGCAGCGTCTTCCACGGCTACGTGAGCCTGGAGCTCGCGGGCGGATTCAGTCACAGCGCGCCGGACTCGCAGGAGACGTGGACGCGCGTCATCGACGCCCTCGACGCCCTGCTGCGCAACTGGCCCGCACCGGCCGCCCAGTCCACACACTGATCAACAGGTTGAGGCCATGCACACCGATACGCACACCGAACACACCGGTCAACACTGGACCACCACGCCCGTCACCGCGGACCTGCTGCGCGGCGCCCTCGACGTGGAGCGGACCGAACACGGCGTACTCCCGCACCGGCTGCCCGCCGCGGCCCGCGCCCAGAACACCGACGGCCAGCTCGCCATGGCGGAGTCCCAGCCCTCCGGCGTACGCCTGGTGTTCCGCACCCGTGCCACCGCGGTCGAGCTCGACGCGCTGCCCACCAAGCGCGTCTACGTGGGCGCACCGCCCCGCCCGGACGGCGTCTACGACCTGCTCGTCGACGGCCGTCTCGCCGACCGTGCGAGCGTGCCGGGCGGCAACGTCCTGACCATCGACATGACCGCGGGGACCGCGGAGCGCACCGCCGGCCGGCCCGGCACCCTGCGCTTCACCGGGCTGCCCGACGGGATGAAGGACATCGAGATCTGGCTGCCGCACAACGAGACCACCGAACTCCTCGCCCTGCGCACCGACGCCCCCGTCGAGCCCGCGCGGGACCCGGGCCGCAAGGTATGGCTGCACCACGGCAGTTCCATCAGCCACGGCTCCGACGCCGCGAGCCCCACCACCACCTGGCCCGCGCTCGCCGCCTCGCTCGGCGGGGTGGAGCTGATCAACCTCGGCCTGGCCGGCAGCGCCCTGCTCGACCCGTTCACCGCACGAGCCATGCGGGACACCCCGGCCGACCTGATCAGCATCAAGATGGGCATCAATGTGGTCAACGCCGACGCGATGCGGCTGCGCGCGTTCGCCCCGGCCGTGCACGGCTTCCTCGACACCGTCCGCGAGGGGCACCCCGACACGCCCCTGCTGGTCGTCTCGCCGATCCTCTGTCCCATCCACGAGGACACCCCCGGACCCAGCGCACCGGACTTCAGCGATTTCAGCGAGGGGCGGCTCCGGTTCAAGGCCATGGGCGACCCCGCGGAGCGGGCCGCCGGCAAGCTCACCCTCAACGTCATCCGCGAAGAGCTGGCCCGCATCGTGAAGCAGCGCTCGGCCGACGACCCGAACCTCCACCACCTGGACGGCCGCGACCTCTACGGACCCGAGGACGCCGCCGAACTCCCCCTCCCCGACGACCTCCACCCGGACGCCCCCACCCACCGACGCATGGGCGAACGCTTCGCCGCCCGGGCCTTCACCGCGGGCGGCCCCTTCGTGGACGGCGCGGCCTGACGGATTGCCCGTGCGGCATCCCTTGCGACTTCACGACCTGACGGCTAGTCATATGACTAATCGAAACAGCGAGGGCCATGCCACACGGCGCAACTCCCTGGAGGGCACGTGAAGTTCTCCGTCATATTCGAGGCACAGCTCGCCGATCCGACGGTCGAGCGTGAGCATCAGGTCATCCACGACAGCGTGGAACAGGCCGTGCTCGCGGAGCGGATGGGGTTCGACCGCGTCTGGGCGGTCGAACACCACTCACTCAAGTGGTACGCGCACATGAGCGCCCCGGAAATCTTCCTGACCTGGGTCGCCGCCCGCACGAGCACCATCCGGATCGGGCACGGCGTCGTCTGCATGCCGTTCAACTTCAACCATCCGGCGCGGGTCGCCGAGCGCGCGGCGATGCTGGACCTGCTCTCCGGAGGGCGGCTCGACCTGGGCGCGGGGCGCGGCGGCACGGAGCAGGAGACGTCGCTCTGCGGAGTCGACAGGGAACGTACGGCCCAAGAGGTCGAGGAGGCGCTGCGGATCATCGGGAAGGCCTGGGAGAAGGAGGAGTTGGAGCATCACGGCGAGCTGCTGGACATCGGCCCGCATCCCATCCTGCCGCGCCCGAAGCAGACCCCTCACCCGCCGCTCTTCCTCGCGTGCAGCAGGACGGAGACGCTCACGCAGGCGGCCGAACTCGGCATCGGCGCCCTGGTGATGGGCTTCGCGGGGCCCGAGTCGATCGCCGGGATGCGGCAGGCGTACGACGCGGCCATCGAGGCCCGCACCGACGCCCGCTTCGTGTCGAGCGTCGTCAACGACCACTTCTCGGTGCTCTGTCCGACGATCGTGCTCGACGACGGGGAGGCGGCGCGGCGGGTCGGCATCCGCGGGCAGCGGTTCTTCGCGCAGTCCATCGGGCACTGGTACGGCGGCGCGGGCATCCCCGACGAGGCGGTCGTGGAGGGCGGCGACGAGGCCGCGGAGATGCGGAAGGCCGCCGAACAGGTCGTCGCGCGCCTGCACGAGCAGAACATTCCGGTACGGCCCACCTCGACCGCCACGTTCAACGCCGACCACGCGTACGGCACCGCGGACGACGCCATCGCCTACGTCGAGCGGCTGCGCGACGCCGGGGCCGACGAGATCATGTGCCTCATCCAGATGGGCACCGTCCCGCAGGAAGCCTGCCTGGAGACCCTTCGGCAGTGGGGCGAGAAGGTCATCCCGTACTTCCGTGACCGGGAGCGGGAAGTGGGCACCGCCTGATGCGGCGGCCCGAGCCCGCCCCCGACCGACTCGACCCCCGCGCCCGCCCCCTCGTGGACGCCCTGACCGCCGCCTTCCCCGACCTCGGCGGCGCCGTCACCGACGCCGTCGAGGCCCGGCGGATCCTCGCCGCCGCGCCCGCCTCCGGAAAGCCGTCGCCCGCCGTCGGGGAGGTCACCGACAGGACGGTCCCGGGACCGAGGGGCGCACCGGACATCCCCGTACGCGTCTATGTCCCGAACGGGCCGGAGGACCGGAAGGCGGACGCGGGCGTGAGCCGTCCGACCGTCGTCTTCTTCCACGGCGGCGGCTACACCGTCTGCGGCCTCGATTCCCACGACGCCACCGCCCGCGCTCTCGCCGCCCGGTCCGGCGCCACCGTGGTCTCCGTCGACTACCGCCTCGCCCCCGAACACCGCTTCCCGGCGGCCGTGGACGACGCGTACGCCGCGCTGTGCCGGGCCGCCGAGGAGAGCCCGGGCGCCCTCGTCACCGCGGGGGACAGCAGCGGGGGAGGGCTCGCCACCGCCGTGGCGCTCAGGGCGAGGGACCTGGGAGGGCCTGCCGTCGCGCTGCAGATCCTGCTGTATCCCGTCCTGGACGCCGCACAGAACACCGCCTCCTACCGGGAGAACGCGAAGGGGTACTTCCTGACCGCCGCGCACATGCGCTGGTTCTGGGAGCAGTACCTCGGCCCGGACGGCGACGGGACGCACCCCCTCGCCTCGCCGCTGCGCGCCACCGACCTCACCGGGCTGCCGCCCGCGCACCTCGTCACCGCCGGCTGCGACCCGCTGCGCGACGAGGGTCTGGCCTACGCGGAGCGTCTGCGGGCGGCCGGAGTCGGCGTGACCCTGTCCCACCACCCGCGGATGTTCCACGGATTCCTCGGCTTCCCCGACGTGCTTCCCGAAGCGGGGGAGGCTCTGAACGGCGCGGCAGAAGCGATCGCGTCGGTGATGAAGCACAGGAAAAACAGCGGTACGGGCAGGGGGTGCGCAGGATAATTTCCTGAGACCCCCCTTGTCGCGGGGAACCCCACATGCATACGGTGTTCTGACGTGAGGTTCTCCCGTGGAGGATGGGGCATGACGGAAATTCTTGTGCAGTCGGGTACGGAGGGTGCGGTTCTTTCCGCCGGAGCGCGGGTGGTGGACCACCCGGCGTGGCCGGTGCTCAAGGACGCCGTGGAGGACATCCGCCCCTGGCAGTCGCCGGACGGCTCCATCGACTTCGAGGCGGACGGCGCCCCGGCGAAGAGCATCGCCGAACTCGCCGTGGACCGCGTGATATCCGCGGTCGAGGAGCTCTCCCCGCTCCTCCCGCACGACGCCGCGTACCACCGCGCGCTCGTCGCGGACCTGAGCCGCTGGGCCGAGGGCGGCTTCCGGGTGCCCGACTTCCTCGACTCGCTGCTCGCCTTCCAGCCCGCCGCGCACCGCGAGGACGGCCTGCAGCACCTGGTCGTCTTCCCGATGTACACGCAGAACGGCAACCCCGACCGCAATTTCGAAGCGGTCGTGCTGCGCATGGTCTGGCCCGACTGGCTGGCCGATCTCGAGCGCACGCGCTACGACAACCCGCTGTTCTGCGGCATCACCTTCGAGGACTTCACCGCCGGGTACGACACGAACTCGGCCGTGCTCTTCCCCGAGACCATCGCCGTGCGCGAGGCCCCCGAGCGCTTCTCCTGGGGCGGCATCTTCTGTGACCGCGAGGCGGCCCGCTTCCGCCGCGTCACCGAGGCCGCCGTGGACCTCCTCGGGCTCGAACTGCCCGACGACATCCGCGAGATGGTCGGCGACCAGGACCGCTGCCAGCAGGCGTTCGTCCTGTGGGACATGGTCCACGACCGCACCCACAGCCACGGCGACCTGCCGTTCGACCCCTTCATGATCAAGCAGCGCCAGCCGTTCTGGATGTACGGCCTCGAAGAGCTGCGCTGCGACCTCACCGCCTTCAAGGAGGCCGTGAAGCTGGAGGCCGAGGGCGTCCCGCAGGCACGCGACGTGCAGTACGCCGTCCTCTTCGACCGGATGTTCCGCTTCCCGGTCACCGGCGACCGCGTCAAGAACTACGACGGACTCGGCGGCCAGCTCCTCTTCGCCTACCTCCACAAGCACGACGTGGTCCGCTGGACCGACAACCAGCTCAGGATCGACTGGCAGCGCGCGCCGGAGATCACCAACCAGCTGTGCGGCGAGATCGAGGACCTCTACCGCGCGGGCATCGACCGCCCGAAGCTGGTCCACTGGTTCGCCGCGTACGACCTGGTCTCCACGTACCTCGCCCCGCACCCCGGATCGCGCTGGGCCAAGGGCCCCGACGCCCTTGACACCTCGCTGCCGCCGCGAAAGCTCGTCGATGAGGTGCTTCCCGACGAATTTCCGCTCAGCATGTTCTATGAGGCGCTCTCCAAGAAGCTGAAGCACGTGATCGCCTCCACCAAGGGGATCACCGCTTCCACGGGCGCCGAGAAGGCCGCCGCGTGAGCGGCCGCCAGGAGGAGGCGAGGAAGATGTCCGCACTCGATGGAGCCGTGGTCGCGGTCGCCGGCGCGGCCGGACCCGCGGGACGAGCCACACTGCTCAGGCTGGCCGAGGCGGGAGCCACGGTCGTGGCCGCCGACGCCGACGCCGCAAGCCTCGCCGAAGCGGTGGACGCCGCGCGGTACGCGCACGGCGGGGCCACCGTCATAGGTGACACGGTCGACCTGCTCGATCTGGACGCCGCCCGCGAGTGGGCGACGCGCACGGAGAAGGAGTTCGGGCGGATCGACGGCCTGGTCCACCTCGTCGGCGGCTGGCGCGGCAGCAAGAGCTTCGCCGAGACCAAGATCACCGACTGGGACTTCCTCGAGAAGCTCCTGATCCGCACCGTGCAGCACACCTCCCTCGCCTTCGAGGACGCCCTGCGGCGCAGCGACCGCGGCCGCTACCTGCTGATCAGTGCGGCGGGCGCGTCCAAGCCGACCGCGGGCAACGCGGCGTACTCCGCGGCCAAGGCGGCGGCCGAGGCCTGGACACTCGCCCTCGCCGACGGCTTCCGTAAGGCGGGGGGCGAGGAAGGACCGCGCGCGGCGGCTGCCATCCTGGTGGTCAAGGCGTTGGTGCACGACGCGATGCGCGAGGCCCGGCCCGACGCGAAGTTCGCGGGCTTCACGGACGTCAAGGAGCTGGCCGAGGCCATCGCCGGCGTCTGGGAGAAGTCCGCCAAGGAAGTGAACGGAAACCGCTTGTGGCTGACCGAGAAGCCGTGACCGCTGCCGCCAGAGAAGCCGTGAACCCGCCGAAGACGGACGCCCGGCGCCACCACGACCCGGACGTCCGCGGCTTCGCCAGCGACAACTACGCGGGCGCCCACCCGGAGGTCATGGCCGCCCTCGCGCTCGCCAACGGCGGTCACCAGATCGCGTACGGCGAGGACGACTACACGGCAAACCTCCAGCGGGTGATCCGCGGCCACTTCGGGCCGACCGCCGAGGCGTTCCCGGTGTTCAACGGCACGGGCGCCAACGTCGTCGCGCTCCAGGCGCTCGCCGACCGCTGGGGCGCGGTGATCTGCGCCGAGTCCGCGCACATCAACGTGGACGAGGGCGGCGCACCCGAGCGCATGGCCGGGCTCAAGCTGCTCACCGTGCCCACGCCCGACGGCAAGCTCACCCCCGAGCTGATCGACAAGCAGGCGTTCGGCTGGGACGACGAGCACCGGGCCATGCCGCAGGTCGTCTCGATCGCGCAGAACACCGAACTGGGCACGCTCTACACGCCCGACGAGATCCGCGCGATCTGCGACCACGCGCACCAGCTCGGCATGAAGGTGCACCTGGACGGCTCCCGGATAGCCAACGCCGCGGCCGCGCTCGACGTCCCCATGCGGACGTTCACGAACGCGGTGGGCGTCGACATCCTGTCGCTGGGCGGCACGAAGAACGGCGCGCTGTTCGGCGAGGCCGTCGTGGTCATCAACCAGGACGCCGTGCGCCACATGAAGCACCTGCGCAAGATGTCGATGCAGCTAGCCTCGAAGATGCGCTTCGTCTCGGTGCAGCTGGAGGCCCTGCTCGCCAAGGACCTGTGGCTGCGCAACGCCCGGCACGCGAACGAGATGGCGCAGCGCCTCGCCGAAGGCGTCCGCTCCGTGCACGGCGTGGAGATCCTCTACCCCGTGCAGGCCAACGCCGTCTTCGCCCGCCTGCCGCACGACGTGAGCGAGCGTCTCCAGAAGAAGTACCGCTTCTACTTCTGGAACGAGGCGGCCGGCGACGTCCGCTGGATGTGCGCGTTCGACACGAGGGAAGAGGACGTCGACGGGTTCCTCGCGGCGCTCAAGGAGGAGATGGCGCGCTGATGGCGTGCTGATCTGTTGCCGCATACTTATACGTCCGACCGTAAAGTCATTGACGTACGGTCGGGCGTATTCCTATGCTCCCGTGGCATGCAGCTGACCCAGGAAAAACCCGACCTGTCTGCGTACTTGGCCGCGGACGAGGTCATCGACCACCACCATCCGCTGGTCCGCGAGACAGCGGCCGGTCTCGCAAATGCATCCGCCGACACCTACGCATACGCGCGCGCCGCCTTCGAGTTCGTGCGCGACGCCATTCCGCACTCGCAGGACTCGGGCCGCATGGAGGTCACCTGGCGCGCCTCCGACGTGCTGCGCGAACGCACCGGCATCTGCACCGCCAAGTCCCACGCCCTGGCCGCCCTGCTGCGCGCCGAGGACATCCCGACGGGCTTCTGCTACCAGCGCCTGCGGGACGACAACACCAGCGGCTACTCCCTGCACGGCCTGGTCGCCGTACGGCTCGACGGCGCCTGGCACCGGCAGGACCCGCGCGGCAACATCCCCGACGGCGTCGACGCGCAGTTCCGCATCGGCGAGGAGCGACTGGCCTGGCCGGTGAATCCCGAGTACAACGAAGTGGACTATCCAGTCCTCTATGCTGAACCGAGCCCCGTGGCGCTCCGCGTGCTCCAAGAAGCCCGCGACCGGCAGCACCTCTGGCAGATCTACCCCTCGGAACTGTGAGGCTGGTGCGGGCCACCGGCGAGGAGGGCTTCGTCACTGCCGCCGCGGGGGAGCGGCTCGTGGAGCACCCCGACGCGGGCGAGGTCGTGTGGTGCGACGACGAGGGCGTCATCTGCCGCCGCTGGAACTGGCGGCAGGGCCCGCGCACCCGCCTCGCCGAGGAGTCGGTGAACGCGCTCTTCCTGCTCGAAGGCATGGGGCCCGATGCCGGTCTCGAAGCGGCGGGGCGCCGAACTCGCCGAACTCCTGGAGAAGTTCAGCCCGGCGCGCGGTTTACCGTCCGCGCGCCGCACCAAGTCCCGTCAGCCGGCCTCTGACGCCTTCACCTCGGCCGGGGTCGGCGCGGTCCCGCCGAGGTGCGCCGGCATCCACCACGTGTCGTCCGGACCCTTGGGCCGCACGGGGTAGGCGCGCTGCGCGGCCTCCAGAAGCTCCTGGCAGCGCTCGCGCAGCCGTCGCGTGATCGCGCCCGCGTACTGGTCCTTCGGCGCCTCGACCGGCTCGCCGACACGGATGGTGATCGGCAGGTGGCTGCGCCTGAAGTTGCGGGGGTGCCCCTTGGTCCACAGCCGCTGCGTGCCCCACAGCGCCATCGGGATCAGCGGCACACCGGCCTCCTGGGCCAGCCGCGCGGCACCGGACTTGAACGTCTTCAGCGTGAACGACTGCGAGATCGTCGCCTCGGGGAAGACGCCGATGATTTCCCCGGAGCGCAGCGAGTCGAGGGCGTGGGTGTACGCCGTCTCGCCCTTGTCGCGGTCGACGGGGATGTGCTTCATCCCGCGCATCAGCGGCCCGGAGATCTTGTGCCGGAACACCGACTCCTTCGCCATGAACCGCACCACACGCTTCTGCGGCAGCGCGGCGAGACCGTCGAAGATGAAGTCGAGGTAGCTGATGTGGTTGCTGACCAGGACCGCGCCGCCGGAGCGTGGGATGTTCTCCGACCCCTTGCAGTCGATCTTCAGGTCCCATGCCTTGAACAGGGTTTTCGCGGCACCGATGACCGGACGGTAGACAAGCTCTGCCATGGGTGGGGAGGACCCTTCGTTTCTGCCTGGGGAGGGGGTTCCCGGCGGGAAGTTACGCAGCCGTAGGTTTTTCGGCGTTGCGCAGATCGTGCCCCAAGAACGGACGAGTGACCAGTCTTGGTGCCGTCAATCCGGGAGATTCTCGTCACGTAGGAATCATCGGGGGCGGACGGATGCTGTACTCCAGAGACGCTGGAGACAGAGGTGTGCGAGGAGGAGAAGGTGCGGGGACGCGAGACCGCCGGGCGGCGGCTCGGCGCGACGGACATCGGCGAGCGGCTCGGGGAGCGGGCGACGCTCGTGCAGTTCTCCAGCGCCTTCTGCCAGCCCTGCCGGGCGACCCGCAGAGTCCTCGCGGAGGTGGCGGAGCTGGTCCCCGGCGTGGCCCACGTGGAGATCGACGCCGAGGCACGGCTCGATCTCGTACGGGAACTGCACATCCTCAAGACCCCCACCGTGTTCGTCCTGGACGCGGCGGGACACGTGGTGCGGCGCGCCGCCGGACAGCCCCGCAAAGCCGACGTGATCGCCGCTCTCGGGGAGGCCGTGTGACCCGCTGCGGCGCAGGTCACGACGGGCGCTCCGAGGCCGTGACGCTCCTTTCACATTGCGGAACGGACTTGACTGCACGCGGCATCTATCGCGAGCCTGCCTACATGCCCCGGGATCTCCTTCTGTACGAGCGTGTCCACGTGGACCTCGGCCGCCACGCCAGCGCGCGCTGTCCGCAGTGCTGAGCAACGACGCCTCCGCTCGTACCTCCGGCAACCCCCGGCAGAAGGACAACTCCATGACGGCATCGCCAGCCCTCAGCACTCCCCGGCTCGCCACCCCCGACCTGCTGCGCTCGGTCTTCCGGCAGCACGCCGCCGGTGTCGCGGTGATCACCGCGTCGGACGGCTCCCGGGGCTCCCGCCCCGTCGGCTTCACCGCCACCTCGCTCGTCTCCGTCTCGGCGGAGCCCCCGATGCTCTCCTTCGGCATCGGCCTCGGCTCCTCCAGCTGGCCCGCGGTCTCCGAGGCCGCGCACGTCGGCGTCCACATACTCGGCGAGCACCAGCAGGAGCTCGCCGCCACGTTCGCCCGCAGCGGGGCCGACCGCTTCGCGGCGCCCACCGCCTGGCGCGAGGGTCCGGAGGGCGTGCCCGTCCTTGACGGCGCGCTGGCCTGGCTGGTGTGCCGGATCGTGGCGCGCGTGCCCGCGGGGGACCACCGCATCGTGATCGCGGAGGCCGTCGTCGGCGACCGCGCGGAGGAGGGGCGCCCGCTCCTGTACCACCAGGGGCGCTTCAACGCTCTGCGCGACTGAGAGTTCCCGTGGACGGGCGCTCCGCGTGCTTACGGAGCGTTGGGAAGGTCACAGTTCAAAGCGCTTGCTCAGTGGGAATGAACTGGGTGTACTCATGAGTAATATTTCGTTCGGAGCGCGGGCCGCCCCGACCGTGATCCGCCGCTTCCGGCGCCTATGCTGCCTGCAAGAAGGCAGTAGCCATAAGCCGAGGCAGCAGCCCGATAAAGACGATGCAGTAGGAGAGCCGGCGTGAGCCTGAGGATCGTTGTCTGTGTGAAGTACGTGCCCGACGCCACCGGCGACCGGCACTTCGCCGATGACCTGACCGTCGACCGCGACGACGTCGACGGCCTCCTGTCGGAGCTCGACGAGTACGCGGTCGAGCAGGCACTGCAGATCGCCGACGAGGCGGACGACGCGGAGATCACCGTGCTGACCGTCGGCCCCGAGGACGCCAAGGACGCGCTGCGCAAGGCGCTCTCCATGGGCGCCGACAAGGCCGTCCACGTCGAGGACGACGACCTGCACGGCACCGACGTGATGGGCACCTCGCTGGTGCTCGCCAAGGCCATCGAGAAGACCGGTTACGACCTGGTCATCGCCGGTATGGCCTCCACCGACGGCACCATGGGCGTGCTGCCGGCGATCCTCGCGGAGCGCCTCGGCGTCCCGCAGGTCACGCTGCTCTCCGAGGTTTCCGTGGAGGACGGTGTCGTCAAGGGCCGCCGTGACGGCGACAGCGCCAGCGAGCAGCTGGAGGCGTCCCTGCCGGCCGTCGTGTCCGTGACGGACCAGTCGGGCGAGGCCCGCTACCCGTCCTTCAAGGGCATCATGGCCGCCAAGAAGAAGCCGGTGGAGTCGCTCGACCTGGACGACCTGGACATCGACGCCGAAGAGGTCGGCCTCGAGGGTGCCTGGACCAAGGTGGACTCCGCCGCGGAGCGTCCGGCCCGCACGGCCGGCACGATCGTCAAGGACGAGGGCGAGGGCGGCAAGCAGCTGGCTGAGTTCCTCGCCGGCCAGAAGTTCATCTGAGCTTCAGTCACCCCCTCAACCGCCCCAACTTCTTCGTATCGCAGGAGATTGAAGTCCCATGGCTGAAGTTCTCGTCTACGTCGACCACGTGGACGGCGCCGTCCGCAAGCCCACCCTGGAGCTGCTGACCCTGGCCCGCCGCATCGGCGACCCCGTCGCCGTCTCCCTCGGTGCCGGCGCCGAGGCCACCGCCGCCACGCTCGCCGAGCACGGCGCGGTGAAGGTCCTCACCGCCGACGCCCCCGAGTTCGCCGACTACCTCGTCGTACCGAAGGTGGACGCGCTGCAGGCCGCGTACGAGGCCGTGTCCCCGGTCGCGGTGCTCGTGCCCTCCTCCGCCGAGGCCAAGGAGATCGCGGCCCGCCTCGCGGTCCGCATCAAGTCCGGCATCATCACCGACGCCGTCGACCTCGAGGCCGGCGACGAGGGCCCGGTGGCCACGCAGTCCGCGTTCGCCGCCTCGTACACCACCAAGTCCCGTGTCTCCAACGGCACCCCGGTCATCACGGTCAAGCCGAACTCGGCCGCCGTGGAGGCCGCCCCGGCCGCGGGCGCCGTCGAGGCCCTCTCGGTCTCCTTCTCCGAGAAGGCCACCGGCACCAAGGTCGTCTCGCGCACCCCGCGCGAGTCGACGGGCCGCCCCGACCTGACCGAGGCCGCGATCGTGGTCTCCGGCGGCCGTGGCGTCAACGGCGCCGAGAACTTCTCGCTCATCGAGAACCTCGCCGACTCGCTCGGTGCCGCCGTCGGCGCCTCGCGTGCCGCCGTCGACGCCGGCTGGTACCCGCACTCCAACCAGGTGGGCCAGACCGGCAAGTCGGTCTCCCCGCAGCTGTACATCGCGTCCGGCATCTCCGGTGCGATCCAGCACCGCGCCGGCATGCAGACCTCGAAGACCATCGTGGCCATCAACAAGGACGCCGAGGCCCCGATCTTCGACCTGGTCGACTACGGCGTGGTCGGCGACCTCTTCGAGGTCGTCCCGCAGCTCACCGAAGAGGTCAAGACCCGCAAGGGCTGAGCTCGTCGGCCGTCCGAGGCCCTCGTCCCCGCGCCGTGCGGGGGCGGGGGCCTCGGCGCGTCACAGGGACAGGCTCGCCTGCACCGGCAGATGGTCGCTCGGGAACTGCCCGCCAAGCGAGAACGTGTTGATCGCCGCCTCGTGCACCCGCACCCCGGGCGTCGTCAGGATCCAGTCGATGCGGTCGCCGTCCGGGGTGAGGGGCTTGTAGCCGTGGAACGTGGCGTACGCCTTGCTCCGCCGGTCCGCCGCGTCCCAGCTGTCGACGAGGCCGGCGCCCAGGAGCGTGTCGTACACCGGGTTCTTGTGCGCGGCCACGTTGAAGTCGCCCGTCATCACGAGGGGCAGGGACCGGTCGAGGCGGGCGAGGCGTTCGACGATCAGCTGCGCGGCCCGCGCGCGTGCGTGCTGGGACGCGTTGTCGAGGTGCGTGTTGAGGACGTACAGCTCGTCGTCCGTGCGCAGGTCGTGGAAGCGGACCCAGGTGACCATCCGGATGGAGCCGCCGCCCCAGGTGTTGGAGCCGATCACTTCCGGGGTGTCCGACAGCCAGTAGTGGTCGTACTCGACCGGGGCCAGCCTGCGCGTGTCGTAGAAGACGGCCATGAACTCGTCGCGGCTGCCGCCCGCGCGGCCCGTGCCGATCCAGTCGTAGTGCGGGCCGAGATCCGCCTCGATGTCCCGCACCTGCTGGTAGAGGCCCTCCTGCGTGCCGATGACGTGCGGCCTCGCGCGGCGCAGCAGCTCCCGGGTCACCGGGCGGCGCTCGGCCCAGGTGTTCGGCGGTGTGGCGCTCGCGTAGCGGAGGTTGAACGACATGACCTCCAGACGGCGGCCGGGCCGCTGCACCGCGTGCGCGGGCCCCGCGGACAGGGCCGTGCTGAGCAGGGGGATCGCGGCGGCTGCGGCGAACACCGTCCGCAGGCCGGAACGGCGCGTGACGCGTGACTCGGTCGGCACACGGTCTCCTTCGGTTCGGGGCGCGTGGTCAGGATGGGGCGCGCGCACAGGGGTGCGGAAGCAGGATCTGAGACAGCGGGAGAAGAATCCGGGACAAGCGTGAACTCCCGTGGTCGGTGGCGGGTCCACGACACGAGAGGGTGTTGACCAGCACGAAGGTCACGGATAACTTCGCTATACGGATTGTTGATTCCGTGAAGCGGAAATGCCGGGCGCGGCACCGAGCGTGTGGAGGATGCAGGAATGGGTCAGCAAGAGAAGGTGGCAACGAGCCTCGCCGGCGCTGTCAGCGAGGGCATCAGCGCTTCCCTCGCCCCGGTGGACGCGGAGCTCGACCGCCGCTACCCCGGCGACCCAGGCACCCGCCAGCCCGTCCACACCGTGTACGTCCCCGGCGAGCAGTTCACCGCCGACACCCTGCGCACCTGGGGCGACAAGGCCCTGGAGATGCTCGACGAGCACGCCCCGGACGCCGCGTCCTTCGCCGCTGTCCTCGGCCTGGGCGACGACCTCGCCGACGCCGTCTACACGCGCGTGCGCACCAAGCTGGAGCGCGAGCCGATCGAAGACCTGCGCATCGACTTCGAGGACGGCTACAAGGGCGCCGACGAGGACCAGGACGCCGCCCGCGCGGCCCGCCTGGTCGCCGAGGCGTACAAGAACGGCACGGCGGCCCCGTACATGGGCATCCGCATGAAGTGCATGGAGGAGGCCGTACGCGACCGGGGCATCCGCACCCTCGACGTCTTCCTGTCCGGCCTCATGGAGGCGGGCGGCCTGCCCGACGGACTCGTCCTGACCCTGCCGAAGGTGACGTACCCGGAGCAGGTCACCGCGATGGTGCGCCTCCTGGAGGAGTTCGAGAAGGCGCGCGGCCTGGAACAGGGCCGCATCGGCTTCGAGATCCAGATCGAGACCAGCCAGTCCATCCTCGCCACCGACGGCACCGCCGCCGTGGCCCGCATGATCCAGGCCGCCGAGGGCCGCGCGACCGGGCTGCACTACGGCACCTTCGACTACAGCGCCTGCCTCCACGTCAGCGCCGCCTACCAGGCCAGCGACCACCCGGCCGCCGACCACGCCAAGGCCGTCATGCAGGTCGCCGCCGCGGGCACCGGAGTACGCGTGTCCGACGGCTCCACCAACGTCCTGCCCGTCGGCTCCACCGAGCAGGTCCACGACGCCTGGCGGCTGCACTACGGCCTCACCCGGCGCGCCCTGGCCCGCGCCTACTACCAGGGCTGGGACATGCACCCGGGCCACATCCCCACGCGCTACGCCGCGGTGTTCGCGTTCTACCGCGAGGGCTTCGAGTCGGCCGCCGCGCGCCTGGCCGCCTACGCAGGCCACCACGAGGGCGGCGGCGTGGCCGACGAGCCCGCCACCGCGAAGGCCCTCGCCGGGTACCTGCTGCGCGGCCTGGACTGCGGCGCCCTCGACGCGGGCGAGGTCACCCGCCTCACCGGCCTCACCCTGGCCCGCCTGCAGGGCTTCGCGGGCCCGCGCCGCGGCGACCTCACGGCATCGGGCAAGTAACACCGGCCTCTGCCGTCACCACTGCCCCGTAGTCTGTACGCCACAGAAAGTGGTGTCACAGAACGGGGCAGCAGTGCATTCGGGGGATCAGACACAGCCGGGGGACCAGCCACAGCCTGGGGGCCCGGCGCGTCCGGGGGATCAGGAACAGTCCGACGGGGTCGGCAGACTTCTCGCCGGGCGCTATCGCGTCGTGGCCCAGCTCGGCCGCGGCGGCATGGGCGTCGTGTGGCGCGCCGTCGACGAGGTGCTGCACCGCGAGGTCGCGGTCAAGGAACTGCGGACGTACACGGACGCGGCGGGGCCCGAGCTGGCCGACCTGCGCCTGCGGATGCAGCGCGAGGCACGGGCGGCCGCCCGGGTGCGCCACTCCGGAGTGGTCGCCGTGCACGACGTGGCGGAGGTCGACGGGCGGCCCCTCATCGTCATGGAGCTCGTCGACGGCCCGTCCCTGGACGACGTGCTGCGCGACCACGGCCCGCTCGACCCCCGTGCGGCCGCCGCCATCGGTGCCGAGGTGATGGAGGCCCTGGCCGCGGCGCACCGCGTGGGCGTCCTGCACCGCGACGTGAAGCCCGGCAACATCCTCCTGGAGTCCGGAGGACGCGTCGTCCTCACCGACTTCGGCATCGCCACGATGGACGACCCGGGCGACGGCTCGGCCACCCACCTCACCCGCAGCGGCGAACTGGTCGGCTCGCTGGACTACTTGGCGCCCGAGCGTGCCCAGGGCCACGACCCGGGCCCCGCCTCCGACGTCTGGGCCCTCGGCGCCACGCTGTACGCCGCGGTCGAGGGCGCCTCGCCCTTCCGTCGTACGTCGACGTGGTCCACGCTCACCGCGATCGTCACCGACCCGCTTCCCGAGCCCCGGCGCTCGGGACCCCTGACTCCCGTACTGCGGCAGCTCATGCACAAGGACCCGCAGGCGCGCCCGGACGCGGACTCGGCGCGGCTGCTGCTGGCCGGTGTGGCGGCGACGGCGCAAGGGGAAGTGGGCGCGGCGACGGCGCAAGGGGAGGCGGGCGCGACGCCCCGGGAGACCGCCCCTGCGCCGTACGGGACGACCGAGCGCAGCATTCCCGGCACCCCGCCGCCGGGATTCGGACCGCCACCCTCCGCGGCCCCGCAGGAACCGGCCCCGCCCGCCCACCTGGGGCACCAGGCCCCCACCCCTGCCGCCTCCGCGAGCCGTGCCGAGACCCGCTCCACCCAACGCCCGCGCCGGGGCCGCGCGTTGCTCGCCGCCGCTGCCGTGGCCGTCGTCCTTGCCGCGACCGGCGCCACCGTGGCCGTACTCAACGGCAAGGACGACAGCGCCGACGGCGGTCAGGCGCGCAAGGATGTGGCGGCCGGAGGCGCGGGCTCGGCCGAGGACGACGGCAGCCGCGGACCGCTCGGCGGTGGCGAGTCGAAGCGGCCGAAGCCGTCGGAGCAGGGCGACGAGAAGCCCCGCAAGCCGGACACGAAGCCCTCCGGCGACACCGAGGGCGCCGACAAGGACGGCAAGGACGACCGGGACGGCGAGGAAACGTCCGACCGGGACAAGGACAAGGGCAAGGACGGCGACGGGTCCTCGCGCCCCGACCCCACCACCAAGCCGACCGGGGGTGGTTCGGCGCCGGACCCCGTCTGTCATCCGGCGGGCGGCGGCAAGTACAACTGCGACGTGTGGCAGACCTCGAAGTCGTACACGGCGGGCGGCGCCCACGTGGGCACTCTGAACGCGGGCACCAACTACTTCTACTGCCAGCAGAACCTGGGCCGCCGCGAGACCCACGGCCAGTGGACGAACGTCTGGTGGGCGAAGACGGACGACGACAGCGGCAACACCGACGTCTTCGTCAGCGACGTCTACATCAAGGGCGGCGACAACGACAAGCCGCTGCCGGGCCTGCCCACCTGCTGAGGCGGTACCGAGACAGGAATCGAGCAGATGAACGCACCCCGCGACGCAGGCGGCGGCGTCGTCGATCCACAGACGCTGTACGCCCGCGTGGAAGCCGCCACGGTCGGCACGTCGTACCGTCCGCGGCGGACCGAGCGAGGCTTCGACCTGGTGGTGGACGTCCCGCAGCCGAGCCGACGCGTCACCCAGGTGCACACCTACCGCGTCGAACTGCGCCCGCACGAGAAGACCTTCGTCATGACGGACATCGTCCGCACCGAAGAGCGCGGTGCCGTGGGGCCGCCGCGGAGAACGGTGCAGACCGGCCGGAGCCGCTACCGGACGTGGAGCCGCTCGCTGGACGGCAGCGAGCGGACCTCGTTCTCCTCCGCCGACGGCCACCGCCTGATCCGCGGCGAGGCCGAGGCACTCGGCTGGAAGGAGCTCCCGCCCGCGAGCCGGCAGATCGCCCTAGTCTTCGGAGCCGTCGGCGGGCTGCTGGCTCTCGGTGTGCTGATCGCTCTCGCGGTCGTCTTCCGGCCGTAGCCGCTCCGTGAGCGGTGCCGCTCCGTGCCAGTCGGAGCACGACGCGACCTCGAACCCACGGGTGGGGAAGACGGCGTCCATGAAGAAGTCGTGTATCGCCGTGTCGCCGTCGGCGCAGCCGTCACGCAGCACGGTCACGCGGTAGTCGCGGTCCGCCGCGTCGTAGCACGTCGCCGCCACCATCGCGCTGGTCGCGACCCCGGCGACCGCCACGGTGTCGACGCCGCGCGCGCGGAGCACGAGGTCGAGGTCCGTGCCGGCGAACGCGCTGGCGCGGCGCTTCAGTACGACGACGTCCTCGTCGGCGACCGGCAGCGCGATCTCGGTCCCCGCCGACCCTTCGTGGAAGGTGTCCCCGGCTTCGTGGAACGTCTTGAACAGCGCGTTGTCCGGTGGCAGGTCGGCGCCGTTGCCGCGGACGGCGAAATGCACGAACACGATGAGGACGCCGGCCGCGCGGGCGCGCGGAACGAGTTCGGAGAGCTGAGGCACGACGCGCCTGGCGAACGGGTAGCCGCTCGTGATGCCCTGCTGGATGTCGCCGATGATCAATGCGGTGGTCATGACAGGCTCCCTTCCCCAACTCGACCGAGTCAGTCGAACCGGCCGGTCCGGCCGAGTCAGTCGAGCCGGCCGATTCAATTGAGCCGGTCGGGCAGGTGAGCCGGTCGTGCCGGTCGGGCAGGTCGTGCCGGTCGGGCTGGTCGTGCCGGTCGGGCAGGTCGAGTCGACAGAGCCGGTCGGCAGGTCGAGCCGGTCGTGCCGGTCGAGCCGACAGAGTCGGTCGGGCAGGTTGAGCCAGTCGTGCCGGTCGAGCCGACAGAGTCGGTCGGGCAGGTCGAGCCAGTAGTGCCAGTAGTGCCAGTCGAGTCGACAGAGCCGGTCGAGCCGGTCGAGCCAGTCGTGCCGATCGAGCCGGCCGGATCAGTCGGCGGGCGGCAGCTCGCCGGACCCGCGCGTGATGAGCCGCGTCGGCAGCTCGACCCGCTCCGGGGCCTCCGACGCGCCGTCGAGCTGCCGGAACAGCCGCTCCGCCGCCGTCCTGCCCAGCTGCGCCGCGTCCTGCGCGACGACCGTCACCCCCGGGCTCAGCAGATCCGCGAGCTCGATGTCGTCGAAGCCGACCAGGGCCACGGGGCGGTCGAGCGAGGCCAGGACGCGCACGACGGTCACCGTCACACGGTTGTTGCCCGCGAAGACCGCCGTGACCGGCTCGGGCCCGCCCAGCATCGTCTCGGCCGCGGTGCGGACCCGCTCCGGATCAGTGACGCCGAGCGACACCCAGGCCTCGTCGACCGGGATGCCCGCGTCCTCCATCGCGGCGCGGTAGCCCCGCAGCCGCTCTATGGCGGTGTGGATGCGCGGCTGGTCGCCGATGAAGCCGATACGGCGGTGACCATGCGCGATGAGATGCGCGACGCCGTCCCGCGCACCGCCGAAGCTGTCGGAGAGCACCACGTCGGCGTCGATCTTCCCGGCGGGCCGGTCGACGAAGACGGTGGCGACGCCCGCCGCGATCTCCGGTTCCAGATAGCGGTGGTCGTCACCGGCCGGGATCACCACGAGCCCGTCGACCCGCCGCGCGCACAGCGCGAGCACCAACTCCTGCTCGCGGTCCGGGTCCTCGGCGCTCGATCCGTTGATGAGCAGCGCCCCGTGCGCCCGCGCGACCTCCTCCACGGCACGGCTCAGCGGACCGTAGAAGGGGTCGGCGAGGTCCTCCAGGACGAGGCCGATGCTGGCGGTGCGGCCCTTGCGCAGCACGCGCGCGCTGTCGTTGCGGCGAAAGCCCAGGGCCTCGATGGCCTCCTGGACACGGCGTTCGGTGTCGGGCGTGACGCCCGGCTCACCGTTCACGACGCGCGAGACCGTCTTCAGGCCGACTCCGGCGCGGGAGGCGACGTCTTTCATGGTCGGCCGGTTGCCGTAACGGTTCTCGGGTCGTCGGGCGGCGGTCTCGGCCACGATGCGCTGTCCTGTCCTGTCGTCCATGATGTCGTCGAGCGTGAAGTCGTCGAGCGTGAAGTCGTCAAGCGTGAAGTCGTCGAGCGTGAAGTCGTCGAGCGTGAAGTCGTCGAGCGTGAAGTCGTCGAGCGTGAAGTCGTCGAGCGTGAAGTCGTCAAGCGTGTGGCGTCGAGCATAGGGCCTGGACAACGTTGTCAGATGCAAGGGAGACTGACCTTCGCACTCTCCGGCCTGCCGATACACCAGGAGACCCGACACAGATGCACATGGACCTCGTCGCCGCACTCGACATCGGCGGCACCAAGATCGCCGGAGCCCTGGTGGACGGGCACGGCCGGATTCTTCTGCGCGCGCAGCGGCCGACCCCGGCGCGCGAGGACGGCGACACGGTGATGCGGGCGGTCGAGGAGGTCCTCGGCGAGCTGACCGCCGGTGAGCTCTGGGGCCGGGCGGCGGCCGTGGGCATCGGCAGCGCGGGGCCCGTGGACGCGTCGGCCGGCACGGTCAGTCCCGTCAACGTCCCCGGCTGGCGCGGCTATCCCCTGGTCGACCGCGTCCGCGCGGTCACCGGCGGCCTGCCCGTCGTCCTGGTCGGCGACGGCGTGGCGATGACCGCCGCCGAGCACTGGCAGGGCGCCGCACGAGGCCACGACAACGCGCTGTGCATGGTCGTCTCCACGGGCGTCGGCGGCGGCCTCGTCCTCGGCGGCAAGCTGCACAGGGGTCCCACCGGAAACGCCGGTCACATCGGTCACATCAGCGTGGACCTGGACGGCGACCCCTGCCCGTGCGGGGCGCGCGGCTGCGTCGAGCGGATAGCGAGCGGCCCGAACATCGCGCGCCGCGCCGTGCGGGACGGCTGGCGGCCGGGCCCCGACGGCGACACGTCGGCGGCCGCGGTGGCGGCCGCCGCCCGCGCGGGGGACCCGGTCGCGCTCGCCTCCTTCGAGCGGGCGGCCCAGGCGCTGGCCGCCGGGATCGCCGCGACGGCGACCCTCGTCGAGATCGACATCGCGGTGATCGGCGGGGGAGTGGCGAAGGCGGGCGACGTGCTCTTCACCCCGCTGCGCCGCGCCCTGAGGGACTACGCCACGCTCTCCTTCGTACGCCATCTGACCGTGGCCCCGGCGCTGACGGGAACGGATGCGGGGCTTGTGGGGGCGGCGGCGGCCGCACTTGACGGTGAGCCGAGTGCGGCCGTGGAGCTGCGGTCGGCGGTGGGCGGCTGAGCAAGGGAACGGTGACGGGGGCGTCCGGTGGCCGGTCTCAGCAGGTCAGCGTGGCCTCCGCCCAGTCGCCGTGGTCGGAGTCGATGCCGTCCCCGCCGTCCGTGACGACGAGGCGTACGACCTGGGCGCCGGTCACGTCCGCGGACAGTTCCTGTGCGGGCATCGCGTTGGTGAGCACACCGGTCGAGGCGGTCTTCCTGCCGTCCGCCCAGATCTCGAAGGCGATCGTGCCCTTCACGATCGTCTCGTCGTCGACGCCGACCTGCGCGGTGACCTTCTCACAGGCCGCTCCGGTGTAGTACTCGACGGAGCTCTCTGCGTGCGCCCCGAGGCCCTTCGCGTACACCTTTCCGCCGATGGTGATCGGCCTGCCGTCGCCGAGGCCGCGGTCGCCGTTGCTGGTGTCGCGCTCCACGGGGCCCCAGCCGTTGGTCGCGGAGAGCCACGGCAGGCCGCTGAGCGGCGAGTTGCCCGCGGGCGGCGCGACGACGACCTGTGCTGTGAGCGGCAGCGTCTTCTCGGCCCGCGCGCCGTGCGGCGAGCGGTAGGTGGCCTTGAGGCGCACGTCGTACGCTCCCGGCCCGGTGCCCGCGGGCGCGGTGACCGTCCAGGACGTGGCGAGCGTCTTGCCGGTCCGCAGCGAGCGCGCCGTCGTCGGGGAGGTGGCCTTCACGGCCCACCCGGAGGGAGCGCCGAGCGCCACGGAGACCCGCTGGGCGGGCGTGCGGCCGAGGTTGGTGACCTTGGAGGTGACCTTCGTGGGTTCGCCCGCCTCCACGAACAGGCCCCCGTCGAGGCCGAGTTCGACGGCGGGCGGCTGGTGGGCCCACTTGCCGTCGGCGGACACGCGCAGCAGTACCGTGCCGTGGGCGGGAACGGTCGCCGCGATCCGGCCCGCCGTGTTGTAGCTCTTGTGCTCCCACAGATCGCGCAGGGTGTACGCGTCGGCTTCGGGGAGGCCGACGGCCTTCGCCGTCGTGGACACGGACTGCGCGGTGCCGGTCTCGTTGAAGAGGGCGACGGCGCGGCTGCCGTCCTTCATCTCCTTGGCGACGACCCAGCGCCCGCCCCGGGAGGAGACGACCTCGCCCTGCCTGCCCAGCGGGTCCTGGTCGACGGCGATGACCTCTTCGTTGCCGAGGATCTCGAAGGTCTCGGGGGAGGCCTTGCGCAGGTCGGAGCCGATGAGCAGCGGCGCGGCCATGATCGACCACATCGAGAAGTGCGTACGGTACTCGGTGTCCGTCATGCCGCCGTTGCCCACTTCCAGCATGTCGGGGTCGTTCCAGCGCCCCGGGCCCGCGTACTTCGCCAGCGGCAGGTTCTGCTTCATGATCGACACCATGGAGCCCCAGCTGTCGCTGATGTCGCCCGTGGTGCGCCACAGGTGGCCGACGTCCGCGGCCCACTCCCAGGGCTTGTTCTCGCCCCATTCGCAGATGCTGTAGACGATGGGCCTGCCGGTGGTCTCGGAGGCGGCTCGCAGCGCGTCGCGCATCGCGATGTACCGCTGTTTCGCGTCCACACCCTGGTTGTTGCAGTTGTCGTACTTGAGGTAGTCGACGCCCCAGTCGGCGAACTGCTGGGCGTCGCTGCGTTCATGGCCGAGAGCGCCGGGAAAGCCCGCTGAATTGCAGGTCTTGGTGCCCGCGCTGGTGTAGATGCCGAGCTTGAGGCCCTTCGAGTGGACGTAGTCGGCGACCGCCTTGATCCCATTGGGGAATCGCGCGGGGTCGGGCACCAGCTTGCCGTTCGCGTCGCGTTGCGGCAGGGCCCAGCAGTCGTCGAGGTTGACGTACTCGTATCCCGCGTCCTTGAGGCCCTTTTCGACAAAGATGTCGGCGATCCCCTTGACCATCGCCTCGTCGAACTCGGCCCTGCAGTGGGTGGAATTCCAGTTGTTGAAGCCCATGGGCGGCGTCAGGGCGAGCCCGTCGGGCAGTTTGACGCCGGGGTCGGCGGTGTCGCGTGCCGCGGTGGGTGTGGTGAGTCCGGCGGCGGGTGTGGTGAGCCCGGCGGCGCACAGCAGGACGGCGGTCAGTGATCCGACCACTCTTCGGCGGATGGTGCGGGCTGGGAGATGACGCATCGTTACGTTCCTCCGTACTCGCGGAAGATGGGGGGTTGCATGTGCGTGTCACGCGCGCGCTTACGGTAGGGCGTGTTGGACTCTGTTGGAAGAGGAGTGGTACGGCTTCGACTGCCTGGTGCCGGGACCCTTGACGGCGGTGCTTCTTGGGAGTGAGATCCAACCCTCGCGTTCGGTTGTGTTCGGTTGAACCCCGAGGAGGGGGCCATGGCACAGTCATCGTTCGGCGGACCTGCGGCTCCAGGAGACATGACAGGACATCGGATGTCCCGGCGCAATCTTCTGCGTGGTACCGCCGCCGGGGCCGGGGTGGTCACCCTCCCCGTACTGCTCGGCGCCTGCGGTGAGAAGCCGGGCGGCAAGAAGAACGAAGTCACCATGGGCTCCAACTCCTCGGATGCCGTACCGAAGAAGGCGTTCCAGAAGGCCTTCGACGCGTACGAGAAGAAGACCGGGAAGACGGTCGAGGTCCACACCACGGAGCACAACGAATTCCAGCAGAACATCACGCGTTATCTCCGCGCGACGCCCGACGACGTCTTCATGTGGTTCGCCGGATACCGCATGCAGTACTTCGCGGAGAAGGATCTGCTGGTCGACATCAGCGATGTGTGGAAGGGCTTCACCGGCTTCTCCAAGGCGCTGAAGGACCAGTCCACGCACGAGGGCAAGCAGTACTTCGTGCCGTACTACTACTATCCGTGGGCCGTGTTCCACCGCAAGAGTCTCTTTGCGAAGCAGGGGTACGAACAGGCCAGAACCTGGGACGAGTTCATCGCCCTGGCCAAGAAGATGCACAAGGACGGGATTCCGGTCGCCTTCTGCGACAAGGACGGCTGGCCCGCGATGGGCACCTTCGACTACATCAACCTGCGCCTGAACGGTTACGACTTCCACAAGAGCCTGATGGCGGGCGAGCAGGCCTGGACCGACACCAAGGTCAAGAAGGTCTTCGACCTGTGGCGCGAACTCATGCCGTACTACCAAAAGGGCGCCCTCGGCCGCACCTGGGAGGAGGCGGGTCAGGGTCTGCAACAGCGCAGGACGGGCATGGCCGTCTTCGGAATGCCGCACCCCGGCCAGCAGTTCCCCGCGGACGAACGCGACGACATCGACTTCTTCGCCTTCCCCGAGATCGACCCCGCGTACGGTCAGGACGCGGTGGAGGCGCCGATCGACGGATTCCTGATCGCCGAGAAGGCAAAGAACGTGGACGCCGGAAAAGCCCTCCTCACATGGCTGGGAACACCCGAGGCCGAGGACATCTACCTGTCCAGCGACCCGAACAATGTCGCCGTCAACGACGGCGCCGACACCTCCAAGTACAGCCCGCTGCAGAAGAAATCCGCCGAACTGGTCTCGGGCGCCAAGCAGATCTCGCAGTTCCTGGACCGCGACACACGTCCCGACTTCGCACAGACGGTCATGATCAAGGCGCTCCAGGACTTCATCGACGACCCCGACGACGTCGACGGACTCGTCAACAGCATCGAACGGCAGAAGAAGGACATCTTCTCGCAGGGCGCCGGCTGACGATGTCCCGGCCGACCCGATTCACACGCCGTGACACGGTCGTCCTCGGCGTTCTCCTGGGCATCCCCGTCCTGATCGAGGCCGTCATCATCTGGGGGCCGACGCTCGCCTCCATCGGCCTGTCCTTCACCTCGTGGGACGGAATCGGCGACATCGAGTGGGTGGGCGGACGTAATTACGAAAGCCTCGTCGACAACTACCCCGCCTTCTGGCCGGCGGTCCGCCACAACCTTCTCTGGATCGCCTTCCTCGGCTTCGTGGCCACTCCGTTCGGACTTCTCCTCGCGGTCCTCATCGACCGCGGCGTCCGGTTCAGCCGCTTCTACCAGTCCGTGCTCTACATGCCGGTGGTGCTCTCGCTCGCCGTCGTCGGATTCATGGCACAACTGCTCCTCGGCACCGACCAGGGCGTGGTCAACACCGCTCTCGGCAACGAGAGGAACCCGATCGACTGGCTGGGAAACTCCGACCTCAACATCTGGATGATGATGCTCGCCGCCGGCTGGCGACACACGGGATACGTCATGATCCTCTACCTCGCCGGACTCAAATCGGTCGATCCGGCCCTCAAAGAAGCAGCGGCGATCGACGGGGCGAACACCCGCCAGACCTTCTTCCGCGTCGTCTTTCCGACGCTGCGCCCGGTCAACGTCATCGTCGGCGTGATCACAGTCATCGAAGCGCTGCGCGCGTTCGACATCGTGTACGCGGTGAACAAGGGGCGCAACGGCCTGGAACTGCTCTCCGTGCTCATCACCGACAACATCATCGGCGAGGCGAGCCGCATCGGATTCGGTTCGGCCATCGCGGTCGTCCTGCTCACCGTCTCACTGGGATTCATCGTGACGTTCCTGGTCCAGGAGTTGCGGGGTGAGCGCGACCGATGACCGCGGACCCGCACACCGCATTCGACGACGGACGCCCTTCGGGGCGACGTACGCCCCCACTCTCCCGCCGTCCTCCTCGCCGCCGTGGGACTTTCGGCGTCCCCCTCTTCCTGTCCGCCGTATCCGTCGCCTTCCTGGCACCGCTCCTGCTGGCCGTCTACGCGTCACTGCGTCCATACGAGGAGACGGCAGAGCACGGCTACTTCTCCTGGCCCGACCGCCTGTCCCTCGACTACTACCGCGAGGCCTACACCGAATCCGGTATGGGCAAGTACTTCACCAATACGCTCCTGGTCGCGGTCCCCGCGGTGATCGTGACGCTCTTCCTCGCGTCGTTCGTCGCCTTCGCGGTGTCGCGCCTGCGCGTCCGCGGCGGAATGCTGCTCCTGATGCTGTTCACGGCAGGGAACCTGCTGCCCCCACAGGTCATCGTCACCCCGCTCTACGCACTCTTCCTGCAGATCCCGCTGCCCTGGTGGATGTCCGACTCGCTCACCCTCTTCGACTCCATCTGGGCGCTCATCGTCGTCAACATCGGTTTCCAGATGGGGTTCTGCGTCTTCGTCCTCTCCAATTTCATGCGGACGCTGCCGAAGGAGATCCTGGAAGCGGCGATCGTCGACGGCGCGGGAGTCTGGGCCCAGTTCTGGCGCATCACGCTGCCACTGTGCCGCCCCGCGCTCGCGGCCCTCGCCACGCTCGAGTTCACCTGGATCTACAACGACTTCCTCTGGGCCCTGATCTTCATCTCCAACCCCGAAAAACTCCCCATCACCTCTTCGCTGAACAACCTGCGCGGCCAGTTCTTCACGGACTACAACCTCCTGGCCGCCGGCTCCGTCCTGGTGGCCCTCCCCACGATCCTCGTATTCCTCCTCCTGCAACGCCACTTCATCGCGGGGCTGACGCTGGGGGCGGGGAAGGGGTGACCGACTTACCTGGAACGCGGCTCCAGACCCTCGTATCGGGCGCCGGCCATTGCGCGCTGCGACGCCGCTACAACCGGCTCATCAACGCGACGAAGACAATGGGGAAGCCGGCGGGCGGTAGCAGGCGCTGGCACGTGCGCCGGGAACATGCCTCCGATGGTCAGTTCACGCGCTTGTCGGCACGTCGTACCGGGCTCCACTCTGGCCACGTCATCCGACGACCACAGGGGGGCCCATGGCGATCTTCGGCAACGACAATGCCGACCTGCTCAGGCAGGTGCTCACCCAGCTCGGACAGATCAGCACCGACCTCGCCGTCCTCAAGCAGCAAGCCGCTGACCAGCAGCTCGCCATCGACCAGATCCGACAGGACACCACCGCCGCACTCACCACCGGCCTCACCGAGAACCGGGCCGTGATCCGCGACGGCCTCACTCGCACCCACGACACCATCGGTGATCCCCTCACCCGAATCAGTACCGAACTCGTGGCCATCCGCGGCAGCGTCAGCCAGCTCGACAGCCGGCTCAAGACGCACACCGACCACAAGACGCACACAGACCACAAGACGCGTACCGACCACGTGCCGGCCCCGCCCGCCCCGGACCACGCACCTGTGCCGAAGCCCGCGCCGGCACCCGTCGAACGGCCGGACGACGAACGCGTCGTCGCGTTCACCGAGCCCCGGCACCACGAACCAGACGAACCCGGTGAACCCGGTGAACCCGACGAACCCGACAGCGGCATCCTGCGGGCCGCCGCCGGCATCGCCCACGCCACCGTCGAAGCGCACCGCGACACCTGGGCCTTCCTCGTCCAAGTCGCCGGGAACGAGCAACACTTCCACATCCCCGGCGCCGTCGAGGACGACGACGGCTTCGTCGGCGTCCGTCTCTCCGGACCCAGCCTCGTCGCCGCCGTCATCAGCCTCGCCCACGTCACCCGCGACACCCACAACCCCGCCACGCGCGCCATCGCCGACCACATCCAAGGCAAGATCACCCATGCCGTACAAGCGATCATCGACAGGCCGCACAGCGGCGACCCCGGCAGCCCCGTCCGGATCGTCATCGACGACCGGGCCCGCCCCGACGATCACTCCGACGACGGAGCACTGCCAATGGCCGGCCGCTAGACAGCGCAACGTCCCTGCCCGCAACGGGCGGGGCGCGGGGGCTCTCGGTGTGCGGTCAGGGCAGTGCCGGCCCGGCCCGGTACTCTCACCGATCACCGCCAACGGCTCGACGACCACGCCCGCCTCTTCCAGAGCCTCCCTGGCAGCTGCCTGGACCGGCGCCTCGCCCGGCTCGACCTTCCCCGCTGGGAACTACCAGAGCAGATCACCCTCCGGGACCTGGCGGCGGATGAGCAGCACCCGGCCCCCGTGCGCCACCACAGCACCCGCGATCACCGGCCCCACAATCAACCTCAACCATCCCTCAGGGAAACCTTGTCAGCGGCATGGCGCTCCCCGCGCGGACACCATGCCGCGATGAGCGGCAGCGGCGGGGCGTACTTGAAGAGCAGGGGAGCTCCGCGTGTGGCGCATCGTCTTCTGGGCGAACGGGCGAACGGGCGAACGGGTGAACGGGTGGACGGGTGGACGGCGTCCCTGTTTCTCGCCGCCCTCGCCGCGGCGTCTGTCGGGCTGGGAGTGTGGCGTCGCACGTCGCCGCGCCGTCAGCGTCGCGTCGCCCGGCTGCTGTGGTGGACGTGCTTGGTGGTGGTGCTGGCGGCTACCGTGGTTCCGGACCGGCCGCTCGGCTCCGGTGTGCCCTATGTTGCGGTGATCCCGGGTGAGGGGCTCTGGGGGAGCCGCGTCGACCACCTGTACGCCGCCGAACGGCACATGATCCTTGTCCTGCAGGCCGTCAATGCGGCGATGTTCGTGCCGCTCGGCTTGTTCACCTACGCCGCAGCCCGCAGCCCGCAGCCCGTCGGTCACCTTGGCCGTCGTCGGATGCCTCGCGCTCAGTGTTGTCATCGAGGCAGCCCAACTGGTGATGAACGCCGGGCGGGTCGCCGATGTCGACGATGTCCTCTTCAACACCGCGGGCGCGCTGACCGGCTGCCTGATGGCGCAGGCGGCCTGGGCGGTGACAAGGCAGGGCGTCGAGAGCGGTGCGGGGCGGCACGCCGCACGGGCACGTCCGGTGCGGTCATGGCTGGGGCAGTTCCGGGGATGACCCGGGCGGTGGGGCAGGGCCCGGGAAGGGGCAGCGCCCGGCAGTGCTTCCGCTTTGTGTCGCCGGGGACCCCCGTATCCGGCGGCAGCACCGAGCGGACCGCCACGAAGGGGTTCCTTCGGAACGACGGTGCATCCAGAGCCGCCCCCAGCCACGAAGTACTGGGCGCAGGGACCGTACTCGGCACCCCCGACCGACTACGCCCCTGTACCGCCGCTGGCGTCGGGCGGTCAGGCACCCCGACGCCAGCGGCACAGCCGACGGCGACGTGCCGATCGGCGCCGGACACGTCCATTGCGCGCACCCGGAAGGAGACACGCACGTTTGGTGCCGCACTTTGTTCTACGGCGTTCTACGGTCGCGTCAGAACTGACCAAGGAATGCGGGGCCACCATGAATGCGCAGTACCCTCCGGCGGATCGGGCGGGCGCGGGAGCACACGTCGGAGGGGGAACGGCATGACGCTCGCGACAGCCGTCGAGAGGCAGGGGCGGCTCCTCGATCACCTCGACAGATGCGCGGTCTGCCAGGGCTTCAAGTACTGCCCCACCGGCAAGCTGCTGCAACGGCAGGTCCGGGAGGCTCGTCGTGCTCTGCGCCCGATGTGACCACCCGATCCAGCCGGGACAGCCGTACACCACCCACGACATCCACAGCGCGTCCGCGGGCGGAACGACGGTGAGGGTGCATGTCGTGTGTCCGGTGCCGCCGCGCAGATGAGGGCCTTGGCCCGTCACTGTCAGTGGCGGGTGCCACGATGGCGCGTATGGAGATCTTCGAGTGGGGGCCGCTGCTCAAGCGGTGGAGCGAGGAATGGCTGGACGCGTTGGCCGCGAGCGAGCCGGAGGAGTTCGAGGAGCTGGACGAGGACATCCTGCGGGAGCGCTGGCTCGGATTCGGACCGGTCGATCCGGTGCAGATGGCGGCCCTGGAGGAGCGGGTCCGAGGACTCGGGATCACGGTGCCGCTGCCGCCGTCCCTCCGCTCCTTCCTCGAGACGACGGACGGCTGGCGCTTCGCGGGCGGCTCCGTCTATCTGCTGGCGGGCGCGGAAGGCATCAGGCCGTACGGAGATCCGTACGAGCTGGGGAAGATGTACGAGGAGCATCAGGGCGAGAACCCGACCGAGGAGGAGGTGCTCCAGGCCGGCATGTGGGGCCGGGCGCTGCAACTGGCGCTCGATTCGGACATGACGGATGTGCTGCTCGACCCCGGAGACGTCGACGCCGACGGGGAGTGGGCGGTCTACGAACGCCATGGGTGGAGCGGCGAAGAACCTCAGCGGTATGGGTCGTTCCGTGCGTTCATGGAGGAGATGTACGTCGAGTTCTACCGCATGGGGGGCGGCGACGCCGACTTCGAGAACGCGGTGACGCGGGAGCTCGACGAGAGAGTGGAGCAGGCCCGACTCGCCTGCCTCCGGGGTGAGTTGGACGACGCGCTCGCCGTCTTCGATGAGGTGGGGAAGTTCGGCAGACCGCGGGCGCAGCTGCTGGCCGCGCAGCTCCGGGCGCTGCTCGACGGGCGCGGTTGGGTACCGGTCGACCCGCGCATGGACGACCCGCTGTACGCGGGCGAGGTCCTGCCCCTGAAGGCACGGGACCACCTGCGCGAACACCGGAGGGACGACAGTTTCGTGCTCGGCCCCGTGACCGACGACTACGCGTCGGACAGGGAGCGGGCCAAGGCCGTGCTGGAGCAGATCAGACGGCGCACCTACGAGTACACCTCGCCGGGCCCCTTCGGACGCGCGGTCGAGGAGGCCAGGGAGTTGGCGCGCTGGGGTGACACGGACGGCGCCTGGCAGGTGATCGCGGCGGCGGTCCCGCGGTGGGAGCCGTACGGAGAGGACCACGTGGCCCCGTTCGGCCTGCTCGGCGATCCCTTGCTCGGACCGGTCGTCACACCGGAGCGGGGCCGACAGCTGCTGGTCACACCCCGGGCCGGTCTTCAGGGCGAGACGGCGCCTGCCCTCGTGCCCGCCACCGAGTCCGCGTCACCGGCCGAGTCGGCGCACGACGGGCTCGGGTGGCTGACCCGGCAATCCGACGGCGCACCGCGCCGGGACGCTTACCGGTTCGTCCTCGTGGAGGGCATACGCCCTGAAGAGCTGGTGGAGCGGTTCGGCACCGGCCCGCTGGAGCCGGTGGCGAGCGAGAGCGACCTGCGGGGCCTCGAGTTCTCGTCGCAGCCGGAGCAGGCCCCGTCGCAGCAGAAGCGCCACGGCCCCCTGGCCAGGGTCGGCGCTCGCGACGGCTGGAGCTTCGCCTTCGAGTCGGCCCACCGGCTCCGCTTCAGGCGCGACCGCCTGACGCACCCGAGCCCCGAGCTGTCGCGCGGCACCCGAACCCTCACTGTCTGCCGGCAGCCGGGCCTGTTCCACTTCGCCTGCGCCGAAGGCGGCAAGGAGCGGTACGGCTTCACGGTCCACGCCGCGGAACGGAACCAGTGGGGCGACCTCCCGGCCGCCCTCGCCCCGGACCACCTGTTCCCGGACCCCGCCGGGCCCGCCGACGACCGTACGGACGAGGGCCGCGCCCTGGACGGGATAGCGGCGGCCTTCGGAGTCTCGCTGCCCCGATTCGCCCTCGACCACGGCAGGTTGCCGGCCCTCCCGACGCAGCCGTGGACCAGGCCCGCGGTGCCGGGGGAGGGGCACGTGACGCTCACGATCACGGGCCGATAGGAACGGCGGCCGCGGCGCTCACCCGCCGCCCGCCCGCATATGGCGCGCGGTGCTCACCCGCCGCCCGCCCGCATACGGCGACCGGCGCGCACCCGCCGCCCGTCCCGCGTACGGCACGAACTGCCGCCGTGGCGAGGCCGACCGCTCACCCCTCCCGTCACCCGGCCGTCCGGATCCGCCGAGACAGCAGGCCCCCGGCCGCCGCGAGGGCCGCTGTCAGGGCGAACGTCACGGTCAGCGCGACCGTCACCGACGAGCCGTGTGCGTCGGACAGGGCGACCGCCGCCCCGCCGAGGCCGCTCAGGAGGGCGACCGCCAGGGTCTGCGCGAGCTGCATCGCGCCGCTCGCCTCGCCCTGGCGGTCGGCGGGGGCCTGTTCCATCGTGTCGGTGGTCGCGGCGTTGAAGGCGACGCCCATGCCCGCGCCGCCGATCGCCCAGCCCGCGACGGCCGTCAGTGCGGGCGTCGCGTCGACCAGTACGCCCAGCGCCATCACCACGATGCCGAGAAGCAGCACCGCGAACCCCGCGGCGACCGGCACCGCGCGCGACCGCCCGCTCCAGCGGCTGTCGGCCCTGCCCTGCCAGGCCGCGCCGAGAACCCAGGTGATCGCGCCCGCGGACAGGCCGAGCCCGGCCTCCGTGGCGCTCAGGTCGCGCAGTTCGACCAGGCCGAGCGGCAGGAACGCCTCGCTCCCGAAGTAGGCGCCGCAGAGCAGGAAGCGCAGGACGACTCCCGTCGGCACCCCGCGCCGTGCGCTGAGCGTGCCGGGCGGAGTGACCGAGCGCAGTGCGACGAGAGCCACGGCGCCACCGGCCAGAACGAGCGGAACCAGCAAGGCGATCTGACGCAGTTCGAGGCCGGCCAGGAGGACGCCGGTGCCCGCGGCGAGCAGGATGCTGCGGGCCACCGGAGTGGACCACCACGGTCCACCGTCCCCGGCCGGAGCCCGGTCACGGCCGCTCAGGCGGCGCAGCGGTGGCAGCGCGAGTACGGCGGCCAGCGCGACCAGCGGCAGGAGCAGGACGAACACGCCCCGCCAGGAGACGTGGTCGGAGATGAGCGCGGCGATCGTCGGACCGATCAGCGAGGGAACCGTCCAGCCGCCCGACACGAGCGCGAACATCCGGGCCCGCAAACGCTGCGGATAGGCCAGCGCGATGGCGGTGTACGCGAGGGCCATGACGGCGCCGACACCGAGCCCCTGCAAGAAGCGCCCCGCAAGGAACAGCGGCCAGTCGGGCGCCGCCCCGGCGAGCGCGCAGCCGACGGCGAAGACGGCGAGTCCGAGTGCCAACGGCCGTGCGGGGCCGCGCCGGTCGGCGTCGCGGCTCGCGGCGACGGTGCCGATGAGGTTGGCGAGCATCAGCGCGGACAGCCCCCAGCCGTAGGCGCCGAGACCGCCCAGTCGCCCCGCGATCTCGGGCAGCACCGTGGCGACCCCCATCGACTCGAAGGCGACCAGGCCCACCGATAGCACGATGCCCCAGGTCAGCGCCGCGTAGGGAGCACGGAAAACACTGTCCCGCCCTACGTCGCCCACATGTTCCTCTGCCGCTTCCAGCTTGGACAAGGCAGCCCCTCCTTATGTTTCGATCCGGAACGGAACGAAAGTAGATGCTACCTATACTGCGTCCCATGGCAACCCCCGACCCCGACCCCGCGCCCCGCACCGCCCGCGCCGCGGGCCGTCCTCGCGACACCCGGCTCGACGAGGCGATCCTGGCGGCGACGCAGGAGCTGCTGGAGGAGGCGGGTTATCCCGGCCTGACGATGGAGGCGGTGGCGCGGCGCGCGGGCACGTCCAAGCCCGCGATCCGGCGCCGCTGGCCGTCCCGGCAGCACCTCGTCATCGCGGCCCTGGCCGACACGATGGGCACCGCGCCCACGCCGGACACCGGATGCACGCACTGCGATCTGATCGAGGGCATCGACACCCTCAGCCGCGCCTTCGGCGGCAGTCTGGGCCGTCGTACGCTGCCCGCCCTGATGGCCGAACTCGCCGACGACCCCGAGCTGGACCGCGTCTTCACCGAGACGATCTTCCATCCCCGCAGGGCCACGACGGAGGCGGCCCTGCGGCGCGGCATCGAGCGCGGTGACATCCGTCCCGACGCCGACATCGGCCTACTCCTGGACATGCTCGGCGCCACCACCTATCACCGCGTCCTCTTCGGGCACCTGCCCGTCACGGAGTCCCTCGCGCACGACGTGGTGATGACGGTCATGGGCGGTGCCGCGACACCGCGTTGGCGCGACCACTACCAGCTCCGCCACGAAGCGGGGAAGCCGCCGAAGCGCGTGAAGAACCGCGGGCGGGCGGTCAGGAGTCAGGCCGCGCCGTGATCGTGCGGTTCGTTCAGTGCCGCGCTCAGCGTCGGTACCGGCGACAGTGCCGACGTGAGCTTCGTGACGCGCAGCATGCGCAGCGTCAACGGGTGTGAGCAGACGATGCGCAGACGGCCGCCTCTGTCGGCGACCCGTCGCCGGATCCGCAACAGCAGCGAGAGCCCTGAGCAGTCGACGAAGGTGACCGGGCTCAGATCGACGACCACGAGGGGTTCGGAACCCGTGGTCGCGGCGTCCAGCAGTGAAACCGTCCGCTGGTAGGTCACAAGGTCGAGCTCACCGTGCAGTTCGATGACGATCGCCTGGTCGAGCCCGTACACCCGCGGAGGCTGATCGGAATACTCGCGTGCGTACTCGCCCAGTTCGTACTGCCTCATTCGTCCCCCCAGCGCCGGCCGGTCGAAAGTGGACACCGGGGGCTGGGGTGCCTGCCGGGAAACGCTAGCGGGGACCGGGGCCCTCCGGAGTGAGGGAACGATTCACAAAGGGCAGTCGCCACACGTTGGGGTGAAATTAATGCGATGCACTTGACGCAAAGAGTTGACATCGCGGTGCGACACCATCGCGCCGCGGGCCGGCTCCGCTCCCGACAGCGCCGGGTTTCCATGGCAGGGTGTTGCGGGCAAGCCACAGGGGGCCAACAGAAGAGGGGGAACCGTGATCGTCTGGATCAATGGTGCGTTCGGTGCGGGAAAGACCAGCACCGCACGGGAACTGATCGAGCTGATCCCGAACAGCACACTCTTCGACCCTGAGGTCATCGGCGGCGCACTGCCCTACCTGCTGCCGCCCAAGCGCCTCGACGAGGTGAGCGACTATCAGGACCTGCCGATCTGGCGCCGTCTCGTCATCGACACCGCGGCCGCCCTGCACGCCGAGGTCGGCGGCGTCCTCGTGGTGCCGATGACGCTGCTGCGCCAGGAGTACCGCGACGAGATCTTCGGTGGTCTCGCCGCGCGCAGGATTCCCGTACGCCACGTCCTGCTCGCCCCGGACGAAACGATCCTGCGCGAGCGAATAGCCGGCCGGCCCGTACCGCCGGACCTGCCCGACGGCGACCTGCGCGTACGACAGTGGGCGTACGACCACATCGAGCCGTACCGCGCCGCGCGCACCGACTGGCTCGACGCCGACGCCCACCGCGTCGACACCAGCACCCTCACTCCCTACGAAACCGCCGAACACCTCGCCGGTGCCGTCCGCAGCGGCGCCGCGCCCGTCAGCGACATCGTGCAGACACCGGAGCCCACCGCGGAGACCCTCGCCGCCGGGGTGCTGCTCTTCGACGAGCAGGACCGGGTGCTGCTCGTGGACCCTACGTACAAGGCGGGCTGGGAGTTCCCCGGCGGCGTCGTCGAACCCGGCGAGGCCCCCGCGTGCGCGGGCGTGCGCGAGGTCGCCGAGGAGACCGGCATCCAACTGACCGAAACACCCCGCCTGTTGGTCGCCGACTGGGAGCCGCCCAATCCGCCCGGCTATGGCGGCATGCGGTTCCTCTTCGACGGCGGACGCCTCGACAGCGGCGCGGTCCACATGCTGCTGCCGGGACCCGAACTCAGGGGCTGGCGCTTCGTCACCGAGCAGGAAGCCGCCGACCTGCTGCCCGCCGTACGCTACGAAAGGCTGCGCTGGGCGCTGCGCGCACGCGAGCGCGGCGTCGCGCTCTACCTGGAGGCGGGTGTTCCGCTCGGCGGATGACGTGCGGCGTTCGGCAAGAAGGAGCCCCGCCCGCAGGCGAGGCTCCCCGGCCGTTGACGAGGCCGCCCGGCCGTCAGCTCGCCGCGTACTTCCGCAGGAACAGCGCCTCGGCCACCGAAAGACGCTCCAACTCCTCGGGCGACACGCTCTCGTTGACCGCGTGGATCTGCGCCTCCGGCTCGCTCAGGCCGATCAGCAGGATCTCCGCGTTCGGGTAGAGCGACGACAGGGTGTTGCACAGCGGGATCGAACCGCCCTGCCCCGCGTACTGCATCTCCTCGCCCGGATAGGCCTCGCCCATCGCCTCGGCCATCGCCGCGTACGCCGGGCTCGCCGTCTCCGCGCGGAACGGCTGACCCTGCCCGATCTGCTCCGTGCGCACCCGCGCACCCCACGGAGTGTGCGCCTCCAGGTGCGCCAGGAGCAGCTTCGTCGCCTCGGCCGCGTCGACGCCCGGCGGCACCCGCAGGCTGATCAGCGCCCGCGCGCTCGCCTGCACCGACGGGGTCGCGCCGACCACCGGCGGGCAGTCGATGCCGAGGACCGTGACGGCGGGACGCGCCCAGATGCGGTCGGCGACGGTGCCCCGGCCGATCAGCTCCACACCGTCGAGAACCTTGGCGTCCTTGCGGAAGACGGTCTCGTCGTACTGCAGTCCGTCCCACACCCCGTCGCCCGTCAGACCGTCGACCGTCGTCGATCCGTCCTCGGCACGCAGCGAGTCCAGGGCACGCACCAGCGCGGCGAGGGCGTCCGGGGCGGCGCCGCCGAACTGCCCTGAGTGCAGATTGCCTTCGAGGGTGTCGACGCTGATCCGTACGAGCGTCATGCCGCGGAGCGTGGACGTCACCGTCGGCAGGCCGACCCGGAAGTTGCCCGCGTCGCCGATGACGATCGTGTCGGCCGTCAGCAGGTCGGGGTGCTGCTCCGCGTACCGCTCCAGGCCGCCCGTGCCCTGCTCCTCCGAGCCCTCCGCGATCACCTTGACGTTCACGGGGACGCCGCCGTTCGCCTTGAGGGCGCGCAGCGCGAGCAGGTGCATGATGACGCCGCCCTTGCAGTCGGCGCTGCCCCTGCCGTACCAACGGCCGTCGCGCTCGGTCAGTTCGAACGGCGGGGTGACCCATGCGGCCTCGTCGAGCGGCGGCTGCACGTCATAGTGCGCGTACAGAAGCACCGTCGGGGCGCCCGCGGGGCCCGGCAGGAAGCCGTACACCGACTGGGTGCCGTCCGGGGTGTCGAGCAGCGCCACGTCCTGGAACCCCTCGGCGCGCAGCGCGTCCGCGACCCAATTGGCTGCGGCCTCGCTCTCGCTCTTGGGGAACTGGTCGAAGTCCGCCACCGACTTGAAGGCCACCAGTTCGGTGAGCTCCGCCTTCGCCCTCGGCATCAGTGAGGCGACGGTCTCGGCGATCGGATCCGGCGACATGGGCACGCTCCTCATAGGTGCGACGTTGTACGTGTGGGTACATGTGATCCTCCCACAGGCGGCACCGGTGGACCTCAGCCGTAGGATGCGCAGACCTCCGCCGCAGGACGCGCGGACCTCCGCCGTAGGATGCCTGGGGAAAGCGCGGCCAACAGCGGGATCAGGAGCGGTAGACCAACGTGAGCAGCGAGAACTCAGCGGACGACACCCGACACGTATGGGACGTCGTCGTGGTCGGAGCCGGCCCCGCCGGGGCCTCGGCGGCCTACGCGGCAGCGGTCGCCGGGCGCACCGTCCTCCTCCTGGAGAAAGCCGAGATCCCCCGCTACAAAACGTGCGGCGGCGGCATCATCGGCCCCTCGCGCGACTCCCTGCCGCCCGGCTTCGAGCTGCCCTTCCGGGACCGGGTGCACGCGGTGACGTTCACGCTCGACGGCAAGTTCACCCGCACCCGCCGCTCCCGGCAGATGCTCTTCGGGCTGATCAACCGTTCCGAGTTCGACCAGCAGCTCGTCGAGCACGCACAGAAGGCGGGCGCCGAGCTGCGCACCGGCGTCACTGTCGCCCGCGTGGAGCAGCACGGCCCCGAGGTGCCCGACCGACGCACCGTCGCCGTCGTGCTGCAGGGCGGCGAGACCGTCCTGGCCCGCGCCGTGGTCGGCGCCGACGGCAGCGCGAGCCGCATAGGGGCACATGTCGGTGTGAAGCTCGACCAGGTCGACCTCGGCCTGGAGGCGGAGATCCCCGTTCCGGAGACCGTCGCCGAGGACTGGGCGGGACGCGTGCTCATCGACTGGGGCCCCATGCCGGGCAGTTACGGCTGGGTGTTCCCCAAGGGCGACACCCTCACGGTGGGCGTGATCTCCGCGCGCGGCGAAGGCGCGGCCACCAAGCGTTACTTGGAGGACTTCATCGCCCGGCTCGGCCTCGCCGGCTTCGAGCCCAGCATCTCCTCGGGCCACCTGACGCGGTGCCGCAGCGACGACTCGCCGCTCTCCCGCGGCCGGGTCCTGGTCTGCGGTGACGCCGCGGGCCTCCTGGAGCCGTGGACCCGCGAGGGCATCTCCTTCGCGCTGCGCTCCGGACGGCTCGCGGGGGAGTGGGCGGTGCGGATCGCCGAGGCGCACGACGCCGTGGACGCCCGCCGCCAGGCCCTGAACTACGCCTTCGCCATCAAGGCCGGGCTCGGCGTGGAGATGAGCGTGGGACGCCGCATGCTCCAGACCTTCGAGCGCCGCCCCGGCATGCTGCACACGGCGATCACGGGCTTCCGCCCCGCGTGGAACGCCTTCGCGAAGATCACGCGCGGCTCGACGACGCTGGGCGAACTGGTCCGCACGCATCCCATGGTCGGCCGCGCCCTCCAGGCCCGGGACCGCTAGCCCTTCTTCCCGCAACCCTCCATCCCTCTTCTTCCCTCAACCCTTCTTCCCTTTCCGCGACTGCACGGTGATCCGGAACACCGGGTGGTCGGGCGCGGCCGCCAGGATCTCCTCGTCGGAGGAGGCGGCGGTCACGCCCTGGAAGTACTGGTTGACCTCCCAGCCCCACTTCTCCAGATAGCCGCGCAGCAGCGGCACCTTCTCGGCGGCGGCGTCGGGCATCTCGACGGCCGTGAACTCCCGCACCTTCCGGCCCACCCGCAGCTCCCCGCCCTCGGCCGCGCGCATGTTGCGCACCCACTGGGAGTGCCCGCGCGCCGACACGAGGTACTGGCAGCCGTCGCTCTCGTGCGTATACGGATTCACGGGTACGCGCTGCATCTTGCCGCTGTTGCGGCCCCGCACCGAGAGCTCGGCGCTGCCCATGAGGCTGACGCCGCGCCGCGCCAGCCAGCCGATCACGCTGTTCAAGCGGACGTTGAGGCGGCCGCCCTTGAGGTAGTAGGGGGCCGGGGCCGAGGTGGGGAGCGGGGCGGTGGGGGTCACGGATGTCGACGGCATGGTGCTGTCCTCCTCCTTCTGCGACTTCGAGAGCACTGCTCTCGCTTAAGAGCAGTGTGCACGAGACTGGTGCTCCAAAGCAAGAGCAGTGCTCTCGAAAATGTCCGGCGATCTCGTAGAGGTGGCAGTGGCCCGCTCCCGGTTCAGAGCACCGCTCTCAGACGTGTGCACTGCTCTGCCCGCATGGCACACTGGTCCGCATGAGCAGCAACAGCGGTGCCACCGGTGCCACCAGCGGGGCCGGCGCGACCAGCGGGCCCAGCGCGACCAAGGGAGCGCGGGCGCGCGCCCGCGAAGAGGTCACCGTGGCGATCAAGGACGAAGCGCGCAGACAACTGGCCGCCGACGGGGCCGCCAAGCTCTCCCTGCGTGCCGTCGCCCGCGAACTCGGCATGGTCTCCTCCGCGCTCTACCGCTACTTCCCCAGCCGGGACGACCTGCTGACCGCGCTCATCATCGACGCGTACGACTCCCTCGGAGCCGCCGCCGAAGCCGCGCACGCGGGAGCCGCGGGGGAGGAGCCCGTCCGGCGGTGGACGGTGGTGTGTGAAGCGGTGCGTTCCTGGGCGCTGGCGCATCCGCACGAGTACGCGCTGATCTACGGTTCGCCCGTCCCGGGCTACAGCGCGCCGGCGTCGACCGTCGAGGCAGCCGCCCGCGTGGGCCGGCTGCTCATCGACATCGTGCGCGACGCCCACCGGGGGCGGGGCATCGCCCTTCGGCCCCTGCCGGGCGAGTTGCGTACGGAGGGCGAGCGGATCGCGGCGGATCTCGCGCCCGACCTGCCGCCCGAGGCGGTCACGGCGCTGGTCGCGGCGTGGGCGCAACTGTTCGGCCTCGTAGGGTTCGAGGTGTTCGGGCAGTTCAACCGCGTCGTCGAGGACCGGCCGGCGTTCTTCGCGCATGCGGTGAGGCAACTGGCCGACGGCGTGGGCGTGCTGCGACTGAGCTGATGCCGGAACCGGTGGGCCTGCCCGGAGCTGGTGCCCGGGAAAGGAACGGGTCGGAAGCGTCCTATGGGGCACCCGTGACGCATGGGCGCTCTTCTCGCACTGGCCTCCGCGGCCTGCTACGGCATCGTCGACTTCGCCGGGGGCCTGCTGTCGCGCCGGGTCCACTTCACCGTAGTGACGTTTCTCGGGCAGGCGGGAGGGCTGCTGCTCGCCCTCGTGCTCGCTCTCGCGGTGCCCGCGGAGACGGTCCGGCTCGCGGACCTGGCCTGGGGTGCGGCCTCCGGAGTCGGCAGTGCCGTGGCGATGCAGTACCTCAACCGCGGGCTCAGCCGCGGCGCCATGAGCGTCGTGATCCCGGTGAGCGCCGTCACCGGGGTGGCGCTGTCGGTGGTGTGCGGCGTGCTGTTCCTGGGCGACCGGCCCACCGCGCTCGCCTGGCTCGGCATCTGCGTCACCGTGCCCGCGCTCTGGCTCGTCGCGGCGGGCGGTTCGCACACCGGAGGCAGCAGCGGCGGTGGTGGCAGCGGCGGTGGCGGCAGCGGCGGGGCGGCGCCCTCCGCGCGGGTGCCCGTGGACGGCCTGATCGCCAGTGTGGGCGTGGCGGTGCAGTACATCGGCCTCGCTCAGGCGGGTGCGGCGAGCGGTGTGTGGCCGGTGGCCGCGGGGCGCCTCGCGGCGGTGCTCTTCCTGCTGCCGAACGCGTGCCGGCACGCCGCAGCGTTCCGGCAGCCCGTCAGGTCGGCCGGCCTGGCGGTACTGATCGGCGCGGGGGCCGCCCTCGGGCTCATCCTCTACCTCTGGGCCACCCGGCAGCAGATGCTGGCCATCGCCGTCGTACTGGCCTCCCTGTACCCGGCCGTTCCGACAGCTCTCGGGCTCGCGGTGCTGGGTGAGAAAGTCACCCGAGCCCAGACGACCGGCCTGGTGGGAGCGGTCGCGGCCGTCGTCCTGCTCACCCTGGGCTGAGTGCGGCCCAGCCGCGCGGATCGCGGCGGGCCAGGGGTGCCACGATGCCCCGCGCCGGGCGTCACGCGTCGAAGATCCCCAGCCGGTGCGCGATGGCCGCGGCCTCGCCCCGGCCCGAAGCGCCCGTCTTGGCCAGGATGTTGGAGACATGCACGCTCGCCGTCTTCGGCGAGATGAACAGCTCCTGAGCGATCTGCCGGTTGCTCCGCCCTGCGGCGACCAGCCGCAGCACGTCCCGCTCACGGACGGTCAGACCCAGCACCGCCGCCGGTTCCGGGGCCACCTCCCCCTCGGCCCGCCGCAGCGGAATCCGGGCGCGGCCCGCCAGCGTGGAGATCTCCGTCCCGAGGGGCACCGCACCCAGCTCGCGCGCCACCGCGTCGCACCGCCGCAGCAGCTCACCGGCCGCTTCGCGGGCCCCGGCGCCGCCCTGCGTGATCAGGGCCTCCGCCAGCCGCAACCGCGCGGTGGCCGAGAGCGCCGGGGACTCCAACTGCTCGGTGGCGGCGACGGCCTCCCTGCAAAGTGCGGTCGCGTCCCGGCCCTCCGCGGTGAGCAGCTCGGCCTCGGTCATCAGGGCGTACGCGGCCCACAGCGGTACGAACTCGGGCTGGCCCCGCATCGCCTCGCGAATCCGCTCGACCGCCGCGTCGCACCCCACTTCGGCCACCGCGAGCCCGCGGGCGCGCGCCTCCGCCGCTGCCGCCTCGTACAGCAGCGGCCAGCCGTAGCGCTGGTGGCCGGGAGCGATGGCCTCGCCGACCGCGGTCTCCAGCAGGGAGCGGACGTCGAGGACGCGGCCGTCGGCGGCCGCCAGAACGATCGCGATCCGGGCCGTGGCCAGGGTGTGCTGCGGCTCCGGGAACGGGCCGGTGGTCCAGCTGTCGGACTCCGCCAGCCACCGCCCGGCCTCGTCGTACGCTCCACGGGCCAGGGCGAGTTCGGCCCACTGTCCGGCGATCTGCCCCCTGGTGCGGACGCTCACCCCGCGGCGCCCGGCGGCCCGTTCGAGCGCCTCGTCGGCGTCGGCCCAGCGGCCGAGCTGGGTGAGGGACTCGGCGAGATTGACGTCGATGAACGAGGCGGTGTCCGCCAGCCCGTGCCGCTCGGCGAGGCCGCTGCCCTCCTCGGCGGTCGTGACGGCCTCCGTGTAGCGGCCGATGCCGTGCAGCGCCGTGGCGAGGTTGCCGTAACCGCGCAGCACGACGTGGGCGTTGCCCGGTTCCAGGTCGACGGCGCACACGTCGCGTGCCTGCCGCAGGCCGGCCTCGACGTCGCCCGAGTCGATGACGAGCCAGGCCAGGGTGTGCCGGGCGGCAAGGCCGGTGGTCTCGGCGCCCGTCATGCGGCAGAGTTCCACGGCCTGTTCGGCGGTCTTGAGCGCGGTCGGTCCCGGCTGGTGCACCGCGTACCAGTACGCCGCTTGCGTCAGCACGTCGGCGTGTACGACGGACGGCGGCAGGCCCTTCACCAGCTTCTGTGCCTGCGCGATCTCCTCCCAGCCGTCGGAGCGGGAGAGGTCGCGCATCAGCTGATGACGCTGGGTCCAGAACCAGGCTGCCCGGAGGGGGCCTTCCCCGACCTCGACTCCGGTCGAGCGCAGCGCCCGCTTGCAGAGGGCGAGCGCCCGCTCCCGCTCGCCCGCGAGGCGTGCGGCGACGACGACTGCCGCGAGCAGATCCACGAAATCCCCGGGCATGTCGGGGGAGATGGCCGGCCACAGGCCTTCGTCGAGGCCCTGCCGCATCGTCCGGCGGTGCAGCTCCTCGGGGACGTCGTCCCACAACTCCAGCGCCAGCTCCAGCAGATGGTGCTGCTCGGTGAACGCGTACCGGCCGCGTACGGCGGCCGCCGCGGCGATCACGGCGGGCAGCGCCCTTACGGGGTCGCGGGCGTCGAACCAGTAGCCGGCGAGGCGTCCGGGCCGCTCCTCGGACCGCACGAGCGTGGGGTCGGCCTCCAGCGCCTCGGCGTAGCGGCGGCTGAGCCGGAAGCGCTCGCTGGGCAGCAGGTCGCCGACCACGGCCTCACGCATCAGGGCGTGCCGGAAACGGAAGGACTCGCCCTCGTCGCAGGGGCGCAGGACGGCGGCGCCGACGGCCGTGCGCAGGGCCTCGATGAGCTCGTCCTCGGCGAGTCCCGTGACGGTGGCCAGGAGCCGGAACTCCACTTCGGAGCCGCCTCCCGCGGCGATCCCCACCACGCGCCGCACCTCGTCCGGCAGCGCCTCGACCCGGACCAGCAACAGGTCGCGCAGGGAGTCGCTGATGCCGCCAGGGGAGCCTTCGAGGATGCTGGAGGCCAGCTCCTCGACGAAGAACGCGTTGCCCTCGGAGCGTTCGAAGACCCGGTCGAGGAGCTGCTCGGCCGGGGCCTCGCCGTGAATGGCGGCGAGCTGGCGGCGGACCTCCGCGCGGTCGAAGCGGGGCAGTTCGATGCGGGTGACGGTGCGCAGCCGCTCGTACTCGGCGAGGGCGGGTCGCAGCGGGTGGCGGCGGTGCAGGTCGTCGGCGCGGTAGGTGGCGACGATGAGCAGGCGGCTGTCGGTGAGGGCGCGCAGCAGATAGCTGAGCAGCTCGCGGGTGGAGCGGTCGGCCCAGTGCAGGTCCTCCAGGACCAGGACGATGGTGCGGTCCGCGGTGAGCCGCTCGATGAGGCGGACGGTGAGTTCGAAAAGCCGGGCGCGGCCGTCGGCCTCGGGGTGGCCCGGAGCCATCTCGCCCAGTTCGGGCAGCAGCCGGGCGAGCTCGCCCTCCGTACCGGCGACGGCGGCGTCGAGCTCCGCGCCGATCGTGCGGCGCAGGGAGCGCAGCGCGGTCGAGACGGGGTGGTACGGCAGGGCGTCGGCGCCGGTCTCGACGCAGCCGCCGAGAGCGACCACGGCCCCGTCCGCTGCGGCACGGACGCGGAACTCCTCGAGCAGCCGGGTCTTGCCGACGCCGGCCTCACCGCCCACGAAGAAGGCCCGGGGCTCCCCGGCGTGCGCCCGGGACAAGGCCTCGCCGAGAGCGGTCAGTTCGGCGCTGCGGCCCACGAGAACGGGGCTTATGTGGCTGCTCTGCACGGTGCCGAGCATCGCATGTCGCACCAGGTGGGGCACAACGGTTTCGACGGCGAGGGCCCCTGCAACAGGGTGACGCTCCGGCTCCGTCACGCGGTACGCGCCGCCTTCGCGGCCCGCTCGGCCCTGCGGACCATGCGGCGCCGCGCGGCACGGGAGAGGAGCTCGGCCTCGCGGGCGGCCTGGTACTCACGGTGCAGCATGACGGTCTCCTCGGACGAGTCGGTCGCTGGTGGTGCTTCCAACGTCGTCTCCAAGGTGGGGACGCCACATCGAGAGGCTGACGCATCCCGCCGCGCCGAAGCCGCCTTAGGACGGGGGCGAAGGGCCCTTAGGGCCAGGGCAGTGCCGGAGTTCGCCAGGACCTGTGCCGGATTTCTCCAGGACCTGTGCCGGATCGGGAGCGCGCGCAGTGCCACCGCCTACTCCCTCGGGAGTACGTGTGATCGCCACGCCCGTCGGACGACCGCGGGACCCGCTCCGGTCTAGCGTGGCCGCCATGGACGAGCAGCGCGAACGCAGGTGGTCCGTCGGCGGGCCGCCCTGGCGAAACGCCGGGATGGGGACGGGGGCGGGGACCGGGACCGGGGAGCCGACGGGCCGTCGGCTGCCCTGGCCGACGACGATCGCGCTCACCGTGTTCGTGCAGATCGGTTCCGGGTTCGCCGGGCACGGCCAACCGGACCGCGAGGGCCTCGCCCCGCTCGCGCGGGTCCTGCTGTTCCTGGCCACGGCGGTGCTCCTGCTGCGCCACCGCCACCCCGTGCCCGTCGCGTACGCCACCGCCGGGCTCACCCTGGTCTACATCGGCGCCGGGTTCCCCTACGGGCCGGTCTTCCTCGCCGTCGCCGTGGGCTGCTTCGCCGCGATCGTCGCGGGACACCGGCGTGCGGCCTGGGGGGCCGTCGGCGGGCTCTGGGCGGGGCACCTGCTGATCGCGCACTGGCTCTACCGCTGGCTGCCGCCCGGCGACGACGGACCCCGCCCCTGGGGCGAGGAGCTCGTGGCCGCCGTGTGGGTCGTCGCGATCGTCGCCGTGTCCGAGCTCGGCCGCGTACGCCGCGAACAGTGGGCCAAGGAGCGGGCCGAGCGCGCGGAGGCCGCCAGGCGGCGCGCGGACGAGGAACGGCTGCGGATGGCACGGGAGTTGCACGACGTCCTCGCGCACAGCATCTCCGTGATCAACGTCCAGGCGGGCGTCGGCCTCGCCCTGCTCGACTCCGACCCCGAACAGGCCCGCACCGCGCTGACCACCATCAAAGCCGCGAGCAAGGAGGCGCTGGGGGAGGTACGTCAGGTCCTCGGCACCCTGCGCGCCCCCGGGGAGGCGCCGCGCGCCCCGGCGCCGGGCCTCGACCGGCTGCCCGAGCTGGTCGAGCAGGCGAGGAGCGCGGGCCTGACCGTCGACGTCACGACCGAGGGCGCGCACGCGAAGGTGCCGCCGGGCACGGACCTCGCCGCGTTCCGCATCGTCCAGGAGGCGCTGACGAACGTCGTACGTCACTCCGGTTCGCGCCACGCGCGCGTGCTGGTGCGCCACGAGAAGGCGTCGCTCACCCTGCGGATCGACGACGACGGACCCGCCACCTCCGCCGACGCGGGCGGCAGCGGAAACGGACTTGCCGGGATGCGGGAGCGGGCCGCCGCCCTCGATGGCACGATCGAGGCGGGCCCGCGTCCGGACGGCGGCTTCCGCGTGACCGCCACACTGCCCCTGGCGGCGGGCCGCGACCCCAGGGCCCGCACCGCACCTCGGGAGGACCAGTGATCCGCGTACTGCTCGCCGACGACCAGTCCCTGGTCAGGGCAGGCTTCAAGGCGCTCCTCGACGCGCAGCCGGACATCGCGGTCGCCGGGGAGGCCGCGGACGGCGAGGACGCGGTGCGGCTGGTGCGGGAGACACGTCCCGACGTCGTCCTGATGGACATCCGCATGCCGCTGCTCGACGGTCTCGCCGCCACCCGCCGCATCACCGACGAGCCGGGCCTGGAGGACGTGAAGGTGGTCATGCTCACCACCTTCGAACTCGACGAGTACGTCTTCGAGGCGATCCGCTCCGGAGCGTCGGGTTTCCTCGTGAAGGACACCGAACCGGAGGAACTGCTGCGTGCGGTACGGGCGGTGGTCGAGGGCGACGCACTGCTGTCGCCGGGCGTGACGCGCCGCCTGATCGCCGAGTTCGCGGCCCGCTCCAAGGAGCCCGCGCCCGTCGACACCCTCGGCGGGCTGACCGAACGCGAGCGGGAGGTGATGGCCTTGGTCGGCATCGGCCTCTCGAACGAGGAGATCGCCCGCCGTCTGGTGGTCAGCCCCCTCACCGCCAAGACGCACGTGAGCGGACCATGGTGAAGCTGAACGCCCGGGACCGCGCCCAGCTCGTCGTCCTCGCCTACGAGTCGGGTCTGGTGCGCCCCGGCTGGCTGGGCTGACAGAATGCATGCATATGCAATAGATGCTGGTGCAACAGATACTTGAATCTCTGCTAGCGTGCGTCCCATGGCGGCGACAACGGCCGAGCAAGGGCTCGTGGACCAGTGGCGGGGCATCCTCGCGGTGCATGCGCGCACCGTGTGCGAGCTGGACCGGGAACTGCACCCCCATGGTCTCGGGGCGAGCGACTTCGAGGTCCTGGACGTGCTGGCCGAGGGGTCGTCGGACGACGGGGGCTGTACGTTCCGTGTGCAGGAGATCTCCGCTCAGGTCCATCTGAGCCAGAGCGCGCTCTCCCGCCTCATCGGACGCCTGGAGAAGGACGGCCTCGTGGAGCGCGGCATGTGCAGCGAGGACCGGCGAGGCGTGCGCGTCTCCCTCACCGCCAAGGGGCGCGCGCTGCACCACCAGGTGCGCCCCTTGCAGCGAGCGGTTCTCGAGCGGATGCTCGACACCCCCGGGGCCTGACGGTCACCCCATGACGATGGCGGACTTGTCCCGCCACAGTGCGGCCAGCGAACGGTCACCCGTCACCTGAGGGAACGGCAGCCGGTTCCACAGCGCAAGATAGAGCCGCGCAGCGGGCCCGGACACCTCGCAGTCGGCGGGCGCCGCCATGCCGCGCTCGGTGACCGGCGGCCCGTCGGAGAGGCGCACGGTCCAGCTCCGCTCGTCCGGCGCGTCCGTGGCCCGCACCCGCAGGACGCGCGGTATGTCGGTGCGCACCCGGCTCTTCTCGCGGGCGTGGAAGCCGAGCAGCAGCTCCTCGATGCCGTCCACGGCGAAGTCGGTGTCGATGGGTGACGGGGTGCCCGCGCGCGCGGACTCCGCGTCCACCCGGTGGACGGTCGTCTCGTTCGCCTGCCGCCGGGCCCAGAAGGCCAGGGGTGAGGGGGCGGGCAGGAACGTCCAGCACTCGACGTCGGGCGGCGCCGAGGCGAGCGTCGCGACGAGCGCGGCGTGCCCTTCGCGGAACCACCCGACGAGCGCTTCGCCGTCCAGGTCGGGGAGTTCACCGCCGAGCCGGTACGAGCTGCGCCGCTCGGTGATGAACGCCGCGGCCCAGCGGTGCACCATCCCTGTGTGCCGCAGCAGGTCCCGCACCTGCCAGTCGGGGCAGGTCGGCACCTTCGCCTCGGTCCCTGCCTCGGCGGCGGCGCGGGCCAGCAACTGGCCCTCCCTGTCCACGACTTGGATGTGCTCGGAAATGTCCATGCGGGGATTGTGTCGGATGGAGTGCGCTGGAACCGGAAGCTCCGGGTGATGTCAGACCGATTCGGTATGCCCCAGGGGCCCGTTCCGCTCCGCGGCGCCCGTACGCTCCGTCGTTTCCGTACGCCGTGTCGCGAGGCCGATCACCGAGGCGACGGCGGCGAGCAGCGCGACGCTCGTCAGCGCGGTGGGCAGGGAGTACCAGTCGGCCATGAACCCGATCAGCGGCGGTCCGACCAGCATGCCGCCGTAGCCGAGTGTCGACGCGGCGGCGACCCCGCCCGGCCCGGCGAGCGCGCCCGCCCGTTCGACCGCCACCGGAAAGATGTTGGCGAGGCCGAGCCCGGTGACGGCGAACCCCGCGAGGGCGAGGCCCGCCGACGGGGCCAGCGCGCCGAGCAGCATCCCCGTGCACGCCGTCGCACCGCCGCCGACCACTGTGCGGGTCCTGCCGAGCCGTTCGAGGAGCGTGGTGCCGGAGAGCCGGCCGATCGTCATGGCGAAGGCGAAGCACGAGTAGCCCGCGGCGGCGATGCCCGGGTGCGCGTGCAGGTCCTCCTCCAGATGCAGCGGCCCCCAGTCCGCGATGGCACCCTCGCCGTACGCGGTGCACAGCGCGATGAGTCCGAAGACCGTCACGAGCCCGCGGGTGCGGTGGTCCATGCGACGCGAACCACCGCGCTCCGCGGCATCGGTGCCGTCGGCGGCGGGGACATCGGCGGTGGGGGCACCGGCAGGGGGTGCGGCGGCTCCGCCGAGTCCGGCCGCCGCCCCGTGCCGCAGCAGTGCCGGCGCCGTCACCGCGGTGACGGCCAGGCCGACGGCGGTGATGCCGAGCAGATGGGGGGTGGGGGAGAGGTGCCCGGCGACCAGGCCGCCGAGGCCCGCGCCGAGCATGCCGCCCAGGCTGAAGGCCGCGTGGAAGCTGGGCATCACCGGCCGCCGCAGTGCGCGTACGAGATCCACGGCGGCGCTGTTCATCGCCACGCTGATGCCGCCGTACGCCGCCCCGAAGAACAGCAGTACGAGGCCGAGGACGAGGACCGAGCCCGTCAGCGGCGGCAGCGCGACACTCAGGGGCAGCGCCACTCCGCACGCCACCGTCATCGGGATGCTGCCGAACCGTCGGCAGAGCCGCCCGGTGAGCGTCATGGTGACGACGGCCCCGGCGGAGACCGCGAGCAGCGCGAGCCCCAGCTCACCGGCCGAGGCGCCGGTCTGTTCCTTGATGGCGGGGATGCGGACGACCCAGCCGGCGAAGACGAAGCCGTCCAGGGCGAAGAAGACGGTCAGCGCGGTGCGCAGACGGCGGAGGTCGGGAGTGGGGACGGAGGGCCGCGGCGCCGCGGTCCCGATTTTGTTTAGTAGCGGCACAAAGTCAGAGTAGGGGTGCGCACGGGTCCCGTACAAGACGGTTTCGCGGTGCCGCGGGAGAGCGCGTGACGGTGGCGGCACGGCGTACGCGAGGGTTCAGGGGAGGAACGAGCGGATGACGGCTGAACGGCGAGGCCAGGTGCGGATCATGGGAGACTCGCCCTCATGAACGGCAAGGCTGACCCCCGTGCCGAGGGGGAAGTGACCACGCGTACCCGCCTGGAGCGAGGGCGCGGCGCGCTGGGCCCCGCGCTCGAACTGGTCCACACCGGGCGCGCTCCAACCCGTGCCGTGCTCACCGCCGAGCTGGGCGTCACCCGCGCCACGGCGGGCGCCGTCGCCGCCGAGCTGGAGGCGCTCGGGCTGATCCGGATCGACGCGAAGCCCAGCGCGGCCGCGGGTTCGCAGGGCCGTCCTTCGCACCGGCTCGCCGTCGCGGAGGAGGGGCCCGTGGTGCTCGCCGCGCAGGTCCACGCCGACGGGTTCCGGGCCGCACTGGTCGGGCTCGGCGGCGGCATCGTGGCGACCGCGCCGGGCTGCGAGACGGTCGGCGCCGACCCCGCGCAGGTTCTCGGGTCGGTCGTCGACGCGGGTGCGCGGCTGCTGCGCGAGACGGGCAGGCGCTGTGTGGGCGCGGGCCTCGCCGTGCCGTCCGCGGTCGCCCAGCCCGAGGGCACCGCGCTCAATCCGCTGCACGTGGCGTGGCCCGCGGGCGCGCAGGTCAGCGAGATCTTCGCCGACTGCGTACGGGAGGCGGGCATCGCGGGACCGGCTTTCACGGGCAACGACGTGAACCTCGCCGCTCTCGCCGAGCACCGGCACGGCGCGGGCCGCGGCGCCCGGGACCTGCTCTGTGTGGCGACCGGCCACCGCGGTGTCGGCGGCGCCCTCGTCCTCGACGGCCGTCTGCACACGGGGAGTTCGGGGCTCGCCCTGGAGGTGGGCCACCTCACCGTGAACTCCGAGGGGCGCCCCTGCTACTGCGGCAGCCGGGGTTGTCTGGACGTCGAGACGGATCCCCTCGCCTTCCTCACGGAGGCGGGCCGGGAGCCGGGGCCCGAGGGGCTGCTCGTACAGGCCCGCGGCCTGCTCCGCAACGCGTACGGCGACCCGTCCGTGCGCGCCGCGGCCGAAGCCCTGATCGACCGGCTCGGCCTCGGGCTCGCCGGTCTTGTCAACATCCTCAACCCCGACAGGATCATCCTGGGCGGCCTGCACCGCGCCCTCCTGGAGGCCGACCCGGAGCGGCTTCGCGCCGTCGTCGCGGACCGGAGCCTGTGGGGACGCAGCGGCGGCGTGCCGATCCTGGCCTGCACGCTGGACCACAACAGCCTGGTGGGGGCCGCCGAGCTGGCCTGGCAGCCGGTGCTCGACGACCCCCTGGGGGCGCTGGGCTAGGTCCAGGGGGTGGTGCCCGTGATGTCGGAGTACGGTCTGCGAGAAGAGGCGACGCGTTGACACTGCGTTCTGATGTGGCCGAGTTGCTGGCGGGGGCCGGCATCGCCGATGTGGACGTCGACGAAGTTGTCGCGGACGACCACGCCCGAACGTCCGCGTACCTTCGCGTCGTCTCGGTGACCGCTTCCTCGCGGAGCCGGGACCGGGATCGCGCGATCGTGGCCACGATCCTGCGCGACCCCGATGTGATGGGGGCCAAGACGGCGGTGGTCGCCCTCGTGGACGAGATCGCGGGGAAGGTGTCCGGTCCGGCCGAGTTCCGGCGGTGGTCGGCCGAACTGCTGCCGGAGATCGACCGGTTCGATGCTGAGGTGTACCGCGAGTTCATCCGCCGCCGCATCCACGACTGGCTGTTCTACCTGACCGTCGAGGACGGTCACGTGCCGACACCGGCCGAGTTGGCGGAGGTCACGGACTGGATGCAGCGCTTCCTCGCCGACAGGTCGACGTCGTCGGCGGTACTCGCCCTGGTCGCCGATTCGGCCCGCACGAGGAAGACACGGAACATCGCGAAGAACCGAGCCGGAAGCCGGTGGCTCAACTGACGGGCTGGGGCGCCTCGTTGGGGGCCCCACCCACGGCCCCACCCACGGCCCCGTCCACGGGCCCACCCACGGCCCCGCCCACGGTTCCGGCGGGCGCGGGACGTTCGGCCGCCGAGGGCGACAGCGAGGGCGAAGCCGGGGACACGCTCCTCCGGCGTACGAGATCGGGTATCAGCGAGACGAGCCCGAGCGCGGCCAGCGCGGCGCCTGTCCACAGTGGTGCCCGCAGTCCGAACGTGTCGATGGCGGGGCCGCCGACGGACGTGGCGATGATGATGCCGAGCGTGATGAAGGACGAGTGGACCGTGTTGACCAGCGACCTGGCGTTGCCGGTGCGCTGGACACGGGTCACCAGGGCCGGGTTCATGGTGACGCCGACCAGGCCGATGCCGAGCATGAACACGACGGCCGGGACGGTCAGCTCGGCGAAGGCCGCGAACCCGACGAGGAACACCAGGTTCAGCGCGATGCCGACGACGAGCACGGGGAGGGTGCGGCGGTCGGCGAGCCGGCCCACGACGGTGTTGCCGATGACGGTGGCGGCGCCGTACGCGATGAGGAGCAGCGGGACGGTCCCCGTGGAGAAGCCGGTGAGTTCCGTGAGGATCGGGTTGAGGTAGCTGAAGGCGGAGAAGGTCGCGCCGATCACAAAGGTGCTCGTGGTGAGGACGAGCCACAGCCGGGGGTTGCGGAAGGCGCCGAGTTCCTGGCGGAGGCTGCCGTTCTCCTCGCTCTCGCCGTCGGTGCTCGGTACGCCGGCGAGCGTGGCAGCGGCGGCGAGCACGGTCAGGACGGTGATGGCCCAGAACGCGGCACGCCAGCCCAGGTGTTCACCGACGACCGTGGCGAACGGAAGTCCCAGCAGGGTTCCCAGCATGAGTCCGTTGAGGGCCACCGCCACTGCACGGCCGCGTACTTCGGGCCGGGTGATGCGGGAGGCCATCGAGATGGAGACGCCGAAGAACGCCTGTGAGGCGATGCCGGTGAGGACGCGCGCGACCAGCATGGTCCGGTAGTCGGGTGCGAGGGCCGCGAGCACGTTGCCTGCCAGGAAAATGCCGAACAGTAGTAGTAGAGCGCGCTTCTGACGCATCCTCAGCACGGCGACGGTGAGGAAGGGGCCGCCGAGCGCCATCGCGGCGGCGAAGGCGGTGATGAGATAGCCGATCTCGGGGATCGTGGCGTCCAGTCCGTCGGCCATCTGCGGCATCAGTCCTGCGACCACGAATTCGCTGGTCACCATGGCGAAGATGCCGAGGGCCAGCACGTATACGGCGCGGGGCATGAAGGGTGTCCTCCTGTCCGGAAGGTTTTGGGTGGGTCGGTTTTGGATGGGTCAGTACAGAACAAAGGCGTGAAAAGGGACGGAAGGGCGCGTGAAGTCGCGAGGGGTGGTGCTGTTACGCGGAGTTCATGGTGCGGGCCACGCCTGAGAGCGCTGTCCGGTCACCCGGTCACCGGGCCGCCAGCGCGTCCAGGGCGGTCTCGGCGATGGCGTACAGGGCGGCCCGGTCGGCGCCGCCCTGCGCGGAGATCCGCATGCCGCCGATGACGGCGTTCACGTAGCGGGCGAGCGTGTCCGCGTCCCGCCCGGACGTGATGTCGCCGTCCCGCTGACCGGCCCGGATCGTGGCGCGCAGGGCGGTGAGCCGTGTCGCGAGGTCGCGCTCCAGCAACCTGGCGGCCTCGGGATCGCGCCCGGCGAGCTCAACGGTGGAGTTGACGGTGAGGCAGCCGATGCTGTGGCCGTTCTCGCAGTGCTCGAACTCGCCCTCGACGATCCGGGTGAACAGCGCGCGCAACCGCTCCGAGGCCGGCCGCTCCACGTCCTCCAGGATCTCGGCCTGGGCGGCGTTCATCGTGTCCATGTACCGGGTCAGGGCCCGCCGGAACAGCTCGTGCTTGCTGGTGAACGTGTTGTAGATGCTGCTGCGGCCCAGGCCGGTGGCCTCGCACAGATCCTGGGTCGATGTGGCCTCATAGCCGTTCGTCCAGAAGGCGTGCATCGCCGCGTCCAGGGCCCGCTCCTCGTCGAAACTCCTCGGTCGGGCCATGTCGGTACCGTACAGTTTTTGGAACGGTCAGTGCAATACGGGGCGCGAGCCGTGCGGCACGTTGCCGAGGGCGGGTGCCTACCGCCAGTCCACTCCGAAAGCCCGCCCCGGGTTCACCGTCATGACCTGCTCCATCAGCTCGTCGCCCACGGCGAGTTCGAGCCGGGGCCGCACCCGCCGCAGCAGGTGGGGCATGCCAGGGCCGCCGTGCACCGACCGCGCCCCCGCCGTCGTCGTGTCGCCGCCGAGGAGGAGGCGGCCCCCGAAGCCCGCGTCGGCGAGGGAACGGACCGCGTCCGGCATGCGCCAGTCCGTGGCGTGATGGGATCGGGACGGGCCGTCGAAGGCCAGATAGGCGCCGGACGCGGCGGCCTGGAGATGTTCCGCGAGGTCGGGGGCGCGGTTGAGGTGGCCGAGGATCACCCGGTGCGGCGGGACGGCGAACTCGCCGCAGAGCAGGTCGAGTACGTCCAGTGCGCCGGTCCCCAGCTCGAGGTGGACGGCGATCGGCGCGCCCGTCGCGAGGTGCGCCTCGGCTGCCGCCTTCATGGTCCGGCGCGCATGGCCGTCGAGGCCGTGGAAGCCGCCCGCGACCTTGATCAGCCCGGCCCGCACGCCCGACTCCCCGATTCCGTCGGTGAGTTCACGGGCAAAGAGGTCCGCGAGGCCGTTCGCGCGGAGCCTGTCGAGGAACTCTGGTGCGTAGTGGGCCGCTTGGTGCAGCCCCGTCGCGGCGACGAGGTGGACGCCCGCCGCTCTCGACAGCTCGGGCAGCAGTTCGGCGTGCCGCCCCATCCCGTGCGGCGTCCACTGCACGACACTCCGCCCGCCCGCCGCGTGGAACGCCGCGAGTTCGGCGGCCGCGGCGTCGGCCGAGTCCAGCTCCTGGCCCGGGAGGCGAGGGCTGCGGAGGAAGAGGTGGTCGTGGGCGTCGCACACGCCGAGGTCGGCCGGGCCGATATCTCCGAGGACGGTACGGACCGTCGGGCCCCCGTCGCCGACCGCGCCCCCTGCCGCGGCCGCGGTCACCACTGCCGTCCGCGCGGCAGCTTCTCCCGCTCGGGCGCCGAGAGGTGCAGCACCTGGAAGACGTCGCCGGGGACGTCCGGTGCCTCGTGCTCCCAGAGCGAGAAGTGCACGGCCTCCCAGGTGCGCGGATCGACGGCGGTCAACGCACTCACCGCGCCGCGTCGGCGCGCCAACCTCCGCGTCTCGGCGGCGAGTTCACCCGCGTACTCCGACAGTGGCGTCGGTGCGGCGATCCGCTGATGACGCCGGACCGCCGTCCTCGGCACGGCTCCGGCCGCGTCGCCCTCCTCGTACGCGAGGACCGTCCAGTTCTGCACCACCGGTCGACCGAAGTCGTCGACGAGCCCTTGGAAGCCGGGCCCCCAGAGGAAGGAGTTCATGCCCTCGGCGGTGTTCCACAGGTAGAACGGCGCGTACTGGTTCACGGGCGAACCGTCCCTGCCGCGCTCGCGCATCAGATACGCCTTGAAGCCGAGCCCGGGAAAATCGTCCAGGAGGTGGCCCTTCGACTCGACCCGGTGGCGTATGACGCCCATGTCGTAGTCGGCGGGCAGAGTGATCTCGTACTGCATCGCATGCATGGTGTACTCCCTTGGTGTCGGGCTCAGTTGGGGCAGGCGTCGGCGTCGACCAGGGCGCCCCAGTCGGCGGTGGTGCCGTCCGCCGCCGCCTCGACCACGGCCAGGTGCGTCATGAAGGTGCGCGGCCCCGCGCCGTGCCAGTGCGCCTCGCCGGGCTCGATCCAGACCGTGTCCCCGGCCCGGATCGGTTCGACCGGACCTCCCGCACGCTGTACGAGCCCCTCGCCTTCGGTGACGTGCAGGACCTGGCCGTGCGGGTGGCTGTGCCAGGCCGTGCGGGCGCCCGGCGCGAAGTGGACGCTGAACATACGCAGTCGGGAAGGGGCGTCGGGGGCGGCGATCTCGTCGAGCCAGACGGTGCCGGTGAAGTGCTCGGCGGGGCCCTGTCGGCTGTCGGGCCGGTTCCGGGTGATGTGCAACGTACGAATCCCTACTGTGTGGTGGTGGTGCGGGGCCGAGCCGTGGGTGGCGTGGTGCGCGCGGCCGCGAGCAGCGCGAGCAGGCCGCGCACCGCCGCGTCGAACGCGGCGGGCGAACCCGACGAGCGCGCCAGCACATAGCCGCCCTGCACCGTCGCGACGACCGCCGACGCGGTCTCCCGCGGATCGAGCGCGACGCCGAACTCGCCCTGGGAACAGCCCTCTTCGACGATCCCGGTGAGCCGGTCGCGCAGCCAGTCGAGCGTCTCGGTGACGGGCGCGCGCAGCTCGTCGCTCGCGATGACGTCCGGATCCATCGTGAGCCGCCCGACCGGGCAGCCCTTCAGTACGTCGCGCTCGCGCAGCAGATAGGACTCGATGCGCTCGTACGCCGTCCCGTCGCCGCCCAGGACCGCCTCCGCGGTGGCGCGCATCTCCTCGGCGGTGCGCTTGATCGCGGCGAGCGCGAGGTCGGGCTTCCCGTCGAAATGGTGGTACATGCTGCCCTGGCCTGCGCCCGCGTGCTGCTGGATGGCCTTGGGGCTCGTGCCGACATACCCCCGCTCCCACAGCAGCTCGCGGGTGGACTCGATCAGACGCTCCGGAGTGCTCATGCGCTCACTGTACATACTAATAGGTACAGAGAACATACTAGTAGGTACAGAGATTCGGCGGCGGCGGGAGCAGACGCGTACGTCCTGCGTACTCCCCGGGTGGTACGCGTGGTGCCGCTGGCCGTACGACGACGAGAGGGCGCCCCCGGGGCGAGTTTGGAGGCATCGCAGAAACCCGCTTCGGAGGAGATGACTTCAGATGCAGACCCTGGCGCACTGGGACGGCGGGCCCGGCCCGTGGATCTTCTTCTTCCCGCTGATCTGGGCGGCCGTCGTCATCGGCGCCGTCACCCTGCTCCGCCGCACCGTGGGGCGAGGCCGGCGCGGCCCGTTCCGGGGTGCCGGCGGACCCGCCGCGTCCACCGGCCGCACCGGCGTCGACGAGAACTCGCCCATCGCCGTGCTCGGCCACCGCTTCGCCACCGGCGAGATCGACGAGGACGAGTACTGGCGCAGGCTGAGCGTCCTCAGCGAGGAGTTCGGCCCTACCTCCAAGGGCGGTGCCGCATGAGCACCGCGACCGGACGGCCCGCCCGGCCCGTGGCCACCGGCGCCGCGCGCGTCACCGACGCCGTGAAGGTCTACGGCAGCGGCGACACCGCCGTACGGGCCCTGGACGGGGTGAGCGTCGACTTCCCGGCCGGACGCTTCACCGCGATCATGGGACCGTCGGGCTCGGGCAAGTCCACCCTGATGCACTGCGCGGCGGGCCTGGACACGCTCACCTCCGGCGCCGCCTTCATCGGCGACACGGAGCTCGGCAAGCTGGACGACCGACGGCTCACGCTGCTGCGCCGCGACCGCGTCGGCTTTGTCTTCCAAGCCTTCAACCTGGTGCCGACACTCACGGTCGCCGAGAACATCACGCTGCCCATGGACCTCGCGGGCACCGGCGGCGACCGCGAGTGGACGGACGCCCTCGTCGACGTCGTCGGGCTCCGCGACCGGCTGCACCACCGGCCCGCCCAACTCTCCGGCGGCCAACAGCAACGCGTCGCCGTGGCACGGGCGTTCGCGGGCCGCCCCGACGTCGTCTTCGCCGACGAACCGACCGGCAACCTCGACTCGCGCTCCGGCGAAGAGGTGCTGAACCTGCTCGGCCGAGCCGTGCGCCGAATGAGCCGCACCGTCGTCATGGTCACCCACGACCCGGTGGCCGCCGCCCACGCCGACGAGGTCGTCTTCCTCGCCGACGGGCGCCTCGTCGACCGCATGGAGGGGCCGACCGCCGACAAGGTCCTGGACCGCCTGAAGGCGTTCGACACGCGGCAGCCCGCGGGCTTCGCCCCGGGCGGCCGCACGGAAGGGCCCTCGTCATGAGCTCCCTGGGCGCCTCCGCGCGCATCAGCATGTCCTCGCTGCGCGGCCACAAGCGCCGCTTCGCCGGTACGTTCCTCGCCGTCATGCTCGGCGTCGCCTTCCTGGCGGGCACGCTCGTCATGGGCGACACCCTGCGCGCCGGCTTCGACACGATGTTCGGCAACGCCACCAGCGGCACCGACGCCGTCGTCCGCAGCGCCGACGCCATCACCACACCCGACGACAGCCAGGGCACCCGAAAGCCCGTCCGGACCGACCTCGTCGAGAAGATCGAGGAAACCGAACAGGTGGCCGCCGCCGCACCCGGCATCGAGGGCGCGGGGCAGCTCCTCGGCAAGGACGGCGAACCCGTCGGCGGCCAGGGCCCGCCCACCCTCGCGGGCAACTGGATCGACGACGAGCAACTGAACGCGTACCGACTCGCCGAAGGGCGCGCCCCGGCCAGGTCCGGCGAGGTCGTCGTCAACCGCGGCGCCGCCGAGGCCGGAGACCTGAAGGTCGGCGACACGACGACGCTGCGCACCCCCGACCCCGTCCAGGTCACCGTCGTGGGCCTCGCGACGTTCGGCGGCGAGGACGGCATGGCGCAGACGACCTTCACCGGAATGACGCAGGCCGACGCCGAGAAGTACCTCACCGCGAAGCCAGGCGAAGCCTCGGCCATCCGGGTGCGGGCCGGCCCCGGAGTGAGCCAGCAGGAGCTCGTCGACGCGCTGACACCCGTACTGCCCAGGGGAGTTGAGGCGATCACCGGAGAGGCGTCGGCGGTGGAGAACACCGACAACATCTCCGGCCAGTTCCTCGACCTCTTCACCAGCTTCCTGCTGGTGTTCTCCGGAGTGGCGCTGCTGGTCGCCACCTTCAGCATCCACAACACCTTCGCCATCGTCGTCGCCCAGCGCACCCGCGAGAACGCGCTCCTGCGCGCCCTCGGCGCCTCGCGCCGCCAGGTCACCGCCTCCACCCTCGTCGAGGCGAGCGTCGTCGCCGTCATCGCGTCGGCCGCGGGCCTCGCGGGCGGCATCGGTATCGCGGCCGGACTGCAAACACTCTTCCCCGCCATCGGATTCCCTTTCCCCGAGGGCGACTTGGTGATCAGCGCGCTCTCCATGCTGCTTCCGCTCGCCGTCGGCGTCGTGGTCTGCCTCGGCTCCGCGCTGCTGCCCGCCGCACGGGCCGGACGCACCGCACCCCTGGCCGCTCTCCGCGAGAGCGCCGTCGACCACTCGGGAGCCTCGCGTGGGCGAGCCGTCGTGGGCGCGGGACTCGCACTGACCGCCGTGGGCCTCGCCCTGACCGGCGTCCTGGTGAGCCCGTCGGTCTGGCTCGCCGGCGCCGGGGCCACCCTCGCCCTCGTCTCCTTCGTGGTGCTCGGACCGGTCGCCTCCTCGCGAGCGGTACGCATCCTCGGCGGACCCCTGGACCGGCTGCGCGGCGTCCCCGGCGGCCTGGCCAGGCGCAACGCCCTGCGCAGCCCCAAACGGACCGCGGCCACCGCGAGCGCGCTGATGATCGGCGTCGCGGTCGTCTCCCTCTTCACGGTCTTCGGCGCCTCATTGAAGGCCACGATGGACCAGTCCGTGAACCGCTCCTTCGCGGGCGACGTCGCGGTGAGCACCCCCGGCTTCGGCGCGGGCGGCAGCGGGCTCAGCCCCAAGCTGGCCCCCGCGCTCGCACAGCGGCCGGAGGTCGAGACGGCCGTGGGCCTGGGCAAGGGCGCCGCGGAAGTCGACGGCGAGGGACGCGCCCTCACCATCACCGACCCGAAGCCCTTCGCCGCCTCCTTCGAACTCGGCAAGGTCGACGGGTCCCTGGACGCACTCGGCGACGACGGCATCGCGATCACACGGTCGGAGGCGGAGAAACTGGACCTGAAGGTCGGCTCCCGGACCGAACTGGCCTTCGCCGACGGCGAGAAGGAGACCTTCACCGTCCGCGCCGTCTACGGCAGGTCGGAGCTCGCCGGTGACTACGTCATCACCCGCGAGGCCTGGGCGCCGCACCGCATGCAGGACGCCGACAGCGTCGTCTCCGTCACCTTCAAGGACGGCGTGAGCACCGCCGAGGGCAAGTCCGCCATCGCGAAGACCGCGCAGGACCACGGCTACCCGGACGTGCAGACCCGCTCCGAATACGCGCGGGCCTCGGCCGGCGGCATCGACATGATGCTCACCCTCGTCTACGCGCTGCTCGCCCTGGCGGTGCTCATCGCCCTGCTCGGCATCGCCAACACGCTGACCCTCGCCATCCACGAGCGCACCCGCGAACTGGGTCTGCTGCGCGCGGTCGGCCAGACCAGGGCCCAGCTGCGGGCCATGGTCCGCTGGGAGTCGGTGCTCGTCGCCGCGTTCGGCACGGTCGGCGGGCTCGCGCTCGGCGGCTTCCTCGGCTGGGTGCTCGTCAAGGCGTCCGACGGCACGACCGAGAGCGACTTCGCGTTCGCCGTGCCTCCGGTGCAGCTCGCGGTGGTCGCCCTGGTGGGGCCGGCCGCGGGAGCCTTGGCGGGCCTGCGCCCGGCTCGCCGGGCGGCACGGCTCGACGTGCTGAGGGCCATCGCCACCGAGTGACGGCCCAAGGGCCCGCGTCGGAGGTCCCGTCGTCCGGCCGGAGGGCGGGACGTCCGGCACAGGCCCTGGCGCACGTCGAGCGGAAACTCACCGCCCGGTCAGCCGACAACGGCCGACCGGGCGGGAGTCTTCTCGGCCACCCGGTACACGGGATATGAGGAGACGGTCACCACGGGGGAGGGGGCCGGCAGCGTGAACCACACGATCTTCCCCGCGTCGCCCTGCGGACGCACGCCCCAGCTCTCGCTCACCGCCGCGACCATCGCGAGCCCTCTGCCGCAGGTGGCGAGGGAGTCCCCGGCATTGATCTGGGGGAGCCGGGGATCGTGGTCGTGGACGGAGACCGTGAGCCGCTCGAGCAGCAGCTCGATCTCCACGGTGCACATCTTGTCCGGCTCGGCATGCCGGTGAACGTTGGTGAGCAACTCCGTCACGCCGAGGGCGGCCTGGTCTATCAAGGGATCGAGATGCCAGTAGCGCAACTGCGCAGATACGATTCTGCGGACCTGGCCGATCCGCGACGGCAGGGCTTGGAGCTCTACCGTGCAATGCCTGCTTGGCTGGCTGATCACGGTTGCGACTCCCCGAATTGAGGTCCGGAAGAGGACGACGATCGGATCCAGCAGGGGCCGCGTGGTCTGCCGCCTGCTGTGTGTCCGGCGGGGCTGGTTCGCAGCGTCATCGCCGGTAAACCCAGAGTGATGTGAGACCAGAGTGACCCAGGGGGTGGGGGCGTGCAACTCGCGCGTGGTGCGGAGGGTCCGTTCAGCTTCGCGGGCGCTCGTGTTCCGTGGCGCTGCGCACCGCCTCGATGAACCTGCGCACCGTCGGCGGCCCGGCCTCACCGGGGCGCAGTTCGTGATCGCCGAGGGTGAGCCGATAGAGGGTGCCGTTCACTTCGGCGAGAGCCCGGTCGTCCGCGGCGAACCACGGCTTGCCCGTCCGCACCGCCCGCAGTGGCGCGCTGTCGATCTCCGTGCCGTAGCTGGTCAGCAACTCCAGCCGGCCGTCGGCGATACGGACCTGGCCGGCACGCGTGAGGGAGCGCAAGCGCCGCCCGATCCGCACGCCTGTAGCCGTGAACTCCGGCTCTGCCATGTCTCCGAGCCCCCTTGTGCGTTTCGGTGAATCGCTCCGACCGGGGCGGGTGCCCCGTGCGGTGAAGTCTGCACGTACCCGGCGTCGAGCACCAGTGCGCATGGAGACGTGGGACGAGCGCTTCGGCGGAGCGGCCTGCAGCGTGCCGTGACGCCCCTCCCAGGGACTGCGCCAGCTGTGCCTTTGAGGTGCTCAAAGGTGTGTTTATGCAGGTGAGGCGCGTGTGGAGGGTGTTTAAGATCGAGGTGTACGGCCGCGTCGAATCGCGTCCGGCACGACGCGAAGGAGCCCCGCCGTGAGCACCCCACAGCAGATTCGAGCCGACGGGCCGATGCCGACGCTCGACGTCGACCAGAGCGACGAAACGTACCGCTCGTGGCTCAAAGAAGCCGTTCGCAAGGTTCAGGCCGACGCCAACCGTTCGGCCGACACGCACCTGCTGCGCTTCCCGCTGCCCGAACAGTGGGGCATCGACCTGTACCTGAAGGACGAGTCGACCCATCCGACGGGCAGTCTCAAGCACCGCCTCGCCCGTTCGCTGTTTCTCTACGGCCTGTGCAACGGCTGGATCAGGCCAGGACGGCCGGTCATCGAGGCGTCCAGCGGGTCGACGGCCGTCTCCGAGGCGTACTTCGCGAAGCTGACCGGAGTGCCCTTCATCGCGGTGATGCCACGCACGACCAGCGCCGAGAAGATCCGCCTGATCGAGTTCCACGGCGGCCGGTGCCACTTCGTGGACGACCCGCGCACGATGTACGCGGAGTCCGCGGCCCTCGCCGTCGAGACGGGAGGGCACTACATGGACCAGTTCACCTACGCGGAACGGGCCACCGACTGGCGGGGCAACAACAACATCGCCGAATCGATCTACCAGCAGCTGAGGCTGGAGCGGTACCCGGAGCCCGCGTGGATCGTCGCCACGGCGGGCACCGGCGGCACCTCGGCGACCATCGCGCGCTACGTCCACTACATGCAGCACGACACCCGTATCTGCGTCGCCGACCCGGAGAACTCCTGCTTCTTCGACGGCTGGACGAAGAACGACCCGGACGCGACGAGCGACTGCGGCTCCCGCATCGAGGGCATCGGCAGGCCCCGCATGGAGCCGAGCTTCGTGCCCGGCGCGATCGACCGCATGATGAAGGTGCCGGACGCGGCGTCCGTCGCCGCCGTACGCGCTCTGGAGCAGGCCATCGGCCGCAAGGCGGGCGGCTCGACCGGCACCGGCCTGTGGAGCGCCCTGAAGATCGTCGCCGAGATGGTGGCCGCGGGCCGCACGGGCAGCGTCGTGACCTTGATCTGCGACCCCGGCGACCGCTATCTGGACAAGTACTACTCGGACGTCTGGCTGGCCGAACAGGGGCTGGACATCGCGCCGTACGCGCTGGCGATCGACACGCTCCTGACCACGGGGGCCTGGCCCGAGTAGCCGCCTCCCGGCCGGGGCTACGCCTTGGCCGCGGCGAGCCGCCGGTCCAGAGCCGTCACGGCGTCGCGGAACGCCCGGCCCAGACCCGCCCGGCCGATCCTCAGGGCACCGCGCAAGGGTGCGACGCCGTCCATGGCGAAGGTCCACTGCACCCGGGTGCCGCTGCCGGCGCCGGTGTCGTTGTCGTTGTCTGTCGGGGTGAGCCGCCACTCCTCGACGAGGGCGCGCAGGCCGGGCGCGTTCGTCTCGTCGACGCGGTAGGTGTACCGCTCCGGAGCGTCGGCGGCGAGGATCGACTCCTCGAAGCGCGTCCCGCCCTTGAGCCGGACCTCACGGCCCGCGCCGCCGCCGGTCGGCCGGCACAGGGTGACCGCCGTGAACCACTGGGGCCAGCCCGTCACGTCGTCGGCCAGAGCGCGGAACACCGCCTCGGGAGGCGCGCTCACCTCGCGCACGAAGACCAGCCGCACCGGAGCGGAATCCACGAAGTCGAGCCCCACAGGGCTCAGTCGGCGTGCCATGTACCTCTGCCCCCCAGCGGACGGACGGTTGACCGAGCACCGTCACCTTAGCTGGCGGGTCGTCAGATGTCTGCGTCGGCCTCGGAGTCGTCCGCGCCCACGGCGGCGACGGGTTCGGCGTCCCCGGCCGTCGCGTGCTCACCCGTGATCACGAGCTGGTCCAGATGCTCGGAGATCTCCGAGCGCGCGTCCGCGGGCAGCCCCGCGTCGGTCACCAGCGTGTCGACCTGCGAGAGCCTCGCGAACGAACTCAGGCCCACCGTCCCCCACTTGGTGTGGTCCGCGACCACCACCACGCGCCGTGCCGACTGCACCAGACGCCGGTTGGTCTCCGCCTCCGCCAGGTTCGGCGTCGACAGACCGGCCTCCAGCGATATGCCGTGCACACCGAGGAAGAGCACATCGAAATGGAGCGCCCCGATCGCCTGGTCCGCGACCGGGCCGACAAGGGAGTCCGACGGGGTCCGCACCCCACCGGTCAGCACGACCGTCGCCGCGCCCTGCCGCTGCCCCGAGGTGCGCTGCGCGGAGTGGAAGACGTCCGCCACACGCACCGAGTTCGTCACCACTGTCAGATCCGGCACGTCCAGGAGGTGGTGGGCCAGGGCGAACGTCGTCGTACCGCCGGAGAGCGCGATCGCCGTGCCGGGCGCCACCAGGGACGCCGCGGTCCGCGCGATGTCCTCCTTGGCGGTCGGCTCCAGACCGGACTTGGCTTCGAAGCCCGGCTCGTGCGTGCTCGCCTCGACCACCGGGACCGCGCCGCCGTGGACCTTCTCCAGCACACCCTGGCGGGCCAGCGCGTCGAGGTCGCGGCGGACCGTCATGTCGGACACACCGAGCTTGCGCGTGAGTTCGTTGACGCGGACACCGCCGCGACGGCGCACCTCGTCGAGGATCAGAGCACGGCGCTGCTCGGCGAGGAGGTTCTGGTTGTCGCTCACGCCCGGTCCGGCCCTTCTGCCTCGTCACGCCCGTCGCGCCCGCCCGGCGCGCTGCCTCATCCTCGCACGGGCCATCGGGAGCCGTGCCATCGACCGGGGCCCCCGCACCGGCCGGAAAGAGCGGAAAGCCATCAGGAAGGGGGAGATTACGTGACGAGGGGTGCGCGGAGCGCCACGAGCCGAGATCCTTGTCCTCTCACCACGCGCATCTCGGGGGAAGCCACAGTGGAGCGTGCCACGCAGGACGAGACCGCACTCGAACTCCTGGTCCACGGAGTCGGGGGAACCACACCGCAACGGATGCTGGACGACCCGCGCACCGTGCGGATCACCGGCGACGACACGGCGGCCATGTTCCGCCGCACCGAGGACGCCGACGCGGAGCGGCGCCCCGACGACTACCGAGGCAAACCGGTGCCCGAGGCGTACGTCTGGTGCAACCTGACGTCCGGCAACGGCTCCCGGGCCCTGTGGCTCCTGCTGCTGCCCTTCATGGTCGTCAACCTCGCCCACTGGATGCGCCCCACCTCACGCCACCGTAAACGGCTCGTGCGCACCTACGGCCTCCTGGTGCGGCTCGTCGGCCTCACCCTCACCGTGCTGCTCGTCGCCGCCGCCTGCGAGCTCGCGCTCGACCTCACGGCCTGGCAGTGCGCGGGCACCCCCGAGTGCGCCGGCGAACGCGACTGGCTCGGCTTCCTCGCCACCGACGGCTCCGGCCACGGCGGCTGGTGGTCCCAGCCCGGCCGCAGGCTCGCCCTCGCCGCGCTGCTGCCCGCCGCGCTCACCGGCCTGCTCTGGTACCTGTCCCACCGCACATGGAGCGCGTACGAGTCCCAGCAGCCGCTGCCCCAGCAGCCCGACCCGGAGGAGGAGACCAGCCGCACCGCGCTCGGCAGGCCCGGGTTCTGGTACGGACGGCGCCTGGTGGCCCGGCTGCGCGCCGCCCACACGGCGGCGGGGCTGCTCACCGTCGCCGCGGCCGTCGGCACCTCCGCCGCACGGCACGACCGCCGCCCGGGCGGCCCCGCGCTGCTGGACGCCCTCGGCTGGCTGCTCGACTCGACGCTCCTCCTGGGCGGGGGAGTCGTCGTGTGGGTGGTGTGCCGCAGAGGGCGCACCGAGAACAGGCTCGACCGGAAGCTGGACAAAACTCTGGTCCGCTGGCTGCCCATGGGCGCGCTCGTCCTCCTCGGGCTCGTCCTGCTGTACGCGGGATGGTCACGCCCCGGCTGGCGCTCCGAGGGCAGGCTGCCGGGCGACGCCACGTTCGGCGGCATCGCGCTCGTCCAGGGCCTCCTGATCCTGTGCCTCGCGGTGGTCGCCCACCTCCTGTACCGCACCTCTCCCGACTCCCGCACCGCCATCCGCGGCTTCGGAGGACCCGCCGTCGCCATGCTGGCCTGCGCGCTCGGCGGGGTCATGACCGGCGGCGGCGCACAGCGCGTGTCCGACTGGCTGGACGGCACCCAGGGCTCGATAGAGGGACCGGCCGTGCTGCTCACCTGGCAGGCGTCCGTGATCCCGCCGCTCCTGGTGGTCGTCGCGCTGCTGTGCGGCTGGTTCGCCGTGCGGACCATGCAGCGCAAGCGCCACGAGATGGCGCAGCTGGCGCGGGACTACCCCGACGAGCGCACGGACCTCACCCGCACCCGCCGCATCGCGGGCACGCGCGCACGAGCCGCCCTCACCGACCGCGCGCCCCTGCTCGTCGGCATCATCTCCGCCGTGACACTGCTGCTCGGCGCCGCCGCGCTCACCTGCGCGTGGGTGACCGACGAGGTGCCGGCCGAAGCCGCGCGCGGCCTGCCCAGCATCCTGGAGGGGGCGGCGGAGACCGCCCAGGCCCTCGGCTCCTGGCTGATCGGCTTCGGCTTCATACTGTTCGTCACCTGGGGCCGCCGCGCCTACAAGGACGCCTCGGCCCGCCGCACCATCGGCATCCTCTGGGACGTCGGCACCTTCTGGCCGCGCGCCGCCCACCCCTTCGCCCCACCCTGCTACGCCGAGCGCGCGGTCCCCGACCTGACCTGGCGGATGGCCAGCTGGACGCGCGCCACCAGCGCCACGGGCGGCCGCCTCGTCCTCTCCGGCCACTCCCAGGGCAGCGTCCTCGCGGCGGCCGCCGCCTGGCAGCTGCGCCCCTCGGTCCGCAAGCGCGTCGCCCTGCTCACCTACGGCTCACCCCTGGAGCGTCTCTACGGCCGGTGGTTCCCCGCCCACTTCGGCCCGGCGGCCCTGACCTCCCTGCACCGCGAGGTCGACTGCTGGCGCAACCTGTACCGGCCTACGGACCCGATAGGCGGCCCCATCCAGCTGCACGGCGACTGCGGCCCGCAGGTCGACCGCGCCGCCCTCAAGGACCCCCTCGCCTACGGCCGTACTGAAGGGCATCCGCTGCCCGCGCCGATCCTCGGCCACAGCGACTACCAGGCCGACCCCGCGTTCGCCGAGGAACGGGCGCGGCTCCTCGCCCGCCTCAAGGCCGCTGTGCCGCCCCCGAGGCAGGCGGAGACGGACGCGGTCACACCAGCTCCGGCAGATCCTCCGGATACAGCAGGGTGAGGTCGTCCGTGCTCGGCTCGTCGAGCTGGGCGACCCGGCCCGCGTGCCGCTCCACCATGGCCTCGAAGGTCTGCCGCGCGGTGCGGCCGTTGCCGAACGCGGGCCCCTTCGGAAGTGCCGTGAAGTACTTCAGGAGCGCCTCCGACGCGCCCGTGCCGAGGCGGTACTCGTGCTCGTCGGCCTGCTGCTCCACGATCCGCAGCAGCTCCTCGGGTGCGTAGTCGCTGAAGGTGATGGTCCGTGAGAAACGGGACGCCACACCGGGGTTGACCGACAGGAACCGCTTCATCTCCGCGGTGTAGCCCGCGACGATCACCACGACGGCCTCGCGGTGGTCCTCCATCAGCTTCACGAGCGTGTCGATGGCCTCGCGGCCGAAGTCGCGCCCGGAGTCCTCGGGCGAGAGGGCGTACGCCTCGTCGATGAACAGGACGCCGCCGCGCGCCCGGTCGAAGGCTTCCTGGGTGCGGATGGCCGTCGAGCCGATGTGCTCGCCGACCAGGTCGACCCGCGACACCTCGACGAGATGGCCGCTCTCCAGGACGCCGAGCGAGGCGAGGATCTCGCCGTAGAGCCGGGCGACGGTCGTCTTGCCCGTACCGGGAGAGCCGGTGAAGACCAGATGGCGGCGGACCGACGCGGCCTTGAGCCCGGCCAGCTGCCTTCGGCGGCCCACCTCGATCATGTCCGTGAGGGCACGCACCTCGCGCTTGACGCTGTCCAGGCCGACCAGGGCGTCGAGTTCGCCCAGAACCTCCTTGGAGGCGCGGGCGGCCTTCCCGTCCGGGGGCGCGGCCGGCTGCGCGGCCTGCTGCGCCGGTACGGAACCGAGCAGCCCCACGGTCTGCGTGGCCGTCTGCACGGTCGGCGTCGCCTGCGCGGCCGGTGCCGGGGTGCGCAGGCCGCCGCTCTCGTCGCTCGTGCAGTCCTCGACGAGTGGCCCCTCCTCGGAGAACTCGAAGCCGCCGCGCGTACACCGCTCCGTGCGGCACTTCTTCAGTGTCGTACGGCAGCCGTCTATGACATGGAAGCCGTAGCCGTCGCTGCCGCCGACCCGGCAGCCGTGGAAGCTGCCGCGGCCGCCCGCGGAGACGTAGAAACCGGCCTCGGCGGGTGAAGTGACCGTGCAGCGCTCGATGGTGGGGTCCGCGCCCTTGGTGACGATGACGCCCGTCTGGACGGTGTCGATCGTGCAGTTGGCGAGGGTGCCGCCGCTGCCGTGGTCGCGGAACCAGGCGCCCGTGGCCGCCTCGCGGATGCGGCAGTCGTCGAGCTGCGCGGTCGCGCCGTCGCTCACCGACACGGCGGTGTTGCGCACTTGGGAGAGATCGCTGTCGACGACGTCGGTGCGCGAGCCGCGGTCGAGGACGAACAGCGCGTCCGGCACGTCGTGCACCCGGCACGACTCCAGGACGGCGGTCGCGCCGTCGCTGACCCAGACCGCCGGGTAGTCGCCCGTGCTGTCGTGGATCTCGCACTGGTTGGCGTCCACGCGTGTGCCGGGGTCCCAGACCGAAAGGCCGTTGCGCCCGAACCGGCTCACCGTGGACCGGGTGAGGGTGAGCACGGAGCGCGAGCGCAGGTCGATCGCGTTCTCCGGGATGTCGTGGATGCGGCAGTCGGCGAGGGTGAGCACGGCGTCCGTGTCGAGGGTGACGCCGTCGGAGGTGGTGCGGTGCACGTCGCAGTCGGTCAGGTGCGCCGCGGCCCGCCCGGTGACCTGCACACCCGAACCCTTGACCTCGTACACCTCGCAGCCGATGGCCTCGAGCCCCGTGTGCTCCCCGGTCACCGAGAGACCCGCGCCCGACGCGTGGTGCACGCGGCAGCGCTCCAGGCGGGGATGGGCGCCGCCGCGCACCGCGACGCCGGACTGGCCCGCGGCGACGATCTCGCACTCCTCGAAGACACCGCCGCCGCCGTCGAGCACCGCGATGCCGATGCCGCCGGGGTTGTCGACGGTGCAGCGGCGCACCGTCGGACGCGCGCCGCCGCGCACCTCGATGCCGGCCGCGGACCGCGTCACCACGCGGATGCCGATGAGTTCAGGGGCGCCGTCCTCGACGAGCAGCGCGGGCGCGGACGAGTCCTGGCCCTCGATGAGCAGGTCCTGCACGACCGCGGAGGCGCGGACGGTCAGCGGCACCCCGTCGGACGGCGCGATGCGCACCGAGCCGGGGGAGCTCTCGGGGCCGCGCAGGGTCACCGCGCGCTGGACGACGAGGTTCTCGCGGTAGGTGCCGGCGGCGACGGTCAGCACGTCCCCGTCGCTCGCGGCCTCCAAGGCAGCGGCGAGCGATGCGTACTCGCCGGTGCGGCGCCGCCACCGCGACGTGCCGGTGTGCGTCACCTGGACCGTGCCCTGTGCCATGGAGTTGCTCTGCCCCCACCTTGTTCGTACGCGGGACCTTGCGGCGGTGTGCCGTATCACTGCATGTCATGACAGCGCGCAAGGGGCCGAGGAGTTCGGCCGGTCCACCGTAGCGCGCGCGAGCGGGCGGAGTTGACCTGATGGCCGGGCCGACGGGTCAGGAGCCCGTGCCGGTGCGGCCCCAGTCAGGACCCGCCTTCTCCCACGCCCGGTCCAGCCGGGCATGGCGCGCCCGCACGATGCGCCAGAGGAGCAGCCTGCGAGTGCCCTCGATGAGCCCGACGGCCGCCGTGGCCGCCCCGAAACCGGCGAGGACCGCGTGCGTCGTCGCGGTCGCGCCGTCCAGCGGGCGGCCGACGACCTTGCCGTGCTCGTCGGTCCACAGCCTGAAGTGGTCACCGGGGCGCGGGGTCTCGAGGTCGGACAGCACCACGCCGTAGTGATCGGTGCGGTCGGGCGCCTGCCAGCGCGCGAGGACGCGGCTGTGCGCGTCGCGTGCCGAGGAGGTCTCCGGATCGGGGTCGATCGGGGGCGAGGCGACCTTCCGCAGCACGGTGCCGGTGATCGCGTGGCGGTCCTCCCGCTGCTGGTGCACCGAGGCGAGGAGGGCGTCCCGCGAAAGACTCGTGGTGAACACGCCGACGACCGGGGCCGCGACGGTGATCAGCACCAGGGCGGCCAGTGCCATCCAGGCCTCGGCGAGGTCGGTGCCGCGGCACAGTGGATTGCGCCGCCACCGCCAGAGGCCGACGATTGCCCGCACTGCCCTGCACCCCCTTCCGCGTCCGTCTTAACGAGGAACGGCACGGTCCGCACGAGGGTGGCGAGAAGAGAGAGGGACATCACCCTCCGAAGTCGCCCGCCTCCGCTGCGCTTCACGTCCACGATGCCCAACGTCCGTGCCGTGGCATCGAGTTCCCCACTCGGGCGCGGGCACACGAAAGTCGCCGCCGGGCTGTTGCTCGGCGGCGATCGACGCCCTGCGTGGCTGCGGCCGCCCGGAGCGGGTGAACGAGGGGCCGCCGACGATCAGTACCCGCGGTAGGGGCGGTTGTACGGATCCTCGTACGTCGCGGGGGCCGGGCGGGGCGCCGCCGGGCGCATCGCCTCGTACCCCGTACCGGGAGCCGGCCGCTGGGGCTGGGCGCCCGGGTACCCGCGCGGGGCCGCGGCCTGCTGCGGGATGTACGGCGCCGGCGCCTGCTGCAGCGGTGCGGGCTGCGGGGCCTGCGTGTAGCCGTACGCCGGGTTGGGGTGGGAAGGGGCGGCCGGCAGCGCGGGCAGCGCGGCCGGTAGCGCGGGCAGGTGACTGCCCGTGTCGTACGCGGAAGGGACCCGGATCGGGGCGATCTGAGGAGTGCCCCGCTCTGCGACGAGGGAGTCGTAGATCGGAGTGTCCGGGAAGGACGGCGCGGAGTAGTAACCGCCGCCATAGGTGGAGCGGGGGGAGGTCATACTCCATAAGTTAAGCCCTAGATGTGCTGGTTGGGGAGACCGATAAGAGGGTTGTTTTACGTGTCTCCCGTGGCTGTGGATCCCCAATGCGAGCGAACTTGGGAAAATCGGTCGCCGAACGACGTACGGATCGTGTAAAGGCCGAGCTCCCGACGGGTTACCCGGGGTTGGCCGCAGGGGCCCGTGGGGCGCGGTCGTGGGCCTCCGCGGGGTCCGGGTAATAGGTTGGCCGTGAACGGAAACGGCGGCCCTGCCGGACGGCGACTTGCGATGGGGGCGGACATGACAATGCCTAAAGGATCGAATGTTCCCGTACCGGCACCTGCGGTACGGGTCGAATTCGGGTGGGGTTCCGGGCCCGGAGTGCCGGACGCCGACGCGTCCGCGCTGTTGTTGTCGCCTTCCGGAAAGGTGCGCTCGGACGCCGACTTCGTCTTTTACAACCAGCCGGAGCACTCCTCCGGAGCCGTGCGCCATGAGGGCAAGCAGCGCTCCGGCGACGGCGTGAGCGACGCGCTGACGGTCGATCTCGCGCGCGTGGAGCCCGATATCGAGACCGTGGTGCTCGCCGCGTCGGCCGACGGCGGCACGTTCGGACAGGTTCCCGGTCTGCGCATCCGCGTCCTGGACGCGTCGAGCGGTGCCGAACTCGCGCGCTACGACAGCGCGGACGCGACCGTGGAGACCGCCTTCGTCCTCGGTGAGCTCTACCGGCGCCAGGGCGCGTGGAAGTTCCGCGCCGTCGGGCAGGGGTACGGCAGCGGTCTCGAAGGACTCGCGAAGGACTACGGCATCACGGTGGACGAGCCCCAGCAGGCGACGCCCACGCCCACGTCTCCCGCTCCCGCGGCCGCTCCGGCACCCACCCCTTCTCCCGCCCCCGTGGCCTCTCCCGCCCCCGCAGCCCCGCCAGTCGCTCCCGCCCCGGCCGCCGCCGCTCCCGTACGTCTGACCAAGGTCACCCTGACGAAGGAGGCGCCCTCTGTCTCCCTGACGAAGCAGGGCGGCACCTCGGGCGGCATGCGCGTGAACCTCAACTGGGAGGTGCGCAAGCAGTTCAAGGGCTGGGGCGCCAAGCTCGGCCGGGCCGTCGCCATGCACGCCGACCTCGACCTCGACCTGTGCGCCCTCTACGAACTCGCCGACGGCCGCAAGGGAGTCGTCCAGGCGCTCGGCAACGCCTTCGGAGCGCTGAACCAGCCCCCGTACATCCTGCTGGACGGCGACGACCGCACCGGCGCCGTCGCCACCGGCGAGAACCTCACCATCAACCTCGACCACATCAGCGACTTCCGGCGCATCGTCATCTTCGTGACCATCTACGCAGGGGCGCGGAGCTTCGCCGACCTCAACGCCACGGTCACCCTCCAGCCGCAGCACGGCGCCCCGGTCGACTTCTCGCTCGACGAGTGCACGGTCCCTTCGACCGTGTGCGCGCTGGCCCTGCTCACCAACAACGGCGGCGACCTCGTCGTCCAGCGGGAGGCCCGCTACCTGGTGCCGGAGCGCGGCGTGAGCCCGCAGCGCACCATGGACCAGACCTACGGGTGGGGCATGAACTGGACGCCCGGCAGGAAGTGACGCGTCAGCGCTGCTCGGGGGCAGGGCCCGGGGCCGGGCCCGGAGCGGCGGTGTCGGGGCGCGCGTACGTACGGCCCTTCCACGCCGCACCGCGTCCCCTGTAGTGCTGCACCGCGGAGTCCACGGTCATCAGGAGGTACAGGAACGCGGTGACCGGCAGCAGCAGGGCGAGCGGCAGCGGCTGACGGTAGTAGCGCAGCATCGGCAGGTACGTGACCGTCATCGTCAGCCACGCGAGACCACCCGCCACCGCCGCGGGCGCGTTCCCCGTGGCGAGGCCCGCGCACAGCGCCACCGGCGGCGCCAGATACACCACCGCGAGACCGGCGACCGTCCCCACCAGCAGCGGGAGGCTGTGCCGCAGCTGCGCGTACGCGCTGCGCGACACCATGCGCCACAGATCGGCGAGGCGTGGGTACGGACGCACGCTGTCGACCCGCTCGGCGAGCCCGAGCCAGATGTGACCGCCCGAGCGCTTCACCGCCCGCGCGAGCGCCACGTCGTCGATCACGGCCTGCCGGATGGCATCGGGGATGCGGGCGCGTTCGGCGGCGTCCGTGCGCAGCAGGACACAGCCGCCCGCCGCGGCGGCCGTCCGCGACCCCTTCCCGGCGATCCACCGGAACGGATAGAGCTGCGCGAAGAAGTAGACGAAGGCCGGGACCACCAGACGCTCCCACAGGCTCTCCACCCGCAGCCGGGCCATCTGGGAGACGAGGTCGAAGCCTCCGCTGCCCGCGGCGGCCACCAACTGGCGCAGGCTGTCCGGCTCGTGGGCGATGTCCGCGTCGGTCAGCAGGAGATACTCGGGGTCACGCGCGCGTGCGAGGCCGATGCCGTGACGTACCGCCCAGAGCTTGCCCGTCCAGCCCGCGGGCGGCTCGCCGGGGGAGCCGACGGTCAGCGGCAGGCCGCCGTGGCGCTCGGACAGTGTGCGGGCCAGCTCGCCCGTGCCGTCCGAACTGCCGTCGTCGACGAGGAAGACCTCGGCCCGCCCCGGATAGTCCTGCGCGAGCAGCGAGGGCAGGCTCTCCGGAAGAACGGCCGCCTCGTCCCGCGCGGGGACGACGACACAGACCGACGGCCACTCGGCGGGGTCCCGGCGCGGTGGCAGCCGCACGTCCGTACGCCAGAAGAAGCCCTGCCCCAACAGAAGCCACAGCCACGCCGCAAGCGATCCGGCGGCGGTCCACGCAACGGCGCTCATCCGACGAAGTCTGCCCCACAGGAAGGGGCCTGTGGGGCTCATCGACTATGGTGACCGGGTGAAGATCGCGCTCATGGACTCCGGAATCGGACTGCTCGCCGCGGCGGCCGCGGTGCGTCGCCTGCGACCCGACGCCGATCTCGTTCTCTCCTCGGACCCGGACGGAATGCCCTGGGGACCGCGTACCACGGAGGACCTCACCGGGCGAGCCGTCGCCGTCGCCGAGGCCGCCGCCGCACACCGGCCGGACGCCCTGATCGTGGCCTGCAACACCGCTTCCGTGCACGCGCTGCCCACCCTGCGGGCCCGCCTGGAGCCAGACATCCCGGTGATCGGGACCGTGCCGGCGATCAAGCCGGCCGCCGCGGGCGGCGGACCCGTCGCGATCTGGGCCACGCCCGCCACGACGGGCAGCCCGTACCAGCGAGGGCTCATCGGCGAATTCGCACGCGGCATCGAGGTCACCGAGGTGCCCTGTCCCGGCCTCGCCGACGCCGTGCAGTACGCGGACGAGCGGGCCATCGACGAGACGATCGCCGCCGCCGCGGCCCTCACCCCGCGCGATGTAAGGGCCGTCGTCCTGGGCTGCACCCATTACGAGCTGGTCGCCGAGCGTATTCGTGCCGCCGTCCAGCAGCCCGGACTGCCGCCCCTGGTCCTGCACGGTTCGGCGGGTGCGGTGGCCGCCCAGGCGCTGCGCAGGACCGGCGCACGCCCCGGAGCCGACCCCGCGGCCGCGGCACCCGGCCTCACCGTCCTGCTCAGCGGCCGCGAGGAGCAGCTGCCTCGGACGGCGCTCACGTACGCGGAAGGGCGCATGCTCGCGGAGACCAGCCCGGCTCTTTGAAGCAGCGCGGTTACTCTCCGCCACGCGGTGGCTTCACCGCGGAATCTGAGTAGTCTCGATGACATGAAGGACAAAGCCCCCGAAGAGCGGGCCGCATCCGACAACCCGCACGAGGTCTGGACCGGACGCGCGACCAACCGCGCCCAATGGCTGCTGGCCTGCGCGGGCGCCGCCTGCCTGGCGCTCGGCATCGAGCTCGCGGTCGACTCCATGTGGACCTCGGGCATCGCACCCCTGGTCATGTCCGTCGTGGGCTGCATCGCGGTCGGACTCCTGATGCTCTTCGGGACGCTCGCCTTCGTCCACGTGGCCGTGAAGGTCGACAAGGACTACCTAGAGGTGCGCTGTGGCCATCTGGGACTGCCGCGCCGCCTCATCCCGCTCTCCCAGGTCGTCGGCGCCGACTTCGCGCCCGCAGTGACGCCCCGGCAGTGGGGCGGCTGGGGGTACCGCTGGCGGCCCGAGAAGGGCACCGCCGTCGTCGTCCGGCGCGGCGAGGGCCTCGTGGTCAGCCTCGGCGACGGCCACAAGTTCACGGTGACGGTCGACAACGCCGAAGCGGCGGTACGCGCCATCAGGGCCCGGCTCGGCCGCATGGGCAACGCGGGCTGACCCGACAACCCGCAAGTCACCGAGCGGGTGGCGCCGCGCAACCCGCAAGTCACCGAGCAGGTGGCGCCGCCTCGTCCGGTGTCCCTTCGTTCAAGGGCCGTGCCGTCGCGATCCCCGCGAGCAGACCCGCACCTGTCGTCACCGTCGTCACACTGAGCGCGTTGCCCACCGCCGCCACGGCCGCGAGCGCCGTCAGGGCCGCGCCCGCCGACAGCACGACCTGCGTGGAGCCGGGGGAGCGCCACAGCGCGTACAGCAGCCAGCAGAACACCGCCGCCAGCAGCGCCACCCCGACCACGCCCTGCTCCGACGCCTGCTGCAGCGTCGCCGAATGCGGCTTCCCGTCCGTCAGGAGGTCCTCGGTGGCCACCGGGCTCACCTCGCCGAACCGGCCGGGGCCCACCCCCATGGCGGGCTCCCGCTCCGCGAGGCCCAGCGCGTCCTGCCACAGCAGCACGCGGTGCCGACCGAGCCCGCCCTCCAGGGGAGCCGTCAGACCCTCCGGCAGCGCATCGTCGGCCACCGCCAGCGAGACACCGGTGACCAGCACCGACGCGGCCGCGAGCCCGGCGAGCCCCAGCGCCCTGACGCGCAGCCGGGCCACCGCGAGCGAACAGAGCAGCACCACCGCCGAACCCGCGCAGCCGACCGGTGAGCCGAGCACCGCCGCCGTTCCGGCGATCCCCGCGGCGAGCAGCCGCAGCGCGAGGCGCGCCGCCGGGGTCCGGGCCGCCCACGCGGCGCAGCAGGCCGCGCCGGCCGACAGGATCAGCAGGGCGGCCGTGGCGCCCGCGTGGCCCAGCGGAGACGCGGGACTGAGCGTGAGACGCGGCGCCGCCACGGCGAGGCCGAGCCCGGCGAGCGCGCCCGCGCAGGGCGCGGCGACGGGCAGCAGCGCCCCGGAGATCCGCCCGCCCGCGTAACCGGCGGCCACGGCGAGGACCGCGAGGAGCACACCCTCGGGGCTTCCGCCGTGCACACCGGCAGTGATCAGTGCCCAGGCGGCACACGCCCCGAGCAGCGCCCCGCCCGTCGCGTCGGACGCGCTCGGCCGGTCGTGCGCCGCTGTCGGACCGGCCGACGCGGCCGTACCCGTAGACCCCACCCCGTCGCCCCCCGGTGTATGACGGGCCCCCGTCGGCGCGGACGGGTTCACGGTGGCGCGAACCGGTCGGGCGCGGGGGACTCGGCCACACGCTAACGGCTGGCGCCCCGCCGCGGGACCGGTTGTGCAGGAACGATACGGCGAACGGCGAACGGCGAACGGCGAACGGCGTCCGGCAGGGCCCCCGCGGCCCCCGCGGGCCGAGCTGTCGGTGCTCTGGTGACGCGCCGTACACTCCCCGGGTGACCGCCACCACCACTCCCGTAGACGAGCCGGACCAGCTCGATCCGCAGTCTCCGCAGGCCACCCGTGCCGTGCGTGTCCTGCGACGGCTCGTACCCGCCGCCGTGGCGGCCCTCTCCGGAGTGCTGCTCTACGTCAGTTTCCCGCCCCGCACGCTGTGGTGGCTGGCGCTCCCGGCCTTCGGCGCCTTCGCCTGGTGCCTGCACGGCCGCACCTGGAAGGCGGGGCTCGGCCTCGGCTACCTCTTCGGCCTCGGCTTCCTGCTGCCGCTCCTCGTGTGGACCGGTGTCGAGGTCGGTCCGGGCCCGTGGCTCGCGCTCGCCGCGGTGGAGGCCGTCTTCGTCGCCCTCGTCGGGGCGGGCATCGCGGCCGTCTCACGGCTGCCCGCCTATCCGCTGTGGGCCGCGGCCCTGTGGATCGCGGGGGAGGCGGCACGCGCGCGCGTGCCGTTCAACGGATTCCCCTGGGGCAAGATCGCCTTCGGGCAGGCGGACGGTGTCTTCCTGCCGCTCGCCGCGCTCGGCGGTACCCCCGTGCTCGGGTTCGCGGTCGTCCTGTGCGGCTTCGGGCTCCACGAGATCGTGCGCCAGGTCATCGACGTACGCGACACGCGTGTCGTGCGCCGCGGTGCGGCGGCCGTGGCGGTGCTCAGCGTGCTCCTCCCCGTCGCCGGTGCCTTCGCCGCGCGTCCGCTGGTCAGCGCCGAGGCACAGGACGGCACCGCGACCGTCGCCGCGATCCAGGGCAACGTCCCGCGCGCGGGACTCGGCTTCAACGCGCAGCGCCGCGCCGTCCTCGACCACCACGTGCGCGAGACCGAACGCCTCGCCGCCGAGGTGAAGGCCGGCAAGGTGAAGCGTCCCGACCTCGTTCTGTGGCCGGAGAACTCCTCCGACATCGACCCGTTCACCAACCCCGACGCGCGCCTCGCGATCGAGGGCGCCGTCAAGGCCATCGGGGTGCCCGTCTCCGTCGGAGGCGTCGTCGAGAAGAAGGACGGCAAGCTCTACAACGAGCAGATCCTCTGGGACCCGGCGAAAGGGCCCACGGACACCTACGACAAGCGGCAGATCCAGCCCTTCGGCGAGTACATCCCGCTGCGCTCCCTCATCAGCACGTTCAGCAGCGACGTCGACATGGTGCGCCAGGACTTCAGCCGCGGCACGCGGCCCGGCGTCTTCACCATGGCCGGCACCAAGGTGGGCATCGCGACCTGTTACGAGGCCGCGTTCGACTGGGCGGTGCGCGACACCGTCACCCACGGCGCGCAGATCATCTCGGTGCCCAGCAACAACGCCACCTTCGACCGCAGCGAGATGACCCACCAGCAGCTCGCGATGTCCCGGATCCGCGCGGTCGAGCACAGCCGCGCCGTCACGGTCCCGGTGACCAGCGGCGTCAGCGCGGTGATCATGCCGGACGGCGACGTCAGGGCGAAGACGACGTGGTACACCGCCGACTCGCTCGTCGAGGAGGTGCCGCTGCGTTCGTCCCGGACCCCCGCCACCCGCCTCGGCGTGCTCCCCGAGGGCGTCCTGGTGCTGATCGCCGCGGGCGGCCTCGGCTGGGCCGTCACGTCGGTGGCGCGGGCCCGGCGGACCACAGCGAAGTAACTCCCGGTAGCGGCAGGGGCGGTGGTCCAGCGCCGTTAGGGTCGGACCATGGCTATTCCTGATTTCATCCGTACGGTCCGGGCCGCCGCGGGACAGCAGCTGCTGTGGCTCCCCGGGGTCACCGCCATCGTCTTCGACGACGAGGGCAGGGTGTTGCTCGGGCGGCGCTCCGACAACGGCAGGTGGTCGGTGATCGGCGGCATCCCGGACCCGGGTGAGCAGCCCGCGCAGTGCGCGGTGCGCGAGGTGTACGAGGAGACGGCGGTGCATTGCGTGCCCGAGCGTGTGGTCCTGGTGCAGGCCCTCGAACCGGTCACCTACGACAACGGCGACGTCTGCCAGTACATGGACATCACCCTGCGCTGCCGTGCCGTCGGCGGCGAGGCACGGGTCAACGACGACGAGTCGCTGGAAGTGGCGTGGTTCGACGTGGACGCGCTGCCCGCACTGCACGAGTTCTCGCTCACCCGGATCAAGCACGCGCTGGCGGACGGACCCACCTGGTTCGAACAGCCCGAGGCGGCACAGTGAGCCGCTGAGCCCGCGGACGGGGAGTGCCCGGTGCGGTTCGCGGGCCGCACCGGGGCCGTCGTCGGCTCTCCGTTAGCCTGAGGGCACGATGAACCGTTTGAGCACGTCATGGGGCGCGTACGACCTCACCCGCTTCCCGGAGGACCCCCGCGACCAGCTGCGCGCCTGGTCGGCGGCCGACGCCTATCTGCTGCGGCACCTGGCCGGCGAGGAGGGGACGCAGGCCGTCGACCTCTCCGGGACCGTGGCCGTCGTCGGTGACCGGTGGGGCGCGCTGACCACCGTCCTCGCGGGGCACGCGCGCGTGCCGGTGCAGATCACCGACTCCTTCCTGGCGCAGGAGGCGACCCGCGCCAACCTGGCGCGGGCGGGCCACGCGCCGGACGCGGCACGGCTCCTGACGACCAGGGACACGCCGCCCGCACGCGTCGACGTGCTCGTCGTGCGCGTACCGAAGAGCCTCGCGCTCCTGGAGGATCAGCTGCACCGGCTCGCGCCCGCCGTGCACGAAGGCACGGTCGTCGTCGGCACCGGCATGGTCACCGAGATCCACACGTCGACGCTGGACCTCTTCGAGCGGATCATCGGCCCGACCAGGACGTCGCTGGCCCGGCAGAAGGCACGGCTCGTCTTCAGCACCCCCGACCCGGCGCGCGCGCCCGAGGCCGGCCCCTGGCCCCGCAGTTACGTACTGCCCGCCGACTCCGGAGCGGGTGCGGGCCTGACCGCCGTCAACCACGCGGGCATCTTCTGCGCCGACCGGCTCGACATCGGCACCCGCTTCTTCCTCAAGCACCTGCCGCGCGCCCGAGGCGGCGCCCACGTAGTCGACCTGGGCTGCGGCAATGGAGTGCTCGGCACCGCCGCCTCCGTCGCCGACCCCGACGCCACGGTCACCTTCATCGACGAGTCGTTCCAGGCCGTCGCCTCCGCCGAGGCCACCTTCCGCGCCAACGCGGCGGAGGACGCCGAAGCGCACTTCGTGGCCGGCGACGCCCTCGCCGCCGTGCCGCCGGGAACCGTCGACCTCGTCCTGAACAACCCGCCCTTCCACAGCCACCAGGCCACGACCGACGCCACCGCCCGCCGCATGTTCACCGGCGCCCGCGCCGCGCTGCGCCCCGGCGGCGAGCTGTGGGTCATCGGCAACCGTCACCTCGGTTACCACGTGCGGCTCCGCAAACTCTTCGGCAATGCGGAGGTCGTGGCGAGCGACCCCAAGTTCGTGCTGCTGCGGGCGGTCAAGGGCAAGCGGTGACGGACGACCGCTGACACCGGGCCTGTTCGGCACTCCCGCGATGGCGCGCGCGGTGACACCGTCGGAGGGCGACGGCCGGGCCGAGCGGCGGCCCGGGGCGGCTGAGGGAGACGATCGACCGTGGAACTGCCCCTGATCGTGGGTGTCGACGGTTCACCGGCCAGTCTGCGGGCGCTGGACTGGGCCGTCGACGAGGCCGAGCGGCGGGGAACACCGCTGCGCGTCGTGTACGCGTCGAGCTGGGAGTGGTACGAGGGGCACGAGCCGTCGTTCGGCATCGGCGGCGACTCCGTCCAGGCCTCGGCGGACCACATCGTCGACCGGGCCGTGGAGCACGCCCGCCGCCGCGCCCCGGCCGTCGACGTGCGCGGCACCGTCCAGCCCGAGGACCCCGCCGCCGCGCTGATCCGGGCGAGCGGCGGAGCGTGGGTGGTCGTCGTCGGCAGCCGGGGCAGGGGTCGGCTCACCGGGCTGCTGCTCGGCTCGGTGAGCCTGTCGGTCGCCGCCCGCGCCGCGTCGCCCGTCGTCGTCGTGCGCGACACCGAGGGCGACCGCGCCCCGGCTGCCGGACAGATCACCGTCGGCGTGGGCGAGCCCGGCGAGTCGGCGGCCGCCGTGGCCTTCGCGTGCGACGTGGCGGCGCGGCGCGGCGCCACCCTGCGCGCCGTGCACGCCTGGCGCTGCCCGGCGCACGAGACCCCCGCCCGGCCCCGGACCGCCGAGCTCACCGACCCGCACCAGCGGCGGGCCCTGGAGGAGCTCGACGAGGCGCTGCGCGAACCGCTGCGGGCCCACGACGCCCTCGTGGTGCGCCGCGAGGCGCCGGAGGGGCACGCCCGCGCCGCGCTGCTCGACGCCGCCCGCACCTCCGACCTCCTGGTGGTCGGCGCCCACCGCCGCGAAGGGCAGCTCGGCATGCAGCTCGGGCCGGTCAGCCACGCGGTGCTCCACCATGCGGCGTGCCCGGTGGCGGTCGTCCCGTACGGCTGATCTGCTGGACGTGGAGTCAGCCGTTCCGTACGTCAGGCGCGCCGTACGAACCGATCACAGCGTCCCGCACGACTGACCCGCCGCTCCCGTGGAACCCGCGCGGCACCCCCGACTCCGCCGTACGCCCCCGAACCTGCGAGGAGGACCCTGTGGCACCCCTGGCGAAGGACGACCTGGCAGCACTGGACGCCCACTGGCGCGCCGCCAACTACCTGGCCGTCGGCCAGATCTACCTGATGAGCAACCCCCTGCTGACCGAGCCGCTGCGGCCCGAGCACATCAAGCCGCGCCTGCTCGGCCACTGGGGCACGTCACCCGGCCTCAACTTCGTCCACACCCACCTCAACCGCGTCATCCAGGGGCGCGGCCTCGACGCCCTGTGCGTGTGGGGGCCCGGCCACGGCGGTCCCGCCGTGCTCGCCAACTCCTGGCTCGAAGGTTCGTACAGCGAGATCTACCCCGATGTCACGCGGGACGCCGAGGGCATGGCGAAGCTGTTCCGGCAGTTCTCGTTCCCCGGCGGTGTGCCGAGCCATGTGGCGCCCGAGACGCCCGGTTCGATCCACGAGGGCGGCGAGCTGGGCTACTCCCTCGCGCACGCCTACGGAGCCGCCCTGGACAACCCGGACCTGCTCGTCGCCTGTGTGATCGGGGACGGCGAGGCGGAGACCGGACCGCTGGCCGCCTCCTGGCACTGCAACAAGTTCCTCGACCCTGTCCACGACGGTGCGGTCCTGCCGATCCTCCACCTCAACGGCTACAAGATCGCCAACCCGACCGTCCTCGCCCGCCTCCCCGAGGACGAGCTCGACGCGCTCCTCAAGGGCTACGGCCACGAGCCCCTCTACGTAGCGGGCGACGATCCGAGCGAGGTCCACCAGGCGATGGCCGAGGCCATGGACCAGGCGCTCGACCGCATCGCCGCCGTCCAGCAGGCCGCCCGGAACGGCGCGGTCGCCCCGGACCGTGCCCGCTGGCCGATGATCGTGCTGCGCACGCCCAAGGGCTGGACCGGCCCGGTGTCCGTCGACGGCGATCCCGTCGAGAACACCTGGCGCGCACATCAGGTGCCGCTCTCCGGAGTCCGCGAGAACCCCGACCACCTGCGGCAGTTGGAGGAGTGGCTGCACTCGTACCGCCCGAAGGAGCTCTTCGACGGGGACGGCAGGCCCACCGAGCAGGTCCTGGCCTGCGTACCCGGGGGCGAGCGCCGGCTCGGCGCCACTCCTTACGCCAACGGCGGCCGGCTCACCCGGCGGCTGCCCGTCCCGCCGCTGGAGAGGTTCGCCGTCCCCGTCGACAAGCCGGGCACGGTCCTGCACGAGCCGACCAAGGTCACCGGCAAGCTGCTCGCGCAGGTCATGGCCGACACCGCCGGGCGCCGCGACTTCCGCGTCGTGGGCCCGGACGAGACCGAGTCCAACCGGCTCGGCGCGCTCTACGACGCCACGGGCAAGGCCTGGCAGGACCGCATCCTCGACACGGACGAGCACCTCTCCCGCGACGGACGTGTCATGGAGGTCCTCTCCGAACATCTCTGCCAGGGCTGGCTGGAGGGTTACACCCTGACCGGCCGTCACGGCCTGTTCTCCTGTTACGAAGCGTTCGTCCACATCGTCGACTCGATGGTCAACCAGCACATCAAGTGGCTGAAGACCTCCCGCGCACTGCCGTGGCGGGCCCCCGTGCCGTCCCTGAACTACCTGCTCACCTCGCACGTGTGGCGGCAGGACCACAACGGCTTCTCGCACCAGGACCCCGGCTTCGTGGACCACGTGCTCAACAAGAGCCCCCATGTCGTACGCGTCTACCTCCCGCCGGACGCCAACACCCTGCTGTCCGTGACCGAGCACATCCTGCACAGCAGGGACTACGTCAACGTCGTCGTCGCGGGCAAGCAGCCCTGCTTCGACTGGCTCTCCCTCGACGAGGCCCGCGCCCACTGCGCGCGCGGGGCCGGTGTCTGGGAGTGGGCGGGCACGGACGACGGCACGCGGGACCCCGACGTGGTGCTCGCCTGCGCGGGTGACGTGCCCACCCAGGAGGTCATCGCCGCCGCGGCGCTGCTGCGCGAGCAGCTGCCCGAGCTGACCGTGCGAGTCGTCAACGTCGTCGACATCGCCCGGCTGATGCCCCGCGAGGAGCACCCGCACGGCATGGCCGACTCGGAGTTCGACGCGTTGTTCACCCGCGACAAGCCGGTGATCTTCGCCTACCACGGCTACCCGTGGCTGATCCACCGCCTCGCCTACCGCCGCACCGGGCACGACAACATCCACGTGCGCGGCTACATGGAGGCGGGCACGACCACCACGCCGTTCGACATGGTCGTCCGCAACAACCTCGACCGCTACCGCCTCGTCATGGACGTCATCGACCGCGTCCCGGGCCTGGCCGTGCGCGCGACGACGGTACGCCAGGCCATGGCCGACGCCCGCACCCGCCACCACGCCTGGATCCGCGAACACGGCACGGACCTGCCCGAGGTCGCCGACTGGACGTGGCCGTACTGAACGAACTGTTTCCGCGGGCCCGCACCGTCCTCGGCCCGGGGGCGGTGCACCTGCCCGGCTGGCTGGCACCGGAGGCCCAGCTGCGGCTCCTCGCGGCGTGCCGGGAGTGGGCCCGGCCGCCCGCCGGGCTGCGGGTGGTCAGGACGCCCGGCGGCGGCGCGATGACGGCGCGGCAGGTCTGCCTGGGCCGGCACTGGTATCCGTACGGGTACGCGCGCACCGTGGTCGACGGGGACGGCGCCCCTGTGAAGCCGATGCCGCCGTGGCTCGCCGAGCTGGGCCGCCTGGGCGCCGAAGCGGCCGGTCACGACGTCGATGAGGCGTACGACATCGCCCTCGTCAACTTCTACGACGCCGACGCGCGCATGGGCATGCACCGCGACAGCGACGAGAAGTCCGCGGCGCCCGTGGTCTCACTGAGCCTCGGCGACACGGGCGTCTTCCGCTTCGGCAACACGCGGACGCGCACGAAGCCGTACACGGACGTCGAGCTGCGCAGCGGCGACCTGGTGGTCTTCGGCGGCGCCGCGCGCCTCGCGTACCACGGGGTGCCGAAAGTGCTTCCCGGGACCGCGCCGCCGGAGCTCGGGCTGACCGGGCGGCTGAACATCACGCTGCGGGTCAGCGGTCTCCCCGAGGAGTGATGAGGGGCACGACGAGGACCAGTGAGGCTCACGCCGCGTCGTGGAAGACGAGCCCCAGCGACCTGCGCAGCCCCGACCGCACCGTGCTCACCCCGTGCCGCACCGGCCCCGCGGACCAGCCGCGCGCGGAGCGGACCGGGCGGTCGCGGGTCGTGAAGACCAGGCCGTGGCCCTGCTTCAGGACCGTCGACGTGCCCCGCGACTGGGCCCTCGGGCGCTGTTCGACGAGCAGGAACTCGCCGCCCGTGTAGTCGACGCCCTGTTCGTCGAGGCCGATGACGACCTGCAGCGGGAAGACCATGTCCCCGAACAGGTCGCGGTGGAGGGCGTTCCAGTCGCCCGCCTCGTAGCGCAGCAGGATCTGCGCGGACTTGGCCTGGCCCGCCGCGTGGCACCGGCCGAGCCACTCCTCCAGGGAATCGGGCCAGGGCGCCGGGCGGCCCAGACGGTCCGCCCAGTCGCGGGCGACGCCGAGCAGGTGCGGGTAGAGCGCCGACCGCAACTCGGCCACCGGGTGGGGGAGTTCATGGGTGAAGTAGCGGTACTGTCCGGAGCCGAAGCGGTGTCTGGCCATGTCGACGGTGGAGCGGAAGAGCGTGACGTCGTCGTAGAGCTCGGCGATGCGGCGGCACGACGCCGGGTCGATCAGCCGGGGCGTGAGCGCGCAGCCGTGCGTGTCGAGCTCCGTGGCGATCGCCGCCCAGTCCGCCGCGTCGACGGCCGCGGCGAGGGGGCGTGCGGTGGTGGTCATGCCGCCTCCAGGTCGAGGAGCCGCTGCTTGCGCTCCAGGCCGCCCGCGTATCCGGTCAGGGAGCCGTCGGCGCCGATCACCCGGTGGCAGGGGCGCACGACGAGCAGCGGATTGCGGCCGATGGCGGTGCCGAGGGCGCGGACCGCGGCGCGGGAGAGGCCGAGCTGCTCGGCGAGCCGCCCGTACGTGGTCGTGGTGCCGTAGGGGACCGTGTCCAGCGCGGTCCAGACCTTGCGCTGGAACTCGGTGCCGGCCCCGGTGGCGTACTCGATGTCGAAGTGGGTCAGGCTCCCGGAGAAGTACGAACGCAGCTGCGCGGTGATCGCGTCGAACGCCGCGTCGTCGCGGACCCAGCCGTCCCGGATGACGGCGCCGCCCTTCTGGCCCGGCACGGACAGCGAGGCGAGCGCGGTGCCGCCCTTGGCGGTGGCCGACGCCTCGCCCACCAGCAGCAGCTCGCCCAGCGGGCTGTCGGTCGTCGTGTAGACGGTCATCGGACTCTCCTCAAGCGTTCGGTTGCTGCATCCAGTCTGCGTCTCGCGCGAGGGCGCGGCTGGCGGGATTCGGACATCACGCTGACGGCCGTCGGCGTCGGCGGGGAGACTCCGCTCACGTCTTATGCAACTAGTTGCACAACGCTGTGCGGCTGGTCTACAACTGTCCTGTAGACACCGCGTACGGAGGGGCCGCATGAGCCGTTACCCGAACCTGCTGAACCCGCTCGACCTGGGCTTCACCACCCTGCCCAACCGGGTCCTGATGGGCTCCATGCACGTCGGCCTCGAAGAGGCGCCCAACGGCTTCGAGCGGATGGCGGAGTTCTACGCGACCCGCGCTCGCGGCGGCGTCGGCCTCATCGTCACCGGCGGCATCGCCCCGAACGAGCTCGGCCGCCCCTGGGACGGCGGCGCCAAGCTCACCACCGAGGCCGAGGCGAAGGAGCACGCGGCGATCACCGCAGCCGTGCACGCCGAGGGCGGGAAGATCGCGATGCAGATCCTCCACTTCGGCCGGTACGCCTACCACGACAAGCTCGTCGCCCCCAGCGCCATCCAGGCGCCCATCAGCCCCTTCGTGCCCCGCGAGCTCACCGACGACGAGGTCGAGCAGACCGTCGAGGACTTCGTGCGCGCCGCCGAACTCGCCAAGCTCGCGGGTTACGACGGCGTCGAGGTCATGGGCTCCGAGGGGTACCTCATCAACGAGTTCATCGCGGCCCCCACCAATCAGCGCACCGACCGCTGGGGCGGCTCCTACGAGAACCGCATCCGCTTCCCCGTCGAGATCGTCCGCCGTACCCGCGAGCGCGTCGGCGCCGACTTCATCATCATCTACCGCCTTTCCATGCTGGACCTCGTCCCCGGCGGCTCGACCCTCGAAGAGGTCGTCCAGCTCGCCAAGGAGATCGAGGCCGCGGGCGCCACGATCATCAACACCGGCATCGGCTGGCACGAGGCGCGCATCCCCACCATCGCCACGTCCGTGCCGCGCGGCGCGTACAGCTTCGTCACGAAGAAGCTCATGGGCGAGGTCTCCGTACCGCTCGTGACCGTCAACCGCATCAACACCCCCGAGATCGCCGAGCAGTTGCTCGCCGACGGCGCCGCCGACATGGTGTCGCTGGCCCGCCCGCTGCTCGCCGACCCCGACTTCGTCAACAAGGCGAAGGCCGAGCGGCCCGAGGCCATCAACACCTGCATCGGCTGCAACCAGGCCTGCCTGGACCACACCTTCAACCTGCAGATCACCTCCTGCCTGGTCAACCCGCGCGCCTGCCACGAGACCGAACTCGTGCTCTCGCCGACCCGCACGAAGAAGCGCATCGCCGTCGTCGGCGCGGGCCCCGCCGGTCTCGCCTTCGCCGTCTCGGCGGCCGAACGCGGCCACGACGTCACCCTCTTCGACGCGGCCGACGAGATCGGCGGCCAGCTCAACGTCGCCCGCAAGGTCCCCGGCAAGGAGGAGTTCGACGAGACCCTGCGCTACTTCCGCACCCAGCTCGACCTGCGCGGCGTGGACGTCAGGCTGAACACCGTCGTCACCGCGGACGACCTCGCGGCGGACGCCTACGACGAGGTGGTCGTCGCCGCCGGCGTCACGCCCCGCACCCCCGAGATCCCCGGCATCGACCACCCCAGCGTCGTCGGCTACCTCGACGTGCTGCGCGACGAGGCGCCCGTGGGGGAGCGGGTCGCGATCATCGGCGCGGGCGGCATCGGCTTCGACGTCGCCGAGTTCCTCACCGACGGCGGCGAGAAGGCGAGCCTCGACCCCGCGACGTACTTCCGGCAGTGGGGCGTCGACATGGACTACCGCGAGCGCGGCGGCCTCACGAAGCCCGAGCGGCCGACGCCGCCCCGCACCGTCCACCTGCTGCAGCGCAAGACGTCCAAGGTCGGCAAGGGCCTCGGCAAGACCACCGGCTGGATCCACCGCACCGAACTGCGCCACCGCGGCGTCGCGATGGTGGCGGGCGCGAGCTACGACCTCATCGACGACGCGGGCCTGCACATCACCGTCGACGGGGAGTCGTCCGTGATACCCGTCGACACGATCGTGCTCTGCTCAGGACAGGAGCCGCGCCGCGGCCTGTACGAGGAGCTCGTCGCGGCGGGCGTCGCCGCGCACCTCATCGGGGGCGCGGACGTGGCCGCCGAACTGGATGCCAAGCGCGCCATCAAGCAGGGCACGGAGCTGGCCGCCGCGCTCTGACCCGCGCCCGCGCGGCCCGTCCCTAGGATTGCCCCCATGTCACTCCCGCACGCGATCCTCACCGCCCTCCTGGAGAAGCCGTCGTCGGGCCTCGAACTGACCCGCAGGTTCGACAAGTCGATCGGCTACTTCTGGTCGGCCACGCACCAGCAGATCTACCGCGAGCTGGGCAGGCTGGAGCGCGAGGGGGCCATCCGCGCCCTGCCCCGGCAGGGCGCGACCCGCGGGCAGAAGAAGGAGTACGAGGTCCTGCCGGCGGGCCGCGCCGAGCTGGCCCGCTGGACGGCCGCGAGCCAGGACCCGAAGCCGCTCCGCGACACCCTCCTGCTGCGTCTGCGCGCCGCGGCGGTCGTCGGCACGGAGGGCGTCCAGGAGGACCTGCACCGCCATCTCGCCCTGCACCGGCGGCAGTTGGCCGAGTACGAGGAGATCGAGAGGCGGGACTTCCCGCCCGGGAAGGACGCCGTCGAGGACCGGCTGCGCCATGTGGTGCTGCGGGCGGGCATCGACCTGGAGACGTTCTGGACGCAGTGGCTCACGCGCACGATCGAGGAACTCGAAGCGCCGTAGCCGCCCGGCGGGGCCGCTGGGGGCGGGAGCGAGGACGGTGCGGGGTCAGCCGAGTGTCGCCTCCCGGGGGTCCCAGTCCACGGGCAGCGGCCGCGGCGGCACCAGCTGTGTGGCGAGCGGGACGAACTCCGCCCGCTCCGCCGAGCGCGTGATCGCCGTCATCGTCTGCAGGACGTGCAGGGCGAGCGCGCCGGACGCCCGGTGGGGCGCGCCGCCGCGCAGGGCGCGCGCCATGTCGACCACGGCGAGGCCGCGTCCGTCGGTCCGCCCCTCGACCGGCAGTTCGCGCCAGTCGTCGGAGCCGTTGGGCAGCAGCTTCAGCGGGCCGCCGAACGTGTTCGGGTCGGGCACCGCGAGGGTGCCCTCGGTCCCGGTGATCTCGAAGCGGATGCGGGGGAGCGCGGAGTCGAAACTGAACGTCGAGTCGGCCCGCACGCCTGAGGCGAACCGGAGGAGCGACGACACATGCGTCGGCACGTCGACGGGGAACACCTGCCCCGCCTTGGGTCCCGACCCGACGACGCGCTCCTCGCGCGCGCGTGCCGCCGTCGCGGCCACCTGCTCCACGCTGCCGAAGAGGGCGACCAGCGAGGTCAGGTAGTACGGGCCGAGGTCGAAGAGCGGCCCCGCGCCCGGCTGGTAGAAGAACGCCGGATCGGGGTGCCACGACTCGGGGCCCGTGCCCTGAGTCACCGTCGTCGCCGCGACGGGCGCGCCGATGTGCCCGGCCGCCACGGCCCGCAGCGCCGACTGCAGGCCGGCACCGAGGAACGTGTCCGGCGCGTTGCCCACGAGCAGGCCCCGCTCCGACGCCTCGGCGAGCAGCTTCTCGGCCTCCGCCGGGGCGAGCGTGATGGGCTTCTCGCCGTAGACGTGCTTCCCGGCGCGCAGGGCGGCCGTCGCGACCTGCGCGTGCGCCGAGGGAACGGTGAGGTTGACGACCAGCTCGACCTCGGGCAGGGCGAGCACCATCGAAGGGCTGCCCGACACGGGTATGCCGTGGGTGACGGCAGCGGCGGCCGCCCGTTCCTCGTCGAGGTCGGCGACGGCGACGACCCGGACGTCCGGGAAGTGGCTCAGCGTACGCAGGTACTCGGCGCTGATGACGCCCGCGCCGACGACGGCGACGCCGACCGGGCCCGAGCCGACGGGTGCCGGAGTCATGCCGCCTCCAGTGAGGTGAGATAGGTGTGGCTGGCGGCGAGCTCGTCGAAGAGGGTGTCCGAGTCGCCCGCGCAGGAGTCGAACTCGACGATCCGCCAGACGTCCGGCGCGGCGGCGAGGATCTCCGGCACCGGCATGGTGCCGCCGCCGACCGCCACGTTCGGGTCCTCCCTGGTGCCGGGGCCGTCCTTGAGGTGCAGCGCCCGCACGCGGTCGCCGAGGCGCCGCAGGAGGCCGGGTACCTCGGCGCCGCCGACCGCCGCCCAGTAGGTGTCGATCTCCAGGAACACGGCGGGATCGAGCAGCCCGGCGAGCACGTCGACGGCGTGCAGGACGCCTGCGCCGTCTCCGCCCTCCTGTCCGGCCCCGGCCCCGCCTCCGCCCCCATCCCCGTCGCTGAAGCGGGGCTCGATCTCCCACCAGTGGTTGTGGTAGCCGATGCGTACGCCGTGCCGTTCTGCCACCTCGGCGAGGGAGTTGAGGCGGTCGGCGGTGCGGGCGAGCCCGTCGCGGGAGGTGAACTCCTCGGGCGGGATGCCCGCGGGGACGACCGCGAGATCGGTCCCGAGCGTGTTCACCGCGTCGAGAACGTGGCCCGGCTCCGGGCCGAGCAACTGCACGGCGTGCGTGCCGGACACGGTGAGCCCGAGGTCGTCGACGATCCGCCGCAGCCCCTTCGGGTCGCCGAGCACGTCGTACGCCTCCACCGCGCCGTACCCCAGACCGGCGAGGCGGCGCAGCGTCCCCTCCCGGTCGGCGACGAGCTGGTCGCGCACGGTGTAGAGCTGAACGCTGAGCGGTCGTGGCATGAACGCGCCCTCCCTGTCGGCTGGGAGGACGGTAAGGCGGTTCGGTGGGGCGGGCAAGGGTGCCTCGGCATGCGAAGGCCGCCCACCTGCCGTGCTGAGAGGTGGGCGGCCTTCGACTGTGCCGTGATCAGGTGCGGCCGGCGGCCCCTCGGCGGCGCAGGTACCAGACACCGCCGCCCGCGGCCGCGGCCACCAGGGCCCCGCCGGTGAGAAGGGTGACCGTGCCCCGGTCCTCGGAACCGCCCCCGAGCCCTCCGCGGACGCCGCGCGAGGGCGCGGCCGTCGAGGAGGCCGTCGGCGTGGAGCCGACGGTGACGGACTGAGGTCCGGCCGACGCGCCGTCCTTGCAGGACACGAGCACCGTGTACGTACCGGCGCCGACGTTCTGCCAGGAAGCGCTGCCGTTCGTCAGCGCCACCTGTTGGCCTCCGGCGAAGCTGGCGTTGGCGGCGCCCATCAGCGAGGCCGTGCCGCCGTCGCTGCCGCACGCGGTGGTGGTGACCCGCACGGTGGACCCGGTGGCGGTGACGGTGATGCCGCCGCCCGCGGACGCCGAGGGAGCACCCAGTATCAGCGGCAGCGCGGCGGCGGCGACGGTCAGGCCGGTACGGACACATATCTGAGTAGTACGCATGAGTCTGCCCTCCGGTGACACGGGAGGCGGTACAACCCATGCGCCGCCGAGAGTCGGGGAACGCCCGTGCTACCTGACGAAGAGCCAACGTGCCGCGCGCGGCCACCGCATGCGGACGGCGGCCGGGCAGGTGACGGAATCCTTCATCCGGCGCAGACCGGGGCGCAGACCGGGCGCTGACCTGCCGTCACGGGGCGGGAACGAGGCCGTCGGCGATCAGCCCCTCGTGCACCGCCTGCCCGAGCGCCTGGACCGCGGACTGCGGGCGCACCATCACGGTGAACTCCTTGATGCGCCCCTCCTCGTCGAAGTGCAGCAGGTCGATGCCGTGCACCTCCTTCCCGTTCACGGTGGTGCGGAAGAGCAGTACGTCCGACTCCGCCTCGCTGCCGTCGGCGCTGGTCCGCGCCTCGCCCGAGTACGAGCCGACGTACCGGAAGTCGTCGAACGTCCGCAGCAGCACGCCGAAGAGGCCGAGCACCATGGGACGGCCTTCGAAGGGCGTGAACTTCACCGGGCTGTAGAGGCGGACGTCCGGCGTGAACAGCTCCTCCAGGGCGTCGAGATTCCGCTGCTCGACGAGGGCGCGGAAGCGCGCGGCGGTGGGGTGCGTCATGGTTCCTCCCGAGGTGCGTGCGGCGGTGGCGCGCCGCATCGCCATAGTCATGAATCTGACTGGTCAGATCGGTGACTATGATGCGGGGGCGAAGCGGCCGAAGGGAAGGGGACCCGGGAAATGGCTCTGCGGCACGCGGTGCTCGCGGCACTGCTGGACGGCGAGTACAGCGGCTACCAACTGGCCAAGGGATTCGACATCGGCGTGGCCAACTTCTGGCACGCGCTGCCCCAGCAGCTCTACGCCGAGCTGGCCAAGCTGGAGAGGGAAGGTCTGGTCGCCGGGCGGGAGGTGGTCCAGGAAGGCCGTCCGAACAAGCGGCTGTTCAAGGTCACCGACGACGGCCTCGCCGAGATGGAGCGGTTCGCCGCGCGGGCCGCGAAGCCGTCCTTCATCCGTGACGACCTGCTGGTCAAGGTGCAGGCCGTCGACGGTGTCGCCGCCGCGCCGGTGATCGAGCAGCTCACGGAGCGGGCGGCGGTCGCCGACGCGAAGACCGAGGTCCTGGAGAAACTCCTCGTGCGGCTGCGGGGCGGCGCGGAGGAAGAGGAGTTCCTGCGCACCGGCGAACGCGTCGGCCCCTATCTGACGTGTCTGCGCGGGCTCGCCTTCGAACGCGAGACCCGCGACTGGTGCCGGCGCGCGGCGGCGCTGCTGAGCGAACGGGCGGCTGCCGCGCACCGGCGGGGCTGAGACGGCGGAGCTGAGCCGTCCGGGCCCTCAGGGGCGGCCCGTGGTGACCGTCCGCTCGGGGGAGTAGCCGCCCCACGTCCCGTCCGGCAGCTTGGGGCGGATGCGCACCCGGTACCGCTCCCCGGCCTTCCTGCCGATGTAGAAGCTGTGCTCGGCCTTGTCCCGCGGCGCGGTGCCGCCGTAGACGAGTGAGGTGGCGGTGCGGCCGTCGAGCTGGATCTGATACTCCGACACGGCACCGCCGGTGCGCGGCGGCGTCCAGGTCAGGTCGATGTAGTACGCCCCGTCGGCCCGGTGCGTGTCCGCCCGGAAGCCGGTGGGCGCGGTGCCGCGCCCCGAGCCCTTGCCCGCCGCCGTGGTGACGCGGACCTCGCGGCTCGCGGGCGAGAAGTTGTCGGCGGCGTCGCGCGCCTTGACCGTGAAGGTGTAGTCGGTGCCGGGCCGCAAGCCGGTGACCAGCGTCGCGGTCTGGTTCCCGCCCACACTGTGGATCTTCGAGCGGCCCTGGAAGATCTCGTACGAGGCGACCTTCCTGTCGTCCGACGACTTGCCCCAGGACAGCATCGCCGCCCTGCTTCCCTCCGCCTCGCCCGTCAGGCGCCCGGGCCGGGTCGGGGGCTCGCGGTCCGCGGCGGCCGCGGCGGGCGTCGTGACCGAGAGCTTCTTGCTGTCCTCGCTGACGTTCCCCTCGGCGTCGCGGGCGCGGACGGTGAAGAAGTACGTGGTCGACGGCGTGAGGCCGACGACGTCCACCATGTGCTCCCGGCCCGTCACCTCCTTCACCTTCTTGGTGCCGCGGTACACCTCGTAGGCGGTGACTTCGGTGTCGTCGGTGGCCTGGTTCCACATGACGTGGGCGGTGGTGGCGCTGCCCGCCTGCACGGTGAGGCCGCGGGGCGCTGCGGGGGGCCGGGTGTCCTTGGTGTCGTCACCGCCCCACGCGCAGCCGCTCAGCGTGGCCGCGGTCGCGGCCGTCGCCGTCAGCAGGGCCAGAGGGGTGGACAGACGGGAGATCCGTCGCACGGTGCTGCCTTCCACTCGACGGCATTGGTACGGACCTATTTGACACAGGTGACGAGAGCACATCAAGAGGTGGGGCGTGCGCCGTCCGGACCCTGATCGGCGTACCGGGCGTACGAGGGTGCGCAAACTGGAATACCTGGCCGATATCCCGCGCGCAACAGAACGGTGGTCCTCGCCGCCGCGGCCGGCTTCGCCCTGCCGGCCCCGCGGCTTCCGTGGCCGCCCCGGCCCGGGAGGGGGCGGTGCGGGCCGCCGATCTGTTGGCCGGGACCCGGGAGTGCCGACAGATCTCGCACGGCCGATACCGCACCGACGACGGCGCCCGCGAGACCGTCCCCGTGTGCGGGGCGCGGGGCGCGGTCTTCTGGAAGGCCGACATGGACATCGACTGCGACGGGCAGCCCACCGAGGCGTGCAACCGCCGCACCGACCCGCTGTTCCTCCACGCCACGGCCTTCCAGCAGTCCGACGGCCGACAGCTCGACGCGGAGCACCTGCCCTACGTGGTGGTGCCCGGCCCGGGCCGCCGCTGGAACCACGCCGAGCACGGCGTCACGGGCGGCACCGTCGCCGCCGTCGTGCACGGCGACAGGGTCCAGTACGCCGTCGTCGGCGCCACCGGGCCCACCGACCTCATCGGCGAGGCGTCGTACGCGACGGCCGAAGCGCTCGGCATCCGGCCGGACCCGAGAACGGGCGGCACGGACTCCGACGTCACGTACATCTTCTTCGAGGGCCCCAAGGCGTCACCGATCGAGAGCCACGCGTCGGCGGCCGCCCGGGGCGAGGCGCTGGCACGGCGGTTCGTGCGACGGAACTAGCGGGAGGGGCGGGCGTCCGGGGTGTCCCGGCCGACCCCGGCCTCCGCCTCCGCCCCCTCCCGGCCCCCGGTTCAGATTTTCCGATACGTGTACGCCTCCGTCGCCGCCGCCTCGACCGTCGCGAGGTCGGCACCGGCCGACGCGGTCACCACCGCAGCCACCGCGCCCTCCACGAACGGCGCGTCCACCAGCCGTGTGCCGTCCGGGAGTTCGTCGCCCTCGGCGATGAGCGCCTTCACGGTGAGGACCGCGCTGCCGAGGTCGGTGAGGACGGCGACGCCCGCGCCCCGATCCACCCGTGCGGCCGCCGCCGAGATCAGCTCCGCGCTGGTGCCGAGTCCGCCGTCGTCCGTGCCGCCCGCGGCCGCCACGGGGGCGGTGGCGCCGCCTCCCGCGAGTCCCGCGGCGAGTGCGGCGACCGCCTCGGCGACGGGACCGCTGTGCGACACGAGGACGATGCCGACCAGCTGTCCGTCAGCCACGGCCGGCCTCCCGCGCGCCGCCACCATCCCGCGAGCCGTGCCCCTCCGCGGTCTCGGCAAGTGCTTCGAAGAGCAGCGCCGAGGACGTCGCGCCCGGGTCCTGGTGCCCGATGCTGCGCTCGCCCAGGTAGCTCGCGCGGCCCTTGCGGGCCTGCAAAGGGGTGGTGGTCAGGGCGCCCTGGAGGGCTGCCTCGCGTGCCGCGCCGAACGACTCGTCGAGCGCGTCGAGGGCCGGGACGAGTGCGTCCAGCATCGTCTTGTCGCCGGGCGCGGCACCGCCGAGCGCGGCCACCGCGTCGACGCCGGTGCGCAGCGCCTCGGCGAACCGTGCCTCGTCGACCTCGGCCGCGTCGCCGAGCGCCTTGCCGGTACGGCGCAGCAGTGTGCCGTAGAGCGGGCCCGACGCGCCGCCGACCGTCGAGATCAACTGGCGCCCCGCCAGCGTGAGGACGGCGCCCGGCGTGTCCGGGGCCTCCTTCTCCAGGGTGGCCGCGACGGCGGTGAAGCCGCGCTGCAGATTGCTGCCGTGGTCGGCGTCGCCGATCGCCGAGTCCAGCTCCGTGAGCCGCTCCGTCTCACGGTCGACGGCGGCCGCGGCGGCCGTCAGCCAGCGGCGGAAGAAGTCGGCGTCGAGCATGGTCAGGCCCCCCAGCGGAGGCCGGGCGTGCGCACCGGCGCGTCGTACAGCCTGAGCAGTTCCTCATCGATCTGGCACAGCGTCACCGAGGCGCCTGCCATGTCCAGGGAGGTCACGTAGTTGCCGACGAGGGTGCGGGCCACGGGGACGCCGCGCTCGGCGAGTACGCGCTGCACCTCCGCGTTGAAGCCGTACAGCTCGAGCAGCGGGGTGGCCCCCATGCCATTGACGAGCAGGAGGACCGGATTGTGCGGCGCGAGATCCTCCAGTACGGCGTCGACGGTGAAGTCGGCGATCTCGCGGGACGTCATCATGGGGCGCCGCTCGCGCCCCGGCTCGCCGTGGATGCCGACACCCAACTCCAGCTCCCCGGCGGGCAGTTCGAAGGTGGGGCTGCCCTTCGCGGGCGTGCTGCACGCGCTGAGCGCGACGCCGAAGCTGCGTGCGTTCTCGTTCACCTGCCGGGCGATGGCCTCGACCCGCCCCAGAGGCATGCCCTCGTCGGCGGCGGCCCCCGCGATCTTCTCCACGAAGAGCGTGGCGCCGGTGCCGCGTCGGCCGGCGGTGTAGAGGCTGTCGGCGACCGCCACGTCGTCGTCGACGAGCACCTTCGCCACCTGGATGCCCTCGTCCTCGGCGAGCTCCGCGGCCATGTCGAAGTTGAGGACGTCGCCCGTGTAGTTCTTCACGACGAAGAGCACGCCCGCGCCGCTGTCCACGGCGGCCGCGGCCCGCACCATCTGGTCCGGCACGGGCGAGGTGAACACCTCCCCCGGGCAGGCGGCCGACAGCATTCCAGGCCCCACGAACCCGCCGTGCAGCGGTTCGTGCCCCGATCCACCGCCGGAGACCAGGGCGACCTTCCCCTCGACGGGGGCGTCCTTGCGTACGATCACCCGGTTCTCGACGTCGACGACCAGCTCGGGATGCGCGGCGGCCATCCCGCGCAGCGCGTCGGCGACCACGGTCTCGGCGACATTGATCAGCATCTTCATGGGTGCCTCCTGGGAAGGTTGGCAGGCAGCGCAGGTCCTCGACCTGCGTTCTAGCTGGTCAGAGCGGTGTGGCCAGTTCCGTCGCCGAGTTTCGGCTGGAGTGTCGCTGTCGGCAGTATCGGCCTTGGCGCAGCGAAGGTCACGCGCGAGGACGTCAGGGGCGCGTCCGGCCCCGGATCGGGACGCATCTCCTGCCGCTGGGCGCCGGTGTCTTGTTCGACGCCGGCGGACGCTCACCTACCCTGTCCGTCATGAACCGTTGGGAAGAGCTGACCGGTGGGACGTCCGGTGAGGACTACGCCGCTCGCTTCGCGGCCCTGGCCGACCGGGGCGGCGACATGCACGGCGAGGCGCGGTTCTGCACCGCGCTGGTGCCGGTCGGCTCGCGGGTGCTGGACGCCGGGTGCGGCACCGGCCGGGTCATGATCCGGCTGGCGGAGCTCGGTCACGACTGTGTCGGGGTCGACCTCGACGCCTCCATGCTGGCCGTGGCGCGCAGGCAGGCACCGGAACTGCTTTGGGTCCAGGCCGACCTGGCGACGTTCGACCCCGGCGAGCTTCATCTCGCCACGGACTTCGACCTCGTGGTCGCCGCCGGCAACATCTTCCCGCTCCTTGCCGCGGGTACCGAGGCCGCCGCGGTCGGCCACTTGGCCGCGACCCTTGGCCCGGGCGGCCTCATGGTCGCCGGATTCGGCCTGGACGAAGCCCACCTGCCGGTACCGCCCACCATCACCCTGCCGGAGTACGACGCCTACTGCGCCGCGGCCGGCCTCACCCTGGTCGACCGCTTCGCGACCTGGGACGCCCACCCCTACGAGGGCGGCGGCTACGCCGTCAGTGTCCATCGGGCGACTCACGGCTGACGCCACGGCGCCGTGGCGAGGTGTCACCGAGGTGCACCGGCGCGCCCAGGCACTCACATCCGGTCGGTTTCAGGGCCTGATCCGGTAAACAGTGCGAGGGCCGAATCGAGCCGGGTGGGATGCCGGTCGACTCCCAGACCTGGGCTCTCGCAGCCTGATCCTCTTCTCTTCGCGTACCGCGGCGGGTCCGCCACATCCAATGTGGCGGGCCCGCCGCGTAGTTGTCCGACGCACCGGTCAAAGCACCAACGGGGAGCGAGTTGCTGAAGGGGCGAAAGGGATTGGTGTTCAGGCTCCTCGATGACGCGGGTGTCGACGTACGAACTTGTATGCGAAATCGCACGGACCATAGGAATCGAAAATTCCGGTGAAATAGGAATCGAAACTTCCGATGTAACGCCGAGTGGTCAGCGGCTAACTCGACCACGCCTCAATGGAGTTGATTGGAGAGTGCGGTACCCTGTGCCGCAGAAAGGTAATTCAGCGATGAGGGAATCCAAGTCACGGGGGTTACTCGGATGATAAAGGTTCTGCTGGTCGACAACGAGAAGATCGTCATCGAGGGATTATGCAAGCTCCTGGAGGGATTCGCGGAGTTCTCCGTGGTCTCACTCGCTTGTGATGGCCCGTCAGCGCTGCACCAGATGCGGCTGCACTTCCCGCACATCGTTCTGATGGGCCTCGGCGTTCCGGGCATGGGGGGTGTCGGGGCGACCCGCGCGATTCGCCGGGCCTTCAGTCACACGCGAATCGTCATCCTGACCTCCAAGCAGCAGCCGGTCTATATGCGGGAGGCGTTCCAGGCCGGCGCCAACGCCTACCTGTCGCGCACCATCGGCGCGAGTGAGCTCCGCACCGCTCTGCTCACGGTGCACCGCGAGGGGGTGGCCCTCTCGCCCGAGACCGCCGTGCACGTCCTCGGGCTCATGTCCGAGCGGCCGGTCGCCGGCGGCTCTCCGCTCTCCCGGCTCACGGAGCGCGAGCGGCAGATTCTGTTCCTGGTCGCCGATGACCAGGAGACCGGCCACATCGCCAGGTTCCTGGGGATCAGCCCGAAGACCGTCCGGAACTACCTCAGCCGCATCTACGCCAAACTCGGCACGCCGAACCGGCTGCAGACCGTGCTGTATGCCAAACGCTTCCTGGGGCAGCCGACCGGTATGCCGGCCGAGCTGTAGTTCTCCGTGCCGCGTCACCATCGCCCTCCGGCGTGCCTTGCAGCGCCATCCTTAAATACGCTACGCTCCTCGTAGCGTATTTAAATGGGAGCCCGACGGATACGAAGGGGGCCCTGTCGGAGGGGAGCGCGCCATGGCACGCAGCCGCTGGTGGACGTTGGGTGTGGTGTGCGTCGGCAGCTTCATGCTGCTGCTCGACGTCACCATCGTGAACATCGCTCTGCCCGAGATCGAGAGCGCCCTCGACGCGACGCTCACCGATCTCCAGTGGGTCGTCGCCGCCTACGCGGTCGCGCTGTCGGCCGCCCTGCTCACGGCGGGCTCGCTCGCCGACAAGTTCGGGCGGCGCGCCATCTTCTTCTGGGGAATGGTGCTGTTCTGCGTCGCCTCGCTCCTGTGCGGAGTGGCCGGTGATCCGCTGCTGCTCATCCTGGCGCGCGCACTTCAAGGGGTGGGCGGCGCCGCCATGCTCGCCACCTCGCTCGCCCTGCTCGCCGCCGCCTACCCGGAGAGCAAGGACCGGCATCTGGCGCTCGCCGTCTGGGGGGCGGTCAGCGGGGCCGCGCTCGCCGTCGGACCGCTCGCCGGTGGCCTCCTGGTCGAGGGCGCGGGGTGGCGGTGGATCTTCCTGGTCAACCTGCCGGTCGGCGCGCTGGCCCTGATCGCCACCGTGGCCAGGGTCGATGAGTCCAGGGCGCCGTCCGCGGGCCGGATCGACTGGCCGGGCTTCCTCACCCTCGGCACCGCCCTCGGGTCGCTCTCCTTCGCCCTGCTGCGGGCCAACGAAGAGGGCTGGAGCAGCTTCCAGGTGGTGGGCGCCTTCGTCGTCGCCGCCGTCGGACTCGGCCTGTTCGTCCTCGTCGAGCGGGCCCGGCGCGATCCGATGCTGCCGGGCAGCGTCTTCAATCGGATCACCACCACGGGCGCCAGCGTCGGAGTCCTCGCGATGAGCGCCACCGCGTTCGCGCTGCTGCTGTATCTGACGCTCTATCTGCAGACGGTGCTCGGCCTCGAACCGCTCGCGGCGGGACTGCGCCTGCTGCCGCTCACCCTGTCCATCTTCGTGGCCTCCGCACTCGCCGCACGGCTCGGCACCGTACTGCCCGCGCGCTGGCTCATCTCATCGGGCCTCGCCTGCATCGGTGTCGGAATGCTCCTGATGGGCGGCCTCGAAGTGGGCGACGAATGGACCGCGCTGCTCGCCGGGCAACTCGTCACCGGCCTCGGCGTCGGCCTGGTCAACCCCAATGTGGTGGCCGCGGCGATGGGCGCGGTCGAACCGGCCAGGGCAGGCGTCGCCTCCGGACTGAGCAACACCTGCCGCTCCCTGGGCATCGCCGTGGGCATCGCGTCCCTCGGCGCGGTCTTCGCCGACCGGGTGCGCGACGGAGTGCAGAAGGAGCTGTCCGGCACGCCGCTGTCCGGCCGTGCCGACGAGTTGTCGCACGCCGTGTCGTCGGGCCAGGTCGGCGAGGTGATCGGCGGACTCCCGCCCCAGCAGCGAGGAGTGTTCTCGAACGCCGCCGAGGCCGGCTTCATCGACGGCCTCAACTCGATCCTGATCGTCGCGGCGGTCGTCGCCTTCATCGGGGCGGTCGCCGTGCTGCCGCTCATCAGAAGCCGGGACATCGACACCTCGGTCCCGGACGGCGAGCGCGTAGCGATGGCGGCGGGGCACTGAGCACGGCACCGGACCGACCACCCCGGCCACCCACACCTAGGAGTCCGACGAGTGAAGACCGAACAGATCCAGGCATGCGTCGTCGGCGGCGGACCCGCCGGAATGATGACGGGCTTCCTGCTCGCCCGGCAAGGGGTGGAAGTCGTCGTCCTGGAGAAGCACGGCGACTTCCTGCGTGACTTCCGCGGGGACACCGTGCACCCCTCGACCCTGCGGATCTTCGAGGAACTCGGCCTGATCGACGAGTTCCTGGAGATCCCGCACAGCAAGGTCTCCACCATCACGGTGGAGACCCCGGCCGGGCCCACCGACTTCGCCGACTTCTCCAAGCTCGGCGGCCGCTATCCGTACATCGCGTTCATGCCCCAGTGGGACGTGCTCGACTTCCTGGCCCGCAAGGCGGCGGAGCTGCCCGGCTTCCGGCTGATCCAGAAGGCGGAGGCCATCAACGTGATCCGCGAGGGCGACGAGGTGCGAGGTGTCCGCGCCGAAACCCCCGACGGACCCCTGGAGTTCAGGACGAACCTCGTCATCGCTGCCGACGGACGGCACTCGGCCATGCGACGGGCCGCCGGACTGCCCGTCGTGTCCGGCGCCGCGCCCATGGACGTGCTCTGGTTCCGGCTGAGCAGGCAGCCGGACGAAAACATGAGTTTCCTGCACACGGGATCGGGCTTCGTGCTGATCACCATCGACCGCGGCGACTACTGGCAGGTCGCGTACGTCATCCCGCAGGGCCAGTACGAAACCGTCCGGCGGGAGGGCCTCGGCCGGCTGCACGCCGATGTGACCGCGATACACGCGGAGTTCGCCGACCGGCTGCGTGCGGAGATCGACGACTGGGACGACGTGAAGCTGCTGAGCGTCCGGGTCGACCGGCTCCGCACCTGGTACCGCCGGGGGCTGCTGTGCATCGGAGACGCCGCCCACGCGATGTCGCCGGCGGGCGGCGTCGGGATCAACCTCGCCGTGCAGGACGGGGTGGCCGCGGCCCGGATGCTCGGGCCGGTCCTGCGCGCCGGCCGGCGGCCCACGCGGAAGGAACTCTCCCGTGTCCAGCGCCGGCGCGCGTTCCCGGTCCGCGCCATGCAGCTGGCACAGGTCCACATGCTCGCCGACCTGTACCCCAAGGACCGGCACGCCACGGTCGAGCGGCCGTTCGCGGCGCGCCTCGTGCGGAGGTTCCCCTTCCTCAGCCGCTGGACCGCCCACTTCATCGGGGTCGGGCTGCGTCCTGAACGGGTCAGCAGCGACTGAAAGGCCCGCGCCATGATTCGGCCGGATTCCGCGTCCGGACTCACGGCTCCTGCCGTCAGGCCTGCAGAGCGGGCCAGATCGTGTCGAGCACGCTGTCGGCCCAGTCGGCGGGCACGGAGCCCTGCACCGCGGAACGGGCGATGAACGAACCGGCCATCATGCTGACCACCGTCTGGTAATCGGCGTCCGGGCGCAGCTCGCCGGAGCTCACGCCCGCGTGCAGCGCCCCGAGCAGAATGTCGAGCCGTGGCTGCAGCACGCCGTCACGGAAAGCGCGGGTGAATTCCGGGTCTTCGTCGCCGTGCAGGAGGGCGGCCAGAGCGCGTAGGCCCACGACCTCCTCAAGGCCGTACCTGAATTGTCCCAGTAACTCGGCCACCCGTTCCCGGGCCGACAGGGTGGCGGAGGGCTCCGGCATGCCTTCGACGAATGCCAGGGACGCCCGCAGCAATTCATAGCGATTCTTGTGCCTGCGGTAGATCGTGGTCTTCGCGGAGCCCGAATAAAGAGACACGGCCTCGACCGTGACCCCCTGAGGGCCCCGCTCGCGCAGCAATTTCAGTGCGGCCGCGACGATTTCCCGGGACACTTCCGCGCTGCGCGGGCGCCCCGGCGACGGTCGGGTCGTATTCTCCTGAGCCATTCAAGCCATTGTAACGACGGCTATCGGCTGCTGAGGCCCTCGGGATGGACGCCGTCGAACCATTGCACCGGCGCTCCCGCGGTGTAGAGCCTGCCGAGGCTGTCGAGCATCGGACCGCGGCCGTCGGTGCTGCGCCCGAGGGAAGCCAGCCACTGCCGTCCGCCGCCCGGCAGGCAGCGGGCACCGAGACCGACCAGTGCCCGCCCCGGACCTGCTTCGACATACGTGTCGGAGCCCAGGCCGTCCAGGGCCCGGATCGCGTCCAGGAAGCGGACAGGGCCGCGCATATGGCGGCGCCAGTGTCCCGGATCGCTCAGGGTGAAGGCGTCCACCGGAGCGCCGGTCACCGTCGAGACCAGCGGAATCCGCGGCGCCGCGAAGGCGACCGTCGCCGCGGCCTCGGCCAACGCGTCGAGCGCCGGCTCCTGGAGCGGGGAGTGCAGGCCCTGTGGCACGGGCAGCCTGCTCACTCGTACGCCGTCCGCCTCCAGACGATCCGTCAGCCTGGTCAGCGCCTTGACCTCGCCGGACAGCGACACCTCGCGCTCCGAGATGACCGCGGAGACGTCCACCCCTTCCGTGCCGTCCGCGAGCAGTTCGCGTGCCGCGCCCTCGTCGAGGGTGACCACCGCCATCGCACCGTCCGTGACCCGCGCCGCCAGTGCGGCCTCCGTGCCCAGCAGCCGGATCGCGGCCTCGGGGGTGAGGACCCCGGCGCAGCACGCCGCGGTGTACTCGCCCGAGCTGAAGCCGAGTACGGCAGCGGGCTCGATGCCCCAGCTGCGCCACAGAGCGGTCAGCGCGAGGCTCACGCTGAACGTGCCGAGCGCGGCGGCCGCCGGTCGGTGCACGGCGGCGCCGCGCCCCGACTCGGGGTCGAGCAGTTCCTGCAACGGATGGTCGAGGAAGGGCCTGGCCGCCTCGGCGCAGCGGTCGACGACGGACCGGAACACCGGCGCCGTGCGGTAGAGCCCGTGCCCCATGCCCAGGAACTGCGCACCCTGACCGCTGAACAGGAACGCGACACGCGGTCCGTCCGCGCGGGCCTCCCCGGCCGACACCCCGCGCGCCGTCGTGCCGTCGAGGTACGCCCGCAGGCCCGCCATCAGCTCATCGGCGTTCCGTCCGGTCACCGCGAGCCGATGCGTGTCGTGCCGGCCCGCGGCGGCGGTGGCGCACAACTCGCCCGGCGAGGCGGCGCCGAGCGCCGACAGCTCGTGCACGGCGGCGCGAACACCGTCCGCGAGCGCGTCGGGGGTGGCCGCCGAGAGCGGCAGCAGGTGCGTGCTGTGTGTGGTCATCGACAGCCCTCCTCAGTGAGATGTGCGCGTCGCCGGTCCAGGGCCCTCTTACGCGGTCTCCGTCCTGGCCACCGCACGGCACCAGGCGGCGCCGGCATCGGCCAGGGCGATCGGGAAGGCCATGAAGGTGAAGGGCCCCGGCGGCAGCTCGCGCAGCCGGGCCAGCCCCTCGATCTGGATGAACTCGCGCTTCCTGCCGTGCATGTGGGCCGGCCACAGGGCGCCCGGGTCGCGGGTGCGGAAGAACTCCTCCACCATGGGGCGGGCGGGCCCGTCGAAGCTCCAGCAGTCCGTGCCGAGCACCTTCACGCCGAGATCCAGCAGATGGTCGACGGCGCCGGGGGATATCGCGGTGGACCCGGTGTAGTAGGCGGGGGTGCCGAGGCGCAGGTCCGAGTCGGTACGGAACAGCACCACCGTGCCCGGGCCGACCGCGCGACCGGCCGTGCGCAGCGCCTCTTTGACGTCGTGCTCGCTGGCGTTCCCTCCGCAGCCGCGCACATCGAGGACGACCCCCGGCCCGCTGAACCACTCCAGCGGCAGCTCCATGACCTTCTTCGCGGGCCGGCCCTCGCACTCGGGGCCGTAGTGGAAGGGGGCGTCCACATGCGTGCCCTGGTGTACGGACATCCGGTAGAACTCGTTCGACAGGAAGCACCCGCCGGGCACGTCCCCTTCCTTCAGGCGGCGTCTGCCGGTCAGCCACCGCCAGTAATTGAGGCGGCGGTCGCGCCGGCTGTCTCCGGGCAACGCCCTGATGCGCCGGGTCAGATGACGGATTCCGTCCCGGTGCAGCCACTGCTCGAACTCCACGCCGGGCGCCCGGCGGCTGATCGGAATGCTCAGATCGACATACATGGCTAGTCCTCGCTCGGCCGGGCATCGGTGGTGTGCGGAACAGTTGTCGCGGACCGCGGCCTCGGGGCGTACGGGATCCACGCGGGCACCTCACGCCGGTAGGCGGCGTACTGCGCGCCGAAGGTGCTGAGCAGACTCGGCTCCTCCACGCGCAGCACGGCCACACAGGAGACCGTGAGGACGAGGGCGGCCCAGCACAGGACGGACGACGCGGACCACCACAGCGCCAGGCCGATGAGGAGCAGGGTCATCCCGGCCGCCATCGGGTTCCTGACGACCCGGTACCAGCCCGCGCGGACCAGGTGCTCGGGCGGCCGGTCGCCCAGCGGGGTGCGCTGGCGCAGATAGACCCGGTCCACGGCGTCCGCGGTCATCCAGCCGCCGAGCAGCACCAGGACGCCCCCGCCGACCAGCCGCAGCGGGGCCGGCAACGGCAGGCCGGGCCCGGGCAGCAGCAGGCCGAGCAGCGTCGGCACCAGTCCCGCGGTGACCAGGGGGATCAGTACGGGCCCGGGACGCGCCAGTCGTCCGGCGCTCATGACATCCCCGCCAGGACGGGCACTGTCGCGGCCACCGTCTCCTCGCCGTACGCGCCGCGGACGCGGCCGGCCAGGGACCGTGCGTCCGGGGCGTACCCCTGTGTCCCCGCCGACTCCAGCGCCAACGAGGCCAGGGCGCAACCGAGTTGCGCGGCACCGCGCAGCGAGGCGCCGCGGGCGAGTGCGGCGAGCACCCCGGCCCGCAGCGCGTCCCTCGCGCCGGTCGGCTCGACGACCGACACGTCGGGGATCGCGGGAACGACGAACGGCTCCTGGCCGGCCCGCTCGACGAGCACGCCCGCCGCGCCGAGCGTGGTGAACCACACGCCGACCCGTTCGAGGATGCGCAGCGCGCTCCAGCCCGTGCTCTCCTGGAGGAGCGCGGCCTGGCGCTCGTCGGTGAACAGATACCGGGCGCCGTCGAGCAGGAACTGGACGTCCTGACGGTTCATGTCCGCGATCTGCCGGGAGGGGTCGGCGGCGAAGGGCAGGCCCGAGAGGCGGCATTCCTCGGTGTGCCGGAGCATCGCCGCGGGGTCGTTGGGCGAGATCATCACCAGGTCGATCCCGCCGACCCGCTCCACGACGCCCTGGAGGGAGATGGTGCAGGCCGCCCGCGTCGCGCCGGGATAGAAGGCGCCGATCCGGTGATGATCCACGTCGGTCGTGCACACAAAGCGGGCGGTGGGCTCGCCCGGCACCACCAGGACGGAGTCGACGTCGACGCCGTGCTGCTTCAGCCAGATCTGGTAATCGGCGGAGTCCGTGCCCACGGCGCCGACCAGAGTGGGGGAGAGGCCCAGCCGGCCCATGCCGTAGGCGATGTTGGCCGCCACTCCGCCGCGGCGTATCTCGAGCCGGTCGACGAGGAAGGACAGGGAGAGGGCGTGCAGCCGGTCGGGTAGAAGCTGATCGGCGAAGCGGCCCGGAAAGTGCATCAGATGGTCCGTTGCGATGGACCCTGTGACGGCGATGCGCACCTGGAGCCTCCTGGAGGTGGGAATGCGGTACGGGCCGGACGCCGGGTGGTGTCTCCCGCCGGGAGCGGCGGCGCAGCCGTGCGGTACTACCGGCCGCCGGCGGCCTGCCGGAGCTTGTCGGCCCGGTCGGTGGCCTCCCAGGTGAACTCCGGGAGTTCCCGGCCGAAGTGACCGTAGGCCGCGGTCGCGGAGTAGATGGGGCGCAGCAGGTCGAGGTCGCGGACCAGGGCGCCGGGCCGCAGGTCGAAGACCTCGCCGACGGCGTGCCGGATCGCGGCGACGGAGGTCGTCCCGGTGCCGAAGCACTCGACGGACAGACTGACCGGCCGGGCCTTTCCGATGGCGTACGCCACCTGGACCTCGCAGCGCCGCGCGAGTCCGGCGGCGACCACGTTCTTGGCGACCCAGCGCATCGCGTACGCCGCCGAGCGGTCGACCTTCGACGGGTCCTTGCCGGAGAACGCGCCGCCACCGTGGCGGGCCATGCCGCCGTACGTGTCGACGATGATCTTGCGGCCGGTGAGACCCGCGTCGCCCATCGGGCCGCCGATCTCGAAGCGTCCTGTCGGGTTCACCAGGAGCCGCACCCGCGTGGTGTCCAAGTCGCCCGGCAGGGCGGCGAGTTCGGGTTCGAGCACATGAGTGCGCAGCTCGGGGGTGAGGAACGAGTCCAGGTCGATGTCTGCGGCGTGCTGGCTGGAGAGCACCACGGTGTCCAGCCGTACGGGACGGTCCCCGTCGTACTCGACGGTGACCTGGGTCTTGCCGTCGGGACGCAGACAGGGGACGGTGCCGTTCTTGCGCACCGCGGCGAGGCGGGCGGCCAGGCGGTGCGCGAGGGCGATGGGTAACGGCATGAGCTCCGGCGTCTCGTCGCAGGCGTAGCCGAACATCAGGCCCTGGTCGCCCGCGCCCTGGCGGTCGAGTACGTCCTCACTGTCCGCCGTCCGGGTCTCGTACGCGGTCTCGACGCCCCTGGCGATGTCGGGCGACTGGGCTCCGATGGACACCGAGACCCCGCACGAGGCTCCGTCGAACCCCTTGCTCGACGCGTCGTATCCGATGCCGACGATCCGCTCCCGGACGAGGGCGGGGATGTCGACGTACCCGGTCGTGCTCACCTCGCCGGCGAGGTGCACCTGCCCGGTGGTGACCAGCGTCTCGACGGCCACCCGGGCAGCCGGGTCCTGCGCCAGCAGGGCGTCGAGGACGGCGTCGCTGATCTGGTCGGCGATCTTGTCGGGGTGTCCCTCGGTGACCGACTCCGAGGTGAACAGACGGCGGGTCACGGGCATCTCCTGTTCGGGAGGTACGGGGGACAGGTCCTGTCGTGAGCGGGGCGCGGGGGCGCGGGCAGGCGGCCACCCGGCGGGGCCGTGCGGAGCGGCGGCCTGCCCGCCACGGCGGTCGGGGCCGGCGCCTCAGGTGGCCGCGGCGGCCCCGGATTCGATCTTCTGCTTGATGCCGGCCTGGTTCTCCTTGGTGTGCAGCTGCATCCGGTCGAGCACGGTCGCCAGCGGCACGTCGAACTTCTCGTCGAGTTCGAAGTCCTGGATCCAGGTCATCGAGGTCCCGCCGGGCACCGATGTGCAGGTCCACTTCAGATGCATGTAGCGGAAGGGGTAGAGCGGGTCGCGGCGCTCGGCGACCGCGGTCAGCTCCCGGTGGTCGAGCAGCCGCCAGGAGCGCCAGGTCGCTCCCTCCGCGTTGGCGAGCTCGAAGACGATCTCGGTCCAACGGCCCTCGTTCTCCTGCGAGATCACCTTGGCGTGGCTGTACTCGTTGAATATCTCCGACCAGCGCTCGATGTCGTTGGTGATGTCGAAGACCAGCTCGGGGGCCGCCTCGATGACGATGCTGTTCTCGATCCTCGGCATGGCGTCAGTCCTTCCTCGTGTTCGCGCCGGCGGACAGCATCTGGTCGACGCGGTCGACCAGATCGGCCACGGTCGTGAAACCGTCCTCGGTGTCCGCGTCGATGGAGATGTGGAAGTGCTCCTCCAGCGCGACCACGATCTCCACCAGCTCGGTCGAGTCGATGCCGAGGTCATTCGCCAGCCGCTTGTCGTGCGCCAGTTCCTCCTTCTGGAATCCGATGCCCTCCATGACGGAGACCACTTCCTGATGGATGTCCATGAACTCCCCTTATGTCTCGTCCGTGTTGTCCCCGACACCGAGGGCGGCGCCGACGGCGGCACCCTCGGAGATGTGCGTGCCGCCGGGTGCTCCCAGCGCCAGCGCGATCGCCACCGCCACCCCGGCCTCGTGCGCGATGCTCAGTCGAAACCCACCGAACCCGGCGAGGCGGAGGGCCGCCTGCGCCCGCCCGGACAGCCTGGGCAGCGGCTCACCCGACGCGGCACGGCCGATCTCAACCTCCAGCCAGCCGACGCCGCGGCCGTGCGGGCCGAGGGCCTTGCGCACCGCCTCCTTGGCCGCGAGCCGGCCTGCCATGCAGTACGTCCGGTAGCGCGGCGACGCGCCCTCGCACAGCGCCTGCTCGACGGGGGTGAACAGCCGGTCCCGCAGCGGCTGCCCGCGGCGCGCCACGATCGTGCCGAGCCGCTCGGCGTCGACCACGTCGATACCCACCGCAAGAGCGCTCCCCTCACCCCCGAGCGCGCTCAGCGCGGTCAACGCCGCAGCAGCAGACATGCGTTGACCCCTCCCAGGCCGCGGGAGACCACCAGGGTGTGCTCCCAGTCCCGTACCGGCCGTGCCGAGCCCCGTACGAGATCGAGGTCGACCCCCGGCGCGGGCCGGTCCAGATTGACGGTGGGCGGCACCAGGCCGTCGCGCATGCCGTACAGAGCGAGCGCCGCGTCGGCGGGGGCGGCCGCGCCGAGGAGGTGACCGAAGCCCGACTTGGGCACGGTGAAGGGAAGCCGCTCCGCGACGGAACCGAACGCCTCGCGCAGCGCGTACGCCTCGGTGACGTCCTCGAAGGGAATGGCCGAGCCGTGTCCGAGGACCGCGCCGAGCTCCCCGCCGGTGATGCCGGCGCGCTCGGTGGCGGCGCGCATGGCGCGGCCGAGCACCTGTCCGGTCGGCTCGACGGTGTAGTACGGCATGTAGCCGTCGCTGCTCACGCCCCAGCCGGCCAGCTCCCCGTGGATGACGGCGCCGCGCCGTTCGGCGTGCTCCCTGCGCTCGAGCACCAGGAAGACGGAGCCTTCGGCGAACACGCTGCCGGTGTGCCCGGCGTCGAAGGGCCGGTACAGCTCGTGCGGGGCGAGCGTGGCCCGGGGCTTGGCGTTGAGCCCACTGGTCTCCAGGCACAGCCAGCCGTACGGCGACAGCGGCGCCTCGACCCCGCCCGCGAGCACCACGTCGGCCCTGCCGCGCAACAGCGCCTCGGCGCCGCCGATCAGGGCGTACGCCCCACTCGCCCGGTCGGCGACGAAGGTGCGGGCCGGACCCTTGATGCCCTGGTCGATGCAGATGTTGCCCTGCGGGGCCGCCGGGAACCAGGCCGTGGCCTGGTAAGGGCTGACCGCGCGCGGGCCGTCGGTCCACAGCTTGCGCAGCTCACGCTCCGCGAACTCCCAGCCGCCCAGCACGTTTCCGACCATCACGCCGGTGCGCTCCGGCGCCACCTCCTCGCCGATGCGCACTCCGGCCCCGGCCAGTGCCTGGCGTACCGCGTGCACGGCGAGGTGGGTGAAGCGGTCGGTGCGCTTGACGAACCGGGACGGCAGTTCGGCGAGTGCGTCGAAGTCCGCCTGACCCGCGACCGGGCAGGCGTAGTCCGAGGCGTCGAAGCGGTCGATGGTGGTGAGCTGCGCGACTCCGTCGCGGGCGCTCTGCCACAGGGGTTCCATTCCGGTGCCCGCGGGGGTCACCGCGCCGACCCCGGTGATGACGACACTCATCGCGACGCTCCTTCCCGCACGGCACGGGCGATCATCGCGGCGTGCAGCCCGGCGAATCCGCTGGCATCCTTGAGGATCACCTCGCCGGTCCAGGGCCGACCGGTGCCCGGCACATAGTCGAGGTCGCAACTGGGGTCGGGCGTCTCGTAGTTGGCCGTGGGGTGGACGAAGGAGCGCTCGCAGGCCAGCGCGCAGAGCACGATCTCCATGGCACTCGCCGCGGCGAGCGCGTGGCCCAGCATGGACTTCGCCGAGTTCACCGGCACCTCTCGGGCACGGTCGCCGAGGGCGAGCTTGAGCGCGCTGGTCTCACACGTGTCGTTCTGCGGGGTGGAGCTGCCGTGCGAGCTGACGTGGTCGATGTCCGCGGGGGTGAGCCCGGACCGCTCGATGGTCTGGGTCATGGCACGGGTCAGGTCGGCGCCGTCGGAGAGCAGGTCGGTCATGTGCACGGCGTTGGACGTGTGCGAGAAGGCGTTGATCTCCATGTAGGGGGTGGCGCCGCGGCGCAGCGCGTGCTCGCGCTCCTCGAGGACGACGACACCGCAGCCCTCACCAAGCACGAAACCGTCGCGTCCCGCGTCATAGGGGCGCGAGGCCGCCTCGGGCCGGTCCTTGTAGGCGCGCGAAAGACAGTTGATGATCTCGAAGGAGGCCACCGTCACCGGGGTGATGGGGGCCTCGCTGGCTCCGGCGATCATCACGTCCGCCTCGCCGTACTGGATCGCCTCCACGGCGTGACCGACGGCGTCGATTCCGCCGATGCATCCGGTGGACAGCGTCACACACGGACCCTGGGTGCCGAGCAGGGCCGAGAGGATCACACCCGGGGTGTTCGACATGGACGCGAGATACAGGTCGCGGCCCGCCTTGGCGGGGTCGATGGGCTTGCGGCCCCGGTCGGTGACCGCGAGGAACTCCTGCTCCATTTTGGGGGTGCCGCAGATGGCGGTGGACAGGGAGATGCCGGTCCGCTCGGCGGCGTAGTCGCCGGTTTCGAGCCCGGCGTCCCCCATCGCCTGGAGCGCCGCGGCGACCGCGAACTGCACATACCTGTCGAGCCGCTGCACCTCGGCCGGCAGCGCCGGCACCTGGTCCTCGAATCCGGGTACTTCTGCCACCGCGTCGGATACGAAGTCGAATTCCCCGAACAGATCGGAACTCGTGATGTCCGACAGGGATTTGGTGACGCTCTTCCCTGCCGAAACGGTTTCCCAGAGGGCTTCTTTTCCTATTCCAGCCGGGCTGATGACGCCGAGCCCGGTGACGACCACTTCTCGCATGACTACCGCCTTTCACCTGTCAGTGCCGTCACAAGACCCCGTGTCACGGACTCTTTCGCCGTCACGCCTGATTTCTCCATCCGCGTGAGATATTCATCCGGTTCCGGTAGACCGCCTTCCGTGGTGTTCACCAGCAGGCTGAGATCGAGCATCGACCGGGAGAGCGTCGGCTCCCCGGGCGCCGACCGCATGACGTCGGCAAGGAGCAGGGTTCCGCCGGGTCGCAGCACCCGGGCGCACTCCTGGATGAGCCGTTCGGTGGTCGCGGGCCCCGCGAAGCGCCCCGCGTGAGCCATCACCACGGTGTCGAACGAGGCGTCGGGAAACGGCGGCCGGTCGAAGTCGGCCGGCACGAAGTCGAAGCGGTCAAGGAGGCCCAGCTCCTCCACCCGTGCCCGGGCTCCCACCAGAAGCGCCGGATCGTCGTGGGCCGTCACCCGCGCCGACGGGTCCGACACGGCCAGGGCGATGCCCCATTCCCCGCCGCCCGCGGTGAGGTCGAGGACCCGGCCGACCGGGGCCGGCCGCAGTGCCTCGACCACGGCCGTGGCGGCGCGTGCCGCCGGCGCGAAGGCGCCGCCGAACATCCCGCGGTGGCTGCCACGGGCCCCTGGTTCGCCCAGGTCGCCGCCGCGCCGACCGCTCCGTACCAGGTCGGTGAGGCCGCCCCAGCGGTCCCACTGCGCCAGTACCTCGGCGAAGTGGTCCCCGAGGAATCCCGGGCCGCCCTCGACCAGACAGGCCCGGGAGAGCTCGGTGACCTCCCGGCCGGTCGTGTCGTCACCGGCGACCAGACCCAGTTCCGTGAGCGCGTCCAGCAGCCTGCGCACCGCCTCACCGTCGCAGCGCAGCGCCCCGGCGAGCGCCGCGGAGGTGCGGGGGGCGCGAGCCAGTTCGCCGAAGACGCCGAGTTCCAGGGCGGTGGAGAGCACCCTGGCGCGTGCGAACCCGAAGTTGAGGGCGAGCAGCGGAGCGGGGTCGGGGCCTTTGAGGACCGTGGGCAGGTCGTACGAGGGGATGTTCTTCGGCACCGGGAGCTCCCTACTTGGTGGCGACGACCAGCCCGGAGAGGAGCGAGACATTGCTGGTCCGGACATCCCGGAAGCCCGCGTCCCGCACCCAGCCGAGGATGTCCTCGCTGTCGCGGACCTCGCCCTCCTCGGTGTTGACCAGGAGGATCAGGCCGAACATGTACGGGAAGAGACCGGTGGCCAGCGACGGCATGTGGGCGTGCACCAGCAGCCGCCCGCCTGCCGGCAGGTGCTCGTGGATCCGCCTGATCAGATGCCCGGCGCGCTCCGGCCCGTACCCGTCGAGCACGTGCGAGAGCAGGACGGCGTCACTTGCGGGCCACGGGTCGCTCATGATGTCCGTCGGCCGGACCTCCACCTGGTCCGCGACGCCCGCCTCGGCCACATTGGCCTCGGTCAGCTCGCACACCGCGGGATAGTCGAGGGAGGTGACCCGCAGCTGCGGGTGGTGCTTGGCCAGCGCGATGGAGTAGTCGCCCGAGCCGCAGCCCAGGTCGATGATGTTCCGTACCCCGTCGAGGGGCACCGCGGAGGCGAGCTTGTCGGCCTGGAGCCGGGAACTCACCCGCATGGCCTGGATCAGCCGGCCGGTTCCCTCGCGGCCTTCGCCGGCCGCCGCACCCTGGTCGCGGTAACCCTCCTTGAGGACACGCTGGTTGAGCGAGGCGTTCTCGCGCACCGCCTCCCCGAGACGGTCGAAGTGGCCGAAGTGCTTGTTCTGGTGCTCGGCGAAGCCGCCCATGTACTCGGGCCGGCCCGCGACCAGGAAGCGGGCGGCCTCCGGGGTGTTGCGGTAGCGAGCGTCCTCGCGCGACACCAGGTCGAGCCCGGTGAGCGCGACCAACAGGGCGCGGGTGGGACGGTGCTGGAGTTCGAGCTCCGCCGCCAGCTCCTCCACGGTCCGCGGGCTCTTCTCAAGGGCTTCGAAGACGCCCAGTTCGAGTGCGGTGAACACCGCCTTGGACTGGAGGTAGGCGGTCAGGATCGTGTGGACCCGGGAGGAGTCCTGCTCGGCGGGGGCGTCGGACGTGCTCACTTGCCCTCCAGAAGCTTCGTGTACGCGGGGAGCTGCGTGTACTCGTACGGGTCCTCGGAGAGGAAGACGTTGCGCACCGGCGGCCGTTCCGTGGGCGCCACCACCAAGAACCGGCATGTCTGGTCGGGGCCCGTGACGAAACCGTGGGGCTCGTTCCGGGGAATGAAGATGGCGTCGCCCGGGCCCACCTGCTCGGTCTTGCCCTGGTCGGGCATGACGAGCCCCATCGAGCCCTCGATGACGTAGATCTCGTGCTCCCACTCGTGGAAGTGCGGCGGCGTGGAGCCGTTCGGCGCCACCTCGAATTCCGTGAGGACGAACCGGTCCGCACCGTCAGGTGTGTCGATGAGTTTGCGGTGGGTGGTTTCCTTCGCTCCCGGCTCCCGTACGATCTCCGCCTTTACCGCGGTCCTGTGCACGCGCTTCATTTGCTGCCTTTCCGTCAGGTGATTGCCCATCGGGTCGGTGCCGCACATGAATCTAGGGCAGTACCGCTCGCAGTTTCGATGGGCGCGGATCACGGCCGACGCGGGACAAATGACCGGGCACACCCGGGACGACCGCCCACATACAGGGACAGGCGCCCGATACGACTGTGACGGCCGGGACCATTGCCGAAATCCGCCCTGCGCAGCCGCTCCGCATTCCTCTACTCTTCGAGAAATAAACAGCAGTTGAATTCAATGCAGTGGAGGTCGAAGTGCCCGACCGCACGCCCAGAGGCCCCACGAAGGAGCGCATCGTGGACGCGGCCCGCCAGGAGCTCGCCCGGCACGGCTACGACGGAATGACACTGCGCGGCGTCGCCCGCCGGGCCCAGGTGGACACCCGCCTGGTGAGCCACTACTTCCACGGAAAGGACCGGCTCTGCGCCGAGGCCATCCGGCTTCCCTGCGCCACGGCCGCGCCCGGCCCGCGCGACATGGGGGAGCCGGGGTCGCCGGCCGGCCCCCGTATCGCCCACGCCCTCCTGCGCAGTTGGACCGCGGACCCTCCGGTCGGCCGTGCGGTGGTCGCCGCGGCGCTCACCCACGAGCGCTCCGCGGCACTGCTCCGCTCGTTCCTCACCGGGCTCGTCGACGACCTGTTGGGGTCGGCGCAGCTGCGACACCGGGAGTCGCGGATCGCCATGACGGTCAGCCAACTGCTCGGCCTCGCCCTGTTGTCCTGCACGGGAGCCGAGATGCTCGATCCGCCGGCGCCGCAGGTCTCCGGGGCGCTCGCCGACTACCTGCTCGTGCTGCTGAGGGAGCCGCTGCCATGAGCGGCGCTCCGTCGGGGCGCCTGGGCAGACGGCCTGGCGCGGGCAGCGCCCGTGGACAGATCCTGCGGGCGGCCCAGGTCAAGTTCGCCGAACGCGGTTACGAAGGCACCACGATCCGGTCGATCGCCCGCGAGGCCGGTGTGGACGCTTCGTTGATCCACCATTTCTTCGGCACGAAGGAGGGCGTCTTCTCGGCCGCGATGAGCCGGGCACTGCATCCGGCCGAGATCGGGCCCGAGGTGCTCGCGGGCGCACCGGAAGGCCTCGGCGAGCGCGTCCTGCGCAGCTTCTTACAACAGTGGGAGACGGCGGAGCGGCGCGATCCCATGCTGGCGGTGATCCGGTCCGCGGTCTCCCACGAGGACGCCGCGCTCCAGCTGCGGCAGTTCATCACCACGGAGGTGCTCGGCACGCTCGCACGGTCCCTCCCCGGCACCGATGCGTCGGTGCGCGCCACGATGGTCGGCTCCCAGCTGATCGGCCTGGTCATGGTGCGCTACATCGTGCGGGTCGAGCCGCTCGCGTCGGCCTCCACGGAGACCCTGGTCGAGCTGTTCGCGCCCGTACTGGGGAGCTATCTCGCCGGGGACGGGTAGGGCCTTCCTCGGAGCCGTCCCGCGCGCATCGGAGCAGGGTGCCGACAAGGCGGGTGCTACCCGTGCTGCTCCGCGTAGTGCGCGCGGAGCAGGTCGATCCCCCAGTCGTGGCGCAGGTGGCGCCAGACCGAGTGGGCGTGGTCGCCGTTGTCCTGGGTGTTGTCGTACTCGATGAGGAAGTCGGGGGCTTGGACGCAGTAGTAGTGCAGGTCCCCCGGTGCCCGGCCGCCGGCCCATGCGAAGGTGAGGGCGTCCAGCCCCTGTGCCACGGTGTCGTCCCAGCACTGCCGTGCGTACGCTGTCGGCGCGCGGTCGAGGTAGCGGCGCACCAGGCGTTGCAGGAGACGGCGTTGACCTGGCGTCATGTCGCCGTGCGTGAGTCCGGTCGGCAGCCGGTCGGGGTCGGCGAACGGGTCGTCGCGGGTCAGGATGTCGTCCGGCGCCACGCTGTCGAAGACTGCGACCGCCCGCCGATCGGGGTCGAGGTCCGTGACCAGTTCCCTGGCCAGGTCCTCCTCTGGCCCCAGCAGCCGACGGCCAGCCTGCGGGCCCTGTGTGACGCGCGCCGGCTCCGAACCGATGAAGTGCGGGGTCACCCGGACGCCCGCGGCCGTGACGAGTACGTGTACTGCGAGGTGGTGGCCGTTCATCCGCCACGCCCAGGGTGCGTCGCCGTCCGGGTCGCCGAGGAGCCGCAGCCAGTAGCGGTCGGGGGCTCCTGCGGCACCGGCCATGGCGCGGCGGTGCCGCTCCACCTCGATCGCGCCACGGGCCAGCTCCGCTCCCGTCGTGCTGTGCGCCGCGGCGAGCAGCCCGTCCACCGCGGCGCGTTGGCCGACGTCGAGTCCCTCGGTGGACAGCCCCGGACGTGAACCCGGCAGGTACGTCCACTCGCGCAGTTCGGGCGCGTCCAGCCGGCCGGGGCCCGCACGCAACTCACGTACCTGCTCCGGTTCCAGGACGGCCAGGAACGCGTGCACCGCCTCCCGCATGTCCGCGGCCGTCGCCACCCAGGAATCCCCGTCCACCGTGTTTCCTCCGCCTCGCTCGACATGCGCGTACACGGGGCGGTGTCGCCCCTGCGACCCATGGTGCGTCATTCGGCGGCGAGGGGCCCTGATCCCCTTGATTCCGGTGGGCCGGGCATGATGTCCGGCACAGGGCGGCGATCCGTCGCCTCGGTCGAGGAACGTCCGAGAGGCGGAAGGCGTGTTCGTCCTGCTCATGTACGGCGCCCTGTTTGCCGCGCCCCTCTGGGCCATCGCGGTCGCGGTCAAACTGGTGTCGGTGGCCCTGCCCGGGCGCCGCCCGGACTGGGCGCGGGATCTGCTGTGCTGGAGCGCGGGCATGGCGGCGGCCGCGGCCGTCATCACCTACACGATCGGGCTCGGCGCGGTCCAGTGGGAGGCGAGCGAAGCCGAGTCGGGCGCGGGGTCGTCGCCTGCCGTTCCCTGCCGTTCGCTTGCGCCCGGCGCCCTCGACCGGCTCGCCGGGCATGAACCGTCCTACGTTCCGCTGGGCTTCGACTGTCTGCTGGACGACGGGAGCGTCGTCGCGGGAAGCGGGCCCTACACCTTGCTGAACGCCGTGGCGGCCGCCTTCGCCCTCGCGGCGGTGCTCGCGCTCATCGCGGTGGGTTTCGTGGACGAGTACCGCGCCAGGCCAGCCCGGCGAGGGCGTGCCACGGAGGGCGGGGGTGCGGGCAGCCTCTCGGCGTGACACGGATTGCGTCTCTCAGGCTTCCCGTGTGGGCAGCACCGAGATCTGGGAAAGACTGACGTGTCGCGGGCGCCCGACGGCGAAGGCGATGAGCTCGGCGACGGCGCCCCCGGACGGGATGCTCTCGATGGAGGCCACGACCTCCTGGACGGTGGCGCTGATGGCGGGAGAGGTGACTGAAGGCGGCCTTGGAGGCGGCGTACCCCGCGAAGCCGGGCAGGACGGCCTTGGCGGCGGCTGAGGAGATGTCGACCAGGTCCGCGTGGCCCCGCTCGGCCGCTGCCGCGAGCAGGTCGGGGTGCCGTTGACGAGCGGCGAACCAGGTGACAAGTAACCCGCCAGTAGCTTCGGATCGAAGGTGCGCTGCGCGAAAGGCAGCCTTGGTACTGGGGAGTTCGCGGCTAACGCCAAGCCGTTGATCATGGTCCGGTGGTAGTCCCGAGGGTGCTGACGCGACCTTGCCCGGCATGTCGAGGACGACCGGCAGCTCCGGGGTCGGGGCGCCCGGGTCGACGGGCGTGTGCTCGGGCAGGAGGTCGGCGACGACGGTGCGGATGGCACCGCGGCTGACGTCGTGCTCGCGGGCGAGGCTCGCGATGGACTGGCCGTCCAGGTACGCGGTGCGCACGTTGTCGGTCTTGCCGGCCGAGACGGCCGGGCGGCGCCCGTGGCCCCTCGTTGCCCTTGGTCTCGGCGGCCCGTAGTCCGTCGTAGGTCAGCTCCCGGTGGAGGTCGCGCTGGTGTTCGCCGGCGGTGGCGAGGGTCTGCGCCATGAACTTCACGGTGGACAGCAGCTGTCCGGTGCGGGGGTGGCGGGCGGTGAGGTCCATCGCGGAGAACGCCCCGAGATCGGTCCCGGGTCCGTCCGCGCGCCAACCGGAGGCGCTGTCGCCCTCCGCTACTCGGTGATACTGTGTAGTGGTACTCGGTACTACGCAGTACCGCTAGGTCGAGGAGGACTCGCGATGGACGACCTGACGGAGATGCTGAAGGGCACGCTCGAAGGGTGCGTGCTCGAAATCATCGGCAGCGAGGAAACCTACGGGTACGCCATCACTCGTCAGCTGAACGAGCTCGGCTTCGCCGACGTCGTCGAGGGGACGGTGTACACCATCTTGCTGCGACTGGAGAGGAACAAACTCGTCCAGGTGACGAAGCGACCGTCCGGGGTCGGTCCGCCGCGCAAGTTCTACTCGCTCAACGACGCCGGACGCGAGGAACTCGCGAAGTTCTGGGCGAAGTGGCAGTACGTCTCATCACGCATCGACAGGCTCAAGGAGGGCGGGAGATGAACTTCTGGGAGACCATCACGGGCAGCGATCTCACCAGGGATTGGAAGGCGTTCGAAGCGCGGGCCGAGGCCCTGCCGGACGACTACCGGGCGGCGTGGGGACAGATCATCGCCCACCTCTTCCCCTATGGGGACTTCACCGGCCGCAACCTGATGCCGATCCTCGACGGCGCCCTGGGGCTGCTCGAAGTAACGGCGGCGGACGGGCAGAGCGTCCACGAGGTGCTCGGCGACGACATCCCAGGCTTTTGCGCGGCGCTGGCCGGTGGGGAAGGGGCTCGAACCTACCGCGACCGGTGGCGCGAGCAGTTGAACAGGAACGTCGCAAGGAAACTGAGCCGGCTGGGAGGCTGACGTGGGCATCCAGGACATCATCGAGGGCAAGAAGCAGTGGCGGGCGCACGTGGCTCGGGTCAAGGCGCTCCCGCCGGATTACCAGATCGTCTACAAGGAGATGCAGAAGTACCTGTTCAAGGTCGGACCGGTCGACCTGCCTGACGGGCCCCTGCTCCCCGGGATCGTTGATTTCTTCGAGGAGGGCGTCGCCGCGGGCAAGGGGGTCCTGGAGCTCATCGGCACGGACGTCGCCGCGTTCTGCGACGACCTGGTCAAGGACTCTCCCACCTATGCGGACGCCTATCAGGAGTCCATCAGCGGGGAACCCGGCACGGCCGAGAAGTAGCATCCGTCACCTCTTGCGAGTGGGCGCAACCCGCCCGCGCGGTTCGTTCACCTCGGCGCAGCGCGAACAGGCGCGGGCCGACAGCCACCAGAAGCCGCCGCAAAACCTGTCCGCCGAGGTGGTCGAGCAGGCCGGCGAGACCTGGCTCAACCCTGCTGGCGCCCCCGTGAGTAGGTCTCCGATAGGTCTCCGACGGCGGGCCGCTCTACACCATTCCCCCAAGGACGACGCGGCTTACGCGTAATCACGGACGGCATTCAATCCGGGTTCCGAAACAGCTTCCACTCCCCGTGTGTCTTCAGCCTCCGAAAGGAAGTCGCCATGCCTTTATCTGTCATGCCCACATCCAGGCAGGGTGACGGTCATCCGTCGCCGACCGCCGTCTCCGCCGTCGGGCTACGCAAGTCGTACGACGGGAAGCTCGTCCTCGACGGTATTGATCTGCGTATCCCGGCCGGGTCTGTGTTCGCGCTGCTCGGCCCGAACGGCGCCGGCAAGACCACCGCCGTCAAGATCCTGTCCACGCTCATCACCGCCGACGCCGGTGACCTGCACGTCGGCGGGCACAACCTGGCCGCCGACCCACAGGCGGTCCGTGCCGCGATCGGTGTCACCGGGCAGTTCTCCGCCGTTGACGGCCTGATCACCGGCGAGGAGAACATGCTCCTCATGGCGGACCTGCACCACCTGTCCAAGAGCGAGGGGCGGCGGGTCGCCTCCGAACTCCTGGAGCGCTTCGACCTGATGGAGGCCGCGAAGAAGCCCGCCTCGACCTACTCCGGCGGTATGAAGCGCCGCCTCGACCTCGCGATGACGCTGGTCGGCAACCCGCGGATCATCTTCCTCGACGAGCCGACGACAGGGCTCGACCCACGATCCCGCCACAACATGTGGCAGATCATCCGCGGCCTCGTCTCCGACGGCGTCACCGTCTTCCTCACCACCCAGTACCTGGATGAGGCCGACGAACTCGCCGACCGCATCGCTGTGTTGAACGACGGCAGGATCGCCGCCGAAGGCACCGCCGAGGAGCTCAAGCGGCTCATCCCGGGCGGGCACATCCGGCTCCGCTTCACCGACTCGGCCGCGTACCAGTCCGCCGCTGACGCCCTGCGCGAGGCCACCCTCCCCCAAGCTCTCGGCTTCGCTCGAGCAGGGGGCACCCCCATCGATGAGGCACTGTCGCTGTCCATCCCCAGCGACGGCAGTCAGCGCGAACTGCGCTCCATCCTCGACTGGCTCGACTCCGCCGGAATCGAGGCGGACGAACTGACCGTCCATACCCCCGACCTCGACGACGTGTTCTTCGCCCTGACCGGCCCGGCCAATCTCCCCAACCAGTCCAAGGACACCGTCCGATGAGCTCCCTCTCTCTTGCTGTACGCGATTCGAACACGATGCTGCGCCGCAACCTCCTGCACGCATGGCGCTACCCGTCCGGGACCCTGAACCTGCTGCTCACGCCGATCATGATGCTGCTGCTCTTCGTCTACATCTTCGGCGATGTGATGAGCGCCGGCATCGGTGGCGGCGGCGCGGACCGCTCCGACTACATCGCCTATATCGTCCCCGGCCTGCTGCTGATGACCGTCGGCAGCACGGTGATCGGGGCCGCGGTGTCCGTCTGCGTGGACATGACCCAGGGCCTCACCGCCCGCTTTCGCACGATGGCGATCTACCGGGGCTCTCTGCTGGTTGGGCATGTCGTCGGCGGCGTGCTGCAGTGCGTGATGAGCGTGGTCCTCGTCGGCGCCGTCGGGGTGGCGATGGGCTTCCGGTCCACGGACGCCACGGCACTGGAGTGGATCGCGGCGTTCGGGCTGATCACGCTGTTCGCCCTGGCACTCACCTGGATCGCGGTCGGCATGGGCGCGGCCAGTCCGAACCCCGAGGCGGCCGGCAATATGGCTATGCCGCTGATCCTCCTGCCGCTCATCTCCAGCGCCTTCATCCCGGCCGGTACGATGCCGGGCTGGTTCCAGCCGATCGCCGAGTACCAGCCCTTCACCCCCGCCATCGAAACCCTCCGCGGCCTCCTCCTCGGCACCGAAATCGGCAACAACGGCTGGATCACGGTCGTCTGGTGTGTCGGCCTGATCGCGATCGGCTACCGCTGGTCGACGACGCAGTTCAACCGAGACCCGAAGTAATCGAGACGACCGCATCGGCCACCTCCCGCACTCCATCTCGCCCCATCCGCGTGCAGCTCCGGGCCCCCGTATGCCCGGCCGGTGGCGGGGCCGATCGCCATGGCCCTTGGCGGGCTGGCTCTGGCCCGATCTCGGCACACCGCAATGATGCACATCGGCCTGTGCCAGCTTCGCGTCGCCCCGGGCCCGGAGACCTTCACCCTGCACGTCTACGACGGCGGTCAGCACCTGCGCCACCCGCAGTTGCCCGGCCTGCCGCTGCCCAGGCCCTGACGGGGCCCGCAGGCTCCAGGCGTCCGGGCGGGAGCGCGTTGGCCCCGCCCGGGCGCCTGGTAGTTGGGCCGTACTTACCAGGTCTGATCGCCGTGCCGGGTCACTTCGCCGATACCCGCGCCCGCTGTACACCAGCCCCTCTGCCGTCCAGCCCGACAGGTGACCACGGGGCGTGCGGAAGGGGCTGTGACGTGGGGCGGGATCTGGGTCTGGACGGGGTGGTCGACCACTTCACCCTGTCCAGCGACGAGGCGGGCTGGTTACGGAACAAGACCGGTGCCACCAGGCGCGTCATGGGCTGCCGCCCGACGCCGGCGAGCACGTCGCCAAGCAGGTCGGCGTCGCCGCGGCCGAGCTGGGGTTCTACGTCTTCTCTCCCGCACCGCGAAGCGACACCGCAGCGAACTGCGAGACCTGACCGGCTGGCACGAGCGCACCACGACCGACCAGGTCAAGCTCACCTCGCAACCGGTGGACGTGATCTGGCACGACGAACGCCGCGAAGACCAGGTGCGGGCCGAGCTGACGCGGCAGATGCGCGAGGACCTGATCGAGCTGCCGACCCGATCATGCTCTCCCCTCACCCTCCCTCACCCCCACACTTGGCCGCTCACTTGGCGCCGCCGCTGTCCAGGCGGACGAGCATCTTGCCCATGCTCGCGCCGCTGAGGACGCCCAGGAACGCGGCCGGGGCGTGGTCGAGGCCGTGCACCACGGTCTGCTCGGTGTGCAGGGTGCCATCGGCCAGCCAGGCGGCGCCCTGCTTGATCCAGTCGGGGAAGAGGCGGAAGTACGAGTTCACCAGCAGGCCGCGCAGGCTGAGCTCCTTGGTGTACGCCTGGAAAAGGTTGGTCGGGCCCGGCACCGGGGCGGTGGCGTTGTACGCGCTGATCGCGCCGATCAAGGCGAAGCGGGCGCCGGGGCGGGCGGCGTCGATGGCCGCCTCCAGGTGGTCGCCGCCGACGTGGTCGAGGTAGATGTCGATGCCTTCGGGAGCCGCCTTCGCCAGCTGCTCGGCGATGGGGGCGGCCTTGTAGTCCAGGGCCGCATCGAAGCCGAAGTCGTCGAGCAGCTTGGCCGTCTTGGCCGGGCCGCCCGCCGAACCGATCACCCGCGCGGCGCCGAGGCGGCGGGCCAGCTGCCCGGCCACGCTGCCGACGGCGCCGGCCGCGGCGGAGACGAACACCACGTCGCCCTCCTGCACCGGCGCGACCTCGGTGACGGCGGCGTACGCCGTCAGACCGGTGGTTCCCAGCGCGCCCAGGTACGCCTCGGCAGGGGCGAGCGCCGTGTCGACCACGGAGACCGCGGCGGCGTCCAGCGCTGCGTACTCCCGCCACCCGGCGAAGTGCGACACCGTGGCACCGGCCGGGACCGCCGGCGCCCGGGAGGCGACGACCTCGCCCACCGCGCTGCCCTCGAGTGCGACGCCGAGCTGGAACGGCGGGATGTAGGAGGGGACGTCGGTCATCCGGCCGCGCATGTACGGGTCGACCGACATCCAGTCGTTGCGGACCAGGATCTCGCCGTCGGCCAGGTCCGCCGGTATGTCGGCGTGGACCAGGTCGAAGTTCTCGGCGCCGGGGGCGCCGGTGGGGCGCGAGGCCAGGCGGATCTCGCGGCTGGTGCGGGGGATGGAGGCGGGGGTGCGCGTAGGGGTGCTCATGAGTGGCTCCTTGAGGTAGTTCCGGGAGTTCCCCGCAGCAGCACGAAGGCGAGGGCAAGGGCCGCCGACACGAAACCGGCGGCGGTCAGGAAGGCCGCGTGATAGCCCTCGAGCAGCGCGGACCTGGCGGCCTCGCCGCCGGATCCGAAGCTGTCCGCGCTGCCCGCTTCGAGGCCGCTCGTACGGGCGGTGACGACCGCGCTCATCACGGCGAGGCCGATGGCGCCGCCGATCTGCTGCGTGGTGTTGAACAGGCCGGAGGCGATGCCGGACTCCTCGGGAGCGACAGCGGCCATGCCGAGCCCCATCATGGCGGGCGCGGCCAGGCCGAAACCCATGCCCATCAGCAGGGACGCGGGCAGGAAGTCCACCGCGTACGTGCCGTCCGCTCGGCTGAACGACAGCAGCACGAAGGCCGCCGTGATCAGGACGAGCCCCAGGTACAGCAGCGGCCGCTGCCCGAACTTCATGATCAGGCGGGCCGAGAGGCCGAGCGAGATCACCGCGATGACAGCGGCTACCGGCATGAAGCCGAGCCCCGCCGCGAGCGCGCTGTAGCCAAGCACCTGCTGCAGATACAGCGTCCCGAAGAACAGCAGCCCGAACATGCCTGCGATCACCATGAACTGCACGGCGTTCGCCGCGGTCAGCCGCCGCGAGCGGAACAGCCGCAGCGGCAGCAGCGGCTGCTCGGCGCGGGCCTGCCGTACGACGAATCCGGCGAGCAGCGCGAAGGCGAGCACGCCGAGCAGCAGGGTCCGGGCGGAGGCCCAGCCGGCCTGCTCGGCGTCGACGATGGTGTAGACGAGCAGCATCATGCCGGCCGTGGCCAGGGCGGCACCGAGGAAGTCGGTGCCCTTGTCCAGGCCCTGTGACTCGTCCTTACGGATCGCACGAAGGCCGAGGGCGATGACCGCCGCGCCGATCGGTGCGTTGATGAAGAAGATCCAGTGCCAGCTGAGCAGGTCGGTCAGGACGCCGCCGAGCAGTGGCCCGACCGTGCCGCCGCCCGCCGAGGCGAAGCTGTAGGCGCCGATGGCCTGGGCTTGCCGGCGCGCGTCGGTGAACTGGGTCGCCACCATGCCGAGAATGCAGGCCGAGGCGATCGCGCCGCCGACGCCTTGCAGGAACCGGAAGCCGATCAGCGTGGCCTCGCTGGTCGCGAATCCGCACAGCAGCGAGGCCGCGCTGAAGAGTGCGACGCCGACGAGGAAGACCCGCCTGCGCCCGATCAGGTCACCGAGTCGGCCGGCGAGCATCAGCAGCCCGCCGAACGGGACGACGTAGGCGTTGACCACCCAGACCAGGTTCTCCGCGGAGAAGCCGAGGCCGCGCTGCACGGCCGGGAGGGCGACATTGACGATGTTCTGGTCGATGACGATCATCACTTGCCCGATGCAGAGCACGGTGATCGTCAGCCAGGGCGATGTGGCTCGCGGCCGCTCGGCCACGGCCTTCGCGGTGACCGCCCGCCCGGTCATGGTCTGCCCGTGAAGGTACGGACGTAGTGCTCGGCGATCTCGTCGCTGGTGGCCGTCCACACGCCCGGGTGGTTCACGACGTATTCCAGCGCCTGGTCGAGGTACTTGGTCCGGAACGCCTGACCGATGACGAACGGATGCAGCGCCAGCGCCATCACCCGGCCGCCGGCGGCCGAATCGTCGTACAGCTGGTCGACCTGGTCCTTGACCAGCTGCACGAAATCGGGCCCGGTCATGCCGTGCATGGTGAAGAGTCCGAGGTCGTTGAGCTCGACCGAGTACGGCACGCTCAGCATGCCAGGGATGTTCAGCGGGTACGGCTGATCGTCATTGGTCCAGTCGAGCACGTAACCGAGGCCGAGCTCGGCAAGCAGCGCCGGCGTCCGGAAGGTCTCGGTGAGCGCCGGGCCGAGCCAGCCGCGCGGCCGCTGCCCGGTGGCCTTCTCGATCGTCTCGACGACGCCGATGAGATAGCCGCGCTCGTCCTCCTCCGTCATCCCGGCCTGCAGGGTGGAGTTGTCGCGGCCGTGCGCGAGCCACGCCCAGTCACGGGCCAGGCCGGCCTCGACGATCTGCGGATAGTGCTCGCAGACAGCGGAGTTGAGCAGCGCGCTGGCGCGTACGCCGTGCCGGTCGAGGGCCTGCATGACGCGCCAGATACCCACCCGGACGCCGTATTCGCGCCAGCCGTGGTTCAGCGGGTCAGGGACGAGCGCGGCGGTTGCCTCGTTCAGACTGGTCGAGGGGGTGCCGAGCTGGAAGTGTTCGATGTTCAGCCCGACGTAGAACGCCACCCGGGCACCGCCGGGCCAGCTGAAGCGCTCCCGCTCGGTGATCGGACTGTAGTCGTAGAGCTCGTTGTCCATAGCCATGGCTTGAATGCTGTCTGCTGACGCCTGCCGGAACGAGAGCGACCTGACCTACGATCGGTGCGCGAAGCTCACCAGTTGGTTTCACGGGGCGGGGCACGGGGTGGTGATCAGCGATGCTGGAGCGGCATGAGATCGAGGCCTTTCTGGCCGTAGCCGAGGAGCTGCACTTCCGCCGCGCCACCGAGCGGCTCGGGCTCGCCCAGGGCCGGGTGAGCCAGATCGTCGGCCGGCTCGAACGCCGCCTGGGCGTCGCGCTCTTCGCCCGTACGAGCCGCAAGGTAACCCTGACCCCGGCGGGGCAGCGCCTGTACGACGGCCTGGCCCCGGCCCACCAGGAGATCCAGGAGGCGGTCGCGCAGGCACTGGCGACCGGCAAGGGCATCACCGGCACGCTGCGCGTGGGCTTCTCCTCGGCGTGGGCGGGCGACATGGTGCTGCGGACCGCCGAGGCCTTTCGCCGCACCCACCTCGGCTGCCTGGTCGAGATCCAGGAGATCCCGCTTTACGACACCTTCGGCCCGCTGCGCGCCGGCGTGGTGGATCTGCAGCTCACCGAGTTCCCGGTGGAGGAGCCCGACCTGGTGGCCGGCTCGGTGATCTTCTCGGAGACCCGGGCGATGATGGTGCCCGCAGACCACCCGTTCGCCCGGCGGGAGTCGGTCTCCGTGGAGGACCTGGCCCGCGCCCCGCTGATCGGCGTCACGGGCGACAGCCCGCCGTACTGGCGCGAGTACATCTGGCCCAGCAAGACGCCGCAGGGCAAGCCGATCCCCCGGGGCCCCACCTTCGTGTACTGGCTGGAAGTCCCCCCGCTCGTCGCCTCCGGCCGCGGCATCTCCGTCGCGGCGCTGCTCGCCGCCCGCTACCACGGCCGCCCCGGCCTCACCTACGTCCCGTTCTGCGACGCTCCGTCCATCGACTACGGCCTGATCTGGCGCCGCGACGGCTTCACGTCCCGGGTGCAGGCGTTCACGGACACGCTGTGCCGCATACGCGCGGGGCGGCCGTAGGGCCTCCTTTCGGATCTTGTCGGCCGGCACGGGGAGGTGTCATCCGGCACGCCGGTCACCCCCGGGGCCGGCCAAGTGCTGTGCCCGGCGAAGAAGAACGCCACCGGAACGATCGACCTCAGCCTCCGGCTGCAAGAACGCCTCAGCCCGCCGACCGACGACAAGCCGGAGACATACAGCGAAGGCGCCCCCTTCCGCCTCCACGACCGCGTCCAACAGATCCGCAACAACCCCCGCCGCGGTGACGACGGCGTCTTCATAGGCGCAGCGGCACGAGATCGAGGTGCTCCTGCGCGGCCAGGGTCACCCGGCCGCGGGAGGCTCCGTTGAAGCGGACCACGGGAGTCTTCCCCTTCGGTGCCCAGGTGCGTCCGCGGTGCGACGTTATCGAGACGGCTGCCTCGTCCTCGAAGACGAGCCAGGCCTTGAGCGTCGCCGCGGTGGCTTTGCCGACGGCCAGGTCTCCTTCGCCCAGCCCGCAACAGCCGCCTCGTTGCGCTCCACCGCCCGCCGGGCGGGCTGCTGGCACGACCGCCGTGGCGTCGCAGCAACTCCCACACTCCGCGAACAGACAGGTCCACGTCGAGAGTCGCAGAGATCAGCACGCTCACCCGGGACAGGGTCCACCGCTCGTTCGGCCAACCGTGGGACACCGCCCCACGTGTTCTTCTCGCCCCGCTCGAAGCCCTCGGCCGCCAGCACCCCCCGCACGTTCCCTGGCCACTTGCTCATGGGGCCTGAGCCCGCCCCCTTGCGCATACCGCATGACATCGGCGTAGCGCGAAGCACCCGCAGTGTCACCCCCCGACAACCCTCCGGAAAGGTCAGTAACAGGACACCGCGTCCCGCTCGGCCCTGGCTGCCCTCGCCCCCCTTGCGGCGCCTCAGCGCTGCGGTGCGGGGAACGCCACGGGGCTGCGCAGCCCCGAGCGTCCGACCGCGCGTACGCCGAAGAAGACGTTGTCCTTGGACAGGTCGACGGTGTGACGGGTGGCGTCGCCGACGTCGATCACATGGGTCCAGTCGGTGTCGGTCGTCTCGCGCCACACGACTTCGTAGCCGGTGAGACCGGCATCGGTGCCGCGCTCCCACACCAGCTCGGTCTCGTTGGTCAGCGCGGCGGTGAGGATCTTCGCGCCGCGCGGGGTGCCGGGAGCCTGGGCGAGGCTCCACAGGGCGGCGGCGTTGACGCGGGCGACGCGCGCGACGAACGGGAAGTCGCAGAACTCCGGCAGGTCCCCGTACTGCTTGCCGTCCACCACGCGGACGTCCTGGTGCTGGTGGGCGAAGTCCTCGGCGGGCTCGGTGAACCGGGCGGCGGGGTAGGCGCGTTCGAGGAAGGGGATGTGGTCTCCGCCGCGCAGGTAGCGGTCGCGGCGGTACACGACGCGCACCCGCATCCCGGTCGCGTCGTTCGCGGCCACGTCCTTCACGAAGCGGGCGAGCTGGCGGGCCGGCGAGTCGTTCTCGCCGCCCACCGAACGTCTGACGGCGGCCTCCTCCGGTGTTTCGGACGAGGGGACGCCCTCCGCGAAGAGGCGGATCGTGCGCGGGTCGCGGGTGCCGTCGTCGGCGGTGGAGCTGCCGACGATGTCATTGGTGAACATCCCCTGGACGTCGGCCTTGCGCTGCTTGAACCGCTCCGCCATGTGCGCCGCGCCGAACAGCCCCTGTTCCTCGCCCGCGACGGCCGCGAACACCAGCGTCGCGGCGACGCGCCGGGTCGCCATGACGCGCGCGAGCTCCATGACGAGGGCGACCCCGGAGGCATCGTCGTCGGCTCCGGGCGCGTCGCTCGTGAAGTCCATGACGTCACTGGCGCGCGAGTCGTAGTGCCCGGAGACGACGTACAGGCGGTCAGGGGATGCCGAACCGCGCAGTGTGGCCACGACGTTGGTGATGCGCGTCGGAGTGGGGATACGCGGGCCCGGTTCCTGGACGTACGACTGCAGCTCGACGGTCATCCGCCCGCCCGAGGGCCGTGCATGGCGCCGCAACTCGGCGAGAATCCAGTCGCGGGCGGCGCCGATACCGCGTACGGGGTCGTCCTGCGAGGACAGCGTGTGCCGGGTCCCGAACGCGGCGAGCCGTCGCACCGTCGCCTCGATGCGCCGGTGGTCGATCTCCCTCAGGATCGCGCGCAGTTCGCGCGGCGGTTCCTGGGACGTGGGCCCCGCGCCGTCACGCGCGACGGCGGGGCCCGTCTGCAGGCCGACGGCTCCGGCCGTGGTGGCGGCCGCGGCTGCGGTCAGGACGGTACGCCGGGAAGTGCCCGTCTGCTGAGACATGCGGCCCATAGTCATGGACACTCCAACTCGCCGCAAGGGTGGGGGGATACGGAACCCCCGCGGCGGGCGCCGGCCATCGACAGTGATGTCAGAGGCGTGTTCGGAGTCTTCGCATTGGTTACTCCCGTGCGGAGGCGGGGTCCCCCAAGAGGAGGACGAGGATGCCTCCCAGTGCGGCTACTGCCGCCGCTGCCAAGAACGCCAGCTGGTAGCCGGCAGCGAGAGCCGTCACATGGCTGCTCGAGGTCGTGGCGTCGCTCCGGGCGACGGCCACGGTGCTGAGACCGGCGACGGCGAACGTACCCGCCGTGTATTTGGCGGTCTCGAACGCTCCATAACCGGCCCCCTTGTCGGCGGGCGGCACATCCTTGCCCGCTGCCACATTGAAGGCGACAGCGCCGCAGACCGTGCCCAGTCCCAGGGCGACGAAGCCGGGAAGAACATGCGCGAGATATGTGCTGTCGGGAGAGGCGAAGGACAGCGTCAGCAAGCCGCCCGCGCTGACGAATTGGGCCACGGCAGCCACGACGGTCCATCGCATGCGCCGTAACAAGTGATGGGCCGCCACCGACCCGAACAGCACGACCAGGCCCAGAGGGCTGAACGCCAGCCCGGCGGTGAGAGCGCTGTACCCGAGCACTTGCTGCAGAAAGAGCAGGCCGACGAAAATGCTTCCCTGGTAGGCGAATTCGTTGGCCGGCATCGTGAGCATCGCGGTGCGCAGTGACGGAATACGCAGAGTCCCCCACCGCAGCAGCGGCGCCTTCGCCAGGCGTTCCCGGACGAGGAAGCCGACCAGGCAGCAGACCGACAGAGCAAAGGACGTGCCCGTCAGCGGGGCGAACACGCCGTGGCTCTCGACACCGGTCATGGCGAGCACGAGGAGCATGAACCCGGAAGTCGACAAGGCGGCTCCGGGCACGTCGAGCGCACGAGGAGCTTGCGGGGGCTTCACCGCGTCCAGCAGAGCAGGCACGCACAGGGCGGCGAGCAGCGCGACCGGCGCGGACAGCAGGAAGACGTAGCGCCATCCGAGTCCCTGGGTCACCACGCCTCCGATGACCGCGCCACCCGCTGCTCCCAGGCCTCCGGCCACGGCGACCGCTGCGAACAGGCGGTTGCGCTCGGCGGGGGTGGGGCGGGAGCTGATGACCGCGAAGGTGGTGGGGACCGCAAAGGCGGCACCGGCTCCTTGAACGGCTCGCCCGGCGAACAGCATCCAGGCGTGAGGAGCGAATCCGGAAAGGAGCAGGCCGGCGGCAAAGAGTGTCAGACCGATCGTCAGCATGCGGCGACGCCCGAACCGGTCGCCGCACCGGCCTCCCAGAAGGAGCATTCCGCCCAAGGGAAGGGAATAGGCGGTCAGTGCCCACTGGGCATGGACCTGGGCCAGAGAGAACTCGTGCTGGATCGCGGGAAGCGCCACCGTGACGACCAGCCCGTCGAACACGACAAGGAAGTTGGTGGCTGTCAGCAGAACGGCCAGGAAAGCCGTGTGCCGCTTTCTGAGCAGACCAGTGGCTGCCCCGGAAAGAGTCGTGGTGGGCCTTGTGTGCGTGCTCCTACTTGTATGCGTACGCCCTCCAGCCGCACGTCGCGGAATGCCTGACACCAGTGCCTCCGTGTCGAGTGCCTGACAGTAACCGGCTACCGCTGCGACGTACGCCTCAAACAGTTGCGTACGGAAAGTCTCTGCTCCACCACGACCGGCGCGCGGCACTCTGTCCGCGCGCCGGCCGCATCCAGGTCATGCGGAGTCGACGCCTCCGGAGCAGGCGGCGCCCGGTTCGGGTGTCTGCGGGCCCTGCACGTACTTGCTGAAGAACTCCCCGATCCGCGGGTCCGCGGCACTGTCGACGGTGAGCTGACGGCCCCAGGCCGACAGTATGATCGGGCTCCGCTGCTTCGCGACCGGGCTCATCAGGCTGTACGGGGTCTTGACGACCTTGTCGCTCAGCTTCTTGATGTCGGCCTCGGGGGCCTTGTCGTTGTACGTGACCCAGACGGCGCCGTGTTCGAGGGAGTGCACGGCGTTCTCGTTCGGTATCGCCTTGTCGTAGACCGACGCGTCACAGGTCATCCAGGCCTGGTGGTGGTTGCCGCCGACCGGTGGCGTCATCGGGTAGTCGACGGTCTTCGTGACGTGGTCGCGGCCCAGCTTCTTCGCGTCCCACGTCTTCTCGCCCCGCACGGGCTTCTTGGCGGCGGCGGAGTTCTGCTCCTCCTTGTCGTTGGCGCTGTCGATGGCGTACGCGCCGAAGCCGAGGAGCGCGGCCACGATCACCGTGCTCACGGTGACGGTGATGATGCGGTTGCGCCGTTCGCGAGCCTGTTCAGCGCGGCGCATCTCCTCGAGCCGGGCTCTGCGCTCGGCGGTGGCCGCCTTCTTGTTCGGCTTGTGGGCCTTGGCCTTGGCCATGGGTGTTCCTTGTCCCCGCCGCACGGAGGCGCGGCGGTGGTGGCGGGTGTCGGTGGATGCCGTGGACAGGGCATGCCGCATGCGCGGGCCGCCCTGCCGGGGTCCGCCTAAGTCCGCTGCACCTGGAGCATGTGGAGATCGGGAGAGCCGCGGTTCGACGGCTGGTCGACCGCGGGGCCGGGCGCCGACAGCGCCTGGGGGTAGGGAGCCGGCCGGTGGCAGGCAGGCAGTGACGGGCCGCCCGGCGCGAGCACCGCGCGTACGTCGTGTGCGGCGGGCGCGCAATGCCGTTCGTCGGGCGGGCAGTCGGAGTCGTCCACGGTCGGCGTGGTCGGAACTCGGCCGTCGAAGGACGGCGGCGCCCCGGCGACGGCCGTGACGTGTCCGGCGTCCCGATGGCCGCCGTCGGGCGCCACCGGGCCGAGGCACATGCACAACGCGGCGAGGAGCGGGACGAGCGCAGCGGCCGACACGACGCGGCACAAGGCGTGCCGGGCGGCTCCGGTCCACTGCGTCCGTCTCATCGCAGCGCATCGTAGCGATGGCCGGCCGGGGACCTTCGGGCACCCCGTCAGCGAGCGGCTGACGCAGTGCGGTGCGCCGGGTCATCGGGCCGTCAGGGTGGTGACCAGTACGTCACGTCGGGCGGGGGGGGGAGGGAGGAAGAGGGGGAGCGGCGGCCGGCGGGTGGATCGAGGACTTGAGGGTCACCCCGTCCCGGTGCCGGCCCTCCGGTGTCGGATTCCCGCGTCGGATTCCCGCGTCGGATTCCCGCGTCGCCCGGCGCGGCCGTCACGCGGAAGGGGCGGACATTCACTCTCCACTCGGCCGCGTCCACGAGCCCGGCGGCCACTCGGCCCAGCATGCGCAGCAGGGCGCCCAGCACCGGCTCCGCGCGGAACGCCCCTTCCATACCTCGTACCTGCGGCGGGGGTTACCGCAGGACTTACCGAGGGCGTGTCGCGGTGAGCAGGAGGGCCGTGCTGCGCAGGCGCAGCGTGCTGGACGCCTCGTGGGGGCGCAGGGTCTCCGTGAGGCGGTGGTGGGCGCGGTTGCGGGTCTCCGGGGGGACCTGGGCGGTCAGGTGGCGGCCGGGGCCGGAGTCGAGGAGGAAGTCCGCGGCGTCGGCGGCGTCCCGCCCCCACGTCCCGTACGCCTCCACGCGCGTCGCCTCGATGTGTTCGAACCCGGCGGCGGCCAGGATCCCGCACGTCCGGTCGGCGTCCGCGAGGGAGAACATGCCCGGCCCGCCGGGAGCGCCGAAGCCCCCGACGGGAAGCAGGTCGCGCAGCTCGGCGAAGGCCTGGAGCCATTCGTTGTCCTCGGGGTACGCGCCACAGATGAACGCCGCACGCCCACCGGGCCGCAGCGCGCGGCCGATGTTGCCGAAGCCCGCCACCGGGTCCGCGAAGAACAGCACGCCGTAGCGGCTGATCGCCACGTCGTACGCGGCGGGGTCCAGCTCGTGGACCTGCGCGTCGCCGTGCTCGAAGGAGATGTTCGCGAGGCCCTCCCGTCGCGCGGTGTCACGGGCCCGCGCCAGCATCGGCGCCGACAGGTCGAGCCCCAGCACGCGGCCGCCGCTCGCCCGGCGCGCGGCCAGCCTGGTGGTCTGCCCCGCGCCGCAGCCGACGTCCAGGACGCGGTCGTCCACGGCGAGGCAAGCGGCGTCCAGGAGGGGGGAGTTGAAGCCCGCGTTCACCGCGTCCCAGCGGTCCTGGTTGCGGGCCCAGTGCTCCCCTTCGTAACCGTTCCAAGCCTGCGCCTGCTCGGTGTTGACGGTGTTGGCGGGGTTGCCGGTGTTGACGGTGTTGGCGGTGTTCCGCATGGTCTGTCCCCTGGTTGCGTTGCATGGCGAACGGGGCGCCCGTCAGTGCTGACAGCGTTAGAATGGGCGCTCGCCCAAACAGTATGGGCGCTCGCCCAAACAGTATGGGCGTACGCCCATACTTGCAACGGTCCATCTCGTACGAGGAGAAACTCATGTCACCGCGTGGCGTCGCGATCCCCGACCTTCGCGAGCGGCTCTTCGACGCCGCGGAGCGGATTGTCGCCCGTGAGGGGGCCGCCGCGCTCACCAGCCGGGCTGTCACCACGGAGGCGGGCTGCGCCAAGGGGGTGCTGCACACGCACTTCGGCGGGGTGGACGTGTTCGTCGCCGAGCTCGTGCTCGACCGGTTCGCGCGCGCCGCGGCAGCGGCTCAGGGGCTGCCCGGGCGGGCTGGCCTGGACACCGTCGCCGCGAACCTGAACGGGGTCGCCCTCGGGCTCCTGGACTCCCTCGACCCCAGGGTCGTAGGGCTGGCGATGACCAGCAACACCACCTCCCAGCGGATTCGTGACGCCCTGGCACAGGGTGCACCCAGCTTCGCCGCCATCCAAGAAGCGCTCGCCGCCTACCTGGACGCCGAACTGCGGCTCGGCCGCCTGGCGGAGGGCACGGACACCGCCACGACGGCACTCGCCCTGGTCGGCACCGTCCACCACCTCCTGATGACCGGCTGGGCCGGCACCCCGGACCCCCGCGAACAGGCAGAGCGGCTGGTCGCCCTGCTCGTGGCGCGGTGAGCGGCGACGTCCCCTGGGTCACCACGCAGGACGTTCCCGGACCGGATCTGCACACCGTCGTCGCGCAGGACTCCGCCCCGCTCCCCGAGTGTTCCTTACAGACCCACCAGGGAGGCCGGCCAAGGGGTTGAAGCGGTCGACCAAGGCGTTGAAGGGGTCAGCGCCAGCCTCAAGCGCGCCACCCCCCTGCATCAGCGGGCCTCACGGTGGCTCAGCCGGCGCGTCTCATTCGTCGGCGCACGCCGCCACCGACCTCGTCAGGCGAGGGCCCGCGAACCAGGTGCCGCCGACGAAGCGCAGCGCGGGCCCGAAGCTCGCCGCCGCCGCGGGCCCGGTGAAGTGCAGGCCCGGCACGCTGGAGGCGAACCCCTTGTCCAGCACGGGATATCCGCCGCTCCGTACGACGTCCGCGCGCAGCTCGGAGGAGAGGAAGTCCAGCGCCTCGACCTGGACGCGGCAGCCGGTGGCGGCCAGGACGTGGTCGGACGTGACAGTGTGCGTGCTGCCGTCCGGCGTCGTGGTGTGGAGGGTGACACCGCCCCCGTCCACGTCGGCCGCCGTGATCCGCCGCTCCGCGAGGACCGGCACCCAGTCCTCGAACCGCTCCCTGAGCCACCACGCCCCGCCCGGCCTCAGCCCCCGCTCGGCCAGCCGGAGCCGGGCGGCCGCGGGCAGCCGCCGGAACGCGGCCGGGTGGCGGGTGAGGCCGTACCGCGTCCAGGACCGGCCCGCCGGGGAGTCGGGCTGCCACCGCAGAGGGGACGACGGTGGCGCGTCGAACCGTACGCTCCTGCCGCGGACCAGCACCTTGACGTCGGCGCCCGCCTCGTGGAGCAGAACGGCACTCTCCAGAGCGGACTGCCCGGCTCCGACGACGGTCACGCTGCGCCCGGCGAACGTGCGGGGGTCGGTCTGCTGCGAGCTGTGGGAGATCCGCCCCAGGGCCGCCGGGTCCCCGGACGCCGCCGCCGCGAGGGGCGCGGGCACGTGCGCGAACCCGGTGAGGCCGGTGGCCACGACCGCGGCGCTGGCCCGCAGCACCTCACCCGACGACAGCTTGACGCGGAAGCCGTCCGCGCCCCGGTCGACCGTCGCCACCCGCTCGTCCTCGACGCGGGGCACCAGCCGCTCCCGGAACCACTTGCCGTACCGGAGGAACAGATCGACGGGCACCGGATCGTGCTCGTCCGGCCTGCGCTCCCCGGTGTCGCGGCAGTAGTCGTGGAGAGTGAAGCCCTCGCGCGGGGTGGCGAGAGCGGAGGCGGCGGGCGGCGTCCTCAGGAGCATGCCCGCGGGCATGCGCCGGGCCCAGTTCGCCACGGGGGCGCCGAACGTCCGGACGGCCAGGCCGCGTGCCCGCAGGTGCGCGGCGGCGGACAGGCCGTACGGGCCCGCGCCGATGACGACGACGGTCTTGGACATGGATGTCCCTCCTGGCGCCGCACACCCCCGGCATGCCCTGCGGGCAGGGCAGGGGCCGGGGCGGGGCACCGGAATCAGCAGTGGAAGGTGCGGAGTCGGGCATGCCGGGGCCGCTCCCGTCCGTGTCGGCCGGCGTAGACGACTCGCTTCGGCGTAGACGACGCGCTTCGTCGCGGACGACGCGCCTATGCGCGGTTCAGACGGTTTGCGGCGGGCGGGCCGGCGGGCCCCGCCGTACGACGGCGTCCGCGAGGAGGAGGGAGAGGGAAGGCACGCGGGCCGGGAGCTCCGTGCGGCGGGACGGAGCCGGCCGCGGCGGCGCGACGGGGAGCGGTGCGCGCAACGGGCGCAGCAGCCGCGTCAGGAACGCCCACAGGCGGCGGAGCACCCGCGTCAGCGAGCCGCCGTCGGTCGGGCCCGATGGGCGTCGGATTCCGCGCAGGAAGCCACCGCGAGGCGCGGCGTTCGCGCGCACCCCGCCGCTCGGCGCCGGTTCGGGCCGCCATGACGCGGCGGCCGCAGCGGTCTGACCGGCGCAGAACAGGACGGTGGCGGCGACCGTCCGAACGTCCCAGGAAGGGGTCGAACCGAAGACGAAGTGGTACGCGGCGACCGCGAGGAGGGCGCTCGCCACGGAGAAGAACACGGACCGCGCCGGTGCTCGCCGGGCCGCTGACCGGGTGAACGGACGGGTCGGCTGCGTCGGCCGTTCGGCGGCGGCGGTGACGGGACGTGCCGCCTCCGCCCGGCGTGCCGCGGCAGTGACCGGACGTGTCGCCTCCGCCCGTTGTGCCCCCGTTTCCGGACGTGCCGCCGTTCCCGGACGTGCCCCCGTTTCCGGACGTGCTGCCTGTTGACGTGCGGCTGGTGGACGTGCGGCCTGTGGACGTGCTGCCTGTGGACGTGCCGCCTCTACCGGCCGCGCGGCCGGCACGCGGCCGCCGTACGACCGGGAGCGAGGTACCCGTCCCGGAGTCTTCATGACCCACCCATCATGCGGCGTCAGCCCGCCGCTGTCACCCGGCACGGACCGGCCGCCGTCGGCAACATGCCCTGCACAGAAGGGAGTTGGGGCCCGACATTCAACCTCTGGCCAAAGTTTGGCCGGGTCCGAGAAGAGGCCGCGCCCGGCGGCCGAGGGAACCGGCTGACCCGCTCGGGTCACCAGAACGCGCCGTCACCCCGCATCTCCGCCTTGAATGGACAGGTGACCGCGCCCCCCGACGACTGCCTCGCGCGCAACGAATGGATCTGCGGTGAGTACCTGAGCACCCGCCGCCAGATCCTGCTCGACGCGGTCGTCCAGCACCTGCAGCTGACCAGCCTCTCCGTCGTGATCGCGCTCGTCGTCGCGGTGCCGCTGGCCGTGCTCGCCCGCCGCTGGGGGTGGGCCGCGGGACCCGTCCTCGCGCTCACCACCGTCCTCTACACCATCCCCTCGCTCGCGATGTTCTCGCTGCTGCTCCCGGTGTACGGACTCTCCGCGTCGCTCGTCGTCGCGGGCCTCGTCCTCTACTCCCTCACCCTGCTCGTGCGGAACATCCTCGCCGGCCTGCGCGCCGTCCCCGAGGACACCCGGCAGGCCGCCCGCGGCATGGGGTACGGCCCCGTCCGCCTCCTGCTCACGGTCGAACTCCCGCTCGCGCTGCCCGCAGCCATGGCCGGGCTCCGCATCGCCACGGTCTCCGCGGTCTCCCTCGTCACCATCGGCGCGATCGTCGGCTTCGGCGGGCTCGGCAACCTCATCTACACGGGCATGAACACGTACTTCAAGGCGCAGGTGCTCACCGCGTCCGTACTGTGCGTCGCCATCGCCATCGCCGCCGACCTGCTGCTGCTCGGCGTACAGCGCGTCCTCACCCCCTGGGAGAGAGCGAGGGCGCGGTCATGAAGACACTCGGCGACGCCTGGGCGTGGCTCACCGACTCCGCGCACTGGGCCGGCGACGACGGCATCTGGCACCGGCTCACGCAGCACCTCGTCCTCACCGTCGTCTGTCTGCTGCTCAGCTGCCTCATCGCTCTGCCGATCGCCCTCGTCCTCGGCCACCTCGGCAAGGGCGGCGCGCTCGCCGTCAACATCTCCAACGTCGGACGCGCCGTGCCGACCTTCGCGGTCCTCGTGCTGCTGCTCCTCACGCCCCTGGGCAAGTGGGGCGACGGGCCGACCGTCGTCGCGCTCGTGCTGTTCGCCGTACCGCCGCTGCTCACCAACGCGTACGTGGGAATGCGCGGCGTCGACCGCAGCGTCGTGCAGGCGGCCCGCGGCATGGGGATGACCGGGCGGCAGATGCTGTGGCGCGTCGAACTGCCGCTCGCGCTGCCACTGGTGCTCAGCGGGGTCCGCATCGCCGCCGTGCAGCTCGTCGCCACCGCCACCATCGCCGCTCTCGCGGGCGGCGGCGGCCTCGGGCGGATCATCACGGCGGGCTTCAACCTGGCGAGCACCCCGCAGGTCGTGGCGGGCGCCGTCCTCGTGGCCGCCTTCGCGCTGCTCGTCGAAGGACTCTTCGAGGCGGCCGAGCGGCTCGCGCCGGGCTGGACACGCGGGCGGGGGAACGCCGGATGAAGCGGCGTACAGGGCTCGCCGCCGTTCTCCTCGCCCTCGTGAGCGGTTGCGCGACGGGACCCTCGCTGGAGAACCGGGGCGAGGTCACCGCGCCCCCTGGCGACAGCAAGAACCTCGTCGTCGGCTCCGCGGGCTTCACCGAGTCCGACCTGCTCGCCCAGATGTACGTACTGCTCCTGCAGAAGGCGGGATACGGCACGCGCATCCTCTCCGTCGCCAACCGCGAGCTGTACGAACCCGCCCTCGAGTCCGGCCAGATCGACGTCGTCCCCGAGTACGCGGCGACGTTCGCGGACTGGCTCAACGCCAAGAAGAACGGCGCCGACGCACCGCCCGCGGGCTCGCCCGACCTCGACCGGACCATGAAAGCCCTGCGCCGCCTCGCCGCCCCGCGCGGCCTCACCGTCCTCGACCCCGGCAAGGCCGTCGACCAGAACGCCTTCGCCGTCACCGCGTCGTACGCCCGCCAGCACCGCCTCAAGACCCTCAGCGACCTGGGCAGGTCGGGCCTGAAGGTGCGGCTGGCCGCGGGTGACGAATGCGTACAGCGCCCCTACTGCGCGCCCGGCCTGAAGAAGGTGTACGGCATCGAGATCACCCGGGTCGACCCGAAGGGCGTCGGCACGACCCAGGCCAAGAAGGCCGTGCAGGGCGGCCAGGACCAGATGGTGCTCACCACGTCGACGGACGCGACCCTCGACGATTTCGGCCTGGTGCTCCTCAAGGACGACAAGCACCTCCAGAACGCCGACTACCTTGTGCCCGTGGTCAACCGCTCCCGGGCGGGCAGCGAGGGCGTCGCGGCTGCGCTGGGCCGCCTCAACCCCGTCCTGACGACGGAGGATCTCGCCTCCATGAACGAGCAGGTGGACAGCTGGCGCCGCCTGCCGCAGGACGTCGCGCGGGCCTACCTGGAGGACAAGGGCTTGCTGTAGCGCCCCATCAGGGGCGCGGGGAACCGCGCGACCAGCCACAAACGGCCCGCAGACAGAGAACAGCCCGCAGACCCACAAACAGCCCGCAGACAGGAACCGCCCGCAGACAGGAAACCGCCCCGCCGGCGGAGCGCCTACGCGTCGGCGACCGAGTCGAACTCCACCTGGTCCCGCGCCACCCCCTGCGCGTCCGCGTCCACCGAGCGGCGCAGCGCCTCGTGCAGCTTCGCCGGGGTGAGGACGCCGAGGAAGCGGGCGCCGTCGAGGACGGCGACCCAGCCCGCGTCGTGCTGCAGCATCACGCCGAAGGCCTGCTTGAGCGGGGCGCCGACCGGCACCCACGATTTCATCCGGTGCGCGAGGTCGCCGACCGTGCCGCCGGTGCCGGCCAGCGCGACCTCGTCGAGGCCGACCCAGCCGTGCAGATCGCCGTCCGCGTCCAGGACGACGGCCCAACGCGCCTCCTCCGCGCGCAGCCGCGCCGCGGCCTGCGCGGCGGGCTCGTCGAGCCGGGCGATGGGCGGCGCCTCCAGGTCGTCCGTCTGGATCTCCGTGACGGACAGCCGCTTCAGCCCGCGGTCGGCGCCGACGAACTCCGCGACGTACGGCGTCGCGGGCGCCCCGAGCACCGCCCCCGGCGTGTCGAACTGTTCGATGCGCCCCTGCCCGTACACCGCGATGCGGTCGCCGAGCCGGACCGCCTCCTCGATGTCGTGCGTGACCAGGAGCACCGTCTTGCGGACGGCCGCCTGCATCCGCAGGAACTCGTCCTGCAACTGCTCGCGGACCACCGGGTCGACGGCGCCGAACGGCTCGTCCATCAGGAGCACGGGCGGGTCGGCGGCCAACGCCCTCGCCACGCCGACGCGCTGGCGCTGGCCGCCCGACAACTGCTCGGGATAGCGGGGACCGTACGTCTTCGGGTCCAGGCCCACCAGGTCGAGCAGCTCCGCCGCCCGCGCCCGTGCCTTCGCCTTCTTCCAGCCGACGAGCGCGGGGACGGTCGCCGTGTTGTCGAGGATCGTGCGGTGCGGGAAGAGGCCGACCTGCTGGATGACGTAGCCGATGCGGCGGCGCAGGCGCACCGGGTCGACGTCGGCGATGTTCTCACCGTTCACGAAGATGCGGCCCGACGTCGGCTCGATGAGCCGGTTGACCATCATCATCGTGGTGGTCTTGCCGCAGCCGGAGGGGCCGACGAGCGTGACCAGTTCACCCTCGGCGACCTCGAAGGAGAGGTCGTCCACGGCCGTCGTACCGTCCGGGTAGCGCTTGGTCACCTGCTCGAACCGGATCATGTGCTCACGCTAGCCGCGCCGGTCACTCGCCGCTCATCAGCACCACCTCCAGGGTGCGCGGACCGTGCACTCCCTCGACCCGGTCCAGCTCGATGTCGCTGGTCGCGGAGGGCCCGGAGATCCAGGTGAGCGGCCGGCCCGGAGCCAGCCGTTCGAGCGCCCGCGGCACGGAGGCGACGACCTGGTCTGGCACCCGTACGACACAGATGTGATGGTCCGGCACCAGGGTGATGCGACGGCGGCCCTGGTCGGGGGAGCCGTCGAGCACGATCGTGCCGGTCTCCGCGACGGCGACCGCGCAGCCGGTGACGACACTGTCGACCCGGTCCAGGTCCCGGGCCGTGTCCGCGGCCCGGTCGTGGATCCGAACAGGGTCGGCTTCGGCCAGCCAGCCGGGCGGCAGCTCCGGCGGCACGAGGACGCTCCGCGAGCCGCGCTCGGCGAGCAGCCGCATGAGCGTCGACGGCAGCTCCGCGCGGGTGGCGCGGTGCACGATCGCGCGGTAGTCCGCGAGGTTCGCGGCGAGCAGGTCGACGGTCTCGTCGGGGGTGCGCTCACCGTGCTGGCGTGCGTAGTCACGGGCGACCGCCGCCTCGTACGAGAGGTCGTCGGCCGGCACGTCGGCGAGCGCCCGCCGTACCCGGCCCAGGATCCGGTCCCTGCTGCTCACTTGTCGCTCCCTCCGGTGTCGTTCCCTCCGGCCGGGCCGGTGGCTGTACCGGTGGCCGGACCGGTGGCCGGGCCGTCCTGCGTGCCTCCCCGTGTGCGCTGCCACCAGTCGCGGAACGGCTCCGCGGGAACCTTCGGCAGGTCCCGAGTCGCGCTCCAGGCCCGGCCGGGCCCGGGAAGCGTGCGCGGGTGGAGCCACCGGGTGCGCGACGCCAGCCGCTGGCCCGCGCGCAGCGCGCCGGGGCGGGCGAAGGCCAGGCCCGCCGCGCGCATCGCCGCCCGCTCCGCCGCGTGCCCCTTGGCGGGCTTCAGCGTCACCCTGTTGCCGTGCCGTGTCGCCGCACCGCCCTGCACGACCCGCTCCCGCAGATGCACGAGGACTTCGGGGATGTCGATGGCGACCGGGCACACCTCGTAGCAGGCCCCGCAGAGCGAGGACGCGTACGGCAGGGAGGCGTCGATCTCGCTCTGGGTGCCCCTCAGCTGAGGGCTGAGGATCGCGCCGATCGGTCCGGGGTAGACCGAGCCGTACGCGTGCCCGCCCGCTCGCTCGTACACCGGGCACACGTTGAGGCACGCCGAGCAGCGGATGCAGCGCAGGGCCTGGCGGCCGACCTCGTCGGCGAGGGTGTCGGTGCGGCCGTTGTCGAGCAGGACCAGGTGGAAGGCGCTCGGACCGTCCTGGTCGGACGTGCCGGTCCACATCGACGTGTAGGGGTTCATGCGCTCGGCCGTCGAGGAACGGGGAAGTGTCTGGAGGAACACCTCCAGGTCGCGCCAGGCCGGAACGGTCTTCTCGATGCCGACGACGGAGATCAGCGTCTCGGGAAGCGTCAGGCACATCCGGCCGTTGCCCTCCGACTCCACGACGACGAGGGTGCCGGTCTCGGCGACCATGAAGTTCGCCCCGGAGATGCCGACCTTCGCGCGCAGGAACTTCTCCCGCAGGTGGAGGCGTGCCGCCTCGGCGAGCTCGGCGGGGGAGTCGGTCAGCCCTTCCGGCGCCGGCCGCCCCCAACGGGCCATCTCCTCGCGGAAGATGTCGCGGATCTCGCCGCGGTTGCGGTGGATGGCGGGCACCAGGATGTGGGAGGGGCGGTCGTCGCCGAGCTGGACGATGAGCTCGGCGAGGTCCGTCTCGTACGCGTGGATGCCCTCGGCCTCCAGGGCTTCGTTGAGGCCGATCTCCTGGGTGGCCATCGACTTGACCTTGACGACCTCCGTCTCACCGGTGGCCTTGACCAGCTCCGCGACGATGTGGTTCGCCTCGTCGGCGTCGGCCGCCCAGTGCACGGTGCCACCCGCCCGCACGACCGACTCCTCCAACTGCTCCAGGTAGCGGTCGAGATGGCGCAGCGTGTGGTCCTTGATGCGCTTCCCCGCCTCGCGCAGCAGGTCCCAGTCGGACAGCTCGGCGACCGCGCGGGCCCGCTTGTCGCGGATGGTGTGCGTGGCGTGCCGGAGGTTGGCGCGCAGGGTCGTGTCTCCGACCGCTTCGTGCGCGGCCCGCGGGAAGGCCGGATAGCCACCGGGCGGACCGGCAGGGCCGGCGGGACCGGCGGGACCGGGTGGCCCGGACGGGACTGCGGGCATGCCGACGAACGTGCGGCCGCTCATGACAGGGGCTCCTCTTCCGTGCTCGCCAGGATCTCCGCGATGTGGACGGGGCGCACGGCTGTGCGCAGCCGGGCCATCGTGCCGCCGATGTGCATCAGGCACGAGTTGTCCGCCGCGCACAGCACCTCGGCGCCGGTCGACTCGGCGTGGCGCACCTTGTCGGCGCCCATCGCCGCCGAGACATCGGCGTTCTTCACGGCGAAGGTGCCGCCGAAGCCACAGCACTCCTCGGCGCCGGGCAGCTCCACAAGATCGAGCCCCTTGACCGCCCGGAGGAGCCGGGTGGGCCGGTCGCCCAGACCGAGAGCACGCAGACCGTGGCACGTCGGGTGGTACGTGACCTTGTGCGGGTAATAGGCGCCGACGTCCGTGACACCGAGGACGTCCACCAGGAACTCCGTGAGCTCGTACGTCTTGGGCACCACGGGGGCGAGTGTGCGCGCGAGCCCTTCACCCCGGCCCTCGGCCCGGGCCCGCTCGCCCATGCGCGGGTAGAGCTCCCGCACCATCGCCCCGCACGACCCCGAGGGCGTCACGATCGCGTCGTACGCTTCGGACCCGAATACATCGGAGAAATGCCGGGCGAGTGGCTCTGCCTGGTGGCGGTAGCCGGTGTTGTAGTGCGCCTGCCCGCAGCAGGTCTGCGCCATCGGGAAGTCGACGTCAACTCCCAGCCTGGTCAGGAGTTTCACCACTGATCGGCCCGTGTCCGGATACAGCGTGTCGTTGACACAGGTCAGGAACAGGGCGACACGCATCGCGGGTTCCTCCTAGTCGGTCATCGGATGGATGCAGCGTACGCGGGCACGGAACGTTCGGGAATCATCGGTGGTCACGTCGCGGGGAGGCGCTCCTCGGCCGCTCGCCAACGGGCCGTGTCCCCCCGGGGTTCGTAGCGTGTCGGCGGCTGGGCGCGAGCCACCAGGGCCCGTGCCTGCGCCCGGTCGGCGAGCAGCCCGTGGGCGCGGGCCTGCACCAGGATGTTGCCGAGCGCGGACGCCTCCGCCGGTCCTGCCAGGAGCGGCAGTCCGCAGGCGTCCGCGGTCAGCCGGCACAGCAGCGTGTTGCGGGCGCCGCCGCCGACCAGGTGCACGACGTCGACCGTGCGCCCGGTCAGCCGCTGGGCGTCCACCAGGGCCCGTCGGTGCGCGAGCGCCAGGGAGTCCAGGACGCAGCGGGTCGTCTCGGCGGGCGAGGTGGGAACCGGCTGCCCCGAGGCGCGGCAGGCCTCGGCTATCCGTTCCGGCATCCGGCCGGGCGCCAGGAATTCGGGAGCGCCCGCGTCCACGACCGAACGCAACGGCTCGGTCTCGGCCGCCGCGGCGAGCAGAGCGGTGGCGTCGGGCCGACGCCAGGCGCGCAGGCACTCCTGGAGCAGCCAGAGGCCCATGATGTTGCGCAGGTACCGGACGGTGCCGTCGATGCCCAGCTCGTTGGTGAAGTTGGCCTTCCGGCTCTCCTCCGTCAGCACGGGGGCGTCCAGTTCGAGCCCGGCGAGGGACCAGGTGCCGGTGCAGAGATAGGCGAAGCCGGTGCCGCCCGTCGCGGGCACGGCGGCCACGGCGGACGCGGTGTCGTGCGAGGCGACCGTCGTCACGGGCACGGGGCCCGTCAGGCCGGTCTCCTCCAGGACGTGGGGCAGCAGCAGCCCGGCCGGGTCGCCCGGCTGCCGCAGGGGCGGGAACAGGCCGAGGTCGACGCCGAGACGGTCGGCGACCTCGCGCGACCAGTTTCTGGTGCGGGGGTCGATGAGCTGCGTGGTGGAGGCGTTGGTGAGCTCGGTGCCGAGCTGCCCGGTCAGCCAGTACGTGAGCAGGTCCGGAATGAGCAACACGTGCTCGGCAGCGCCGAGTTGAGCCGTGCGCCGGGCGGCCGCGAGTTGGTACAGGGTGTTGAACGGCGCGTGCTGCAGGCCCGTCGCCGCGTACAGCTCGGCGGCAGGGAAGCGGGTCCACACCTGTTCCGCGACACCCTCCGTACGACGGTCCCGGTAGTGCACGGGGTTGCCGAGGAGGGCGCCGTCGGCGTCCAACAGGCCGTAGTCGACGGCCCAGCTGTCGATGCCGACGGACGCCACCTGCCCGGCGGCGCGCAGCCCGTCGAGCACGCCCGCGTAGAGCCCGAGGATGTCCCAGTGCAGGGTGGGGCCCGTGCGCACGGGGGTGTTCGGGAAGCGGTGGACCTCCTCCAGTCCGAGGCTGCCCGGCCCGACCCGGCCGACCATGACGCGTCCACTGGACGCGCCCAGGTCGACCGCGGCGAAGCGGCGGGATGAGCTGTGGGGCATGAGCGCTCTCAAGGTCGGTGGTGCGGACTGGGGGAGGGGGCGGAGTGGGGGAGGGTGCGGAGTGGGGGAGGACGTGGAGTGGGGGGAAGGACGTGGAGCGGGCGGGTGCTCAGCGAAGGAAGGCTGCCGCCACGCCCGCGTCCACCGGTATGTGCAATCCCGTCGTGTGCGAGAGGTCCCCGCCCGTCAGGACGAACACCGCGCTCGCCACGTGCTCCGGCAGGACCTCGCGCTTGAGGAGGGTCCGCTGGGCGTAGAACTCGCCGAGCTTGTCCTCCGGCACGCCGTACACCGCCGCTCGCTGCGCTCCCCAGCCGCCGGCGAAGATGCCCGAGCCGCGCACCACGCCGTCCGGGTTCACGCCGTTGACCCGGATCCCGTCCTCGCCCAACTCGGCGGCCAGCAGGCGCACCTGGTGGGCCTGGTCCGCCTTGGCCGCGGAGTAGGCGACGTTGTTCGGGCCCGCGAACACCGCGTTCTTCGACGCGATGTAGACGATGTCGCCGCCCATCCGCTGCGCCCGCATGACGCGGGCGGCCTCGCGGGAGACCAGGAACGAGCCGCGCGCCATCACGGAGTGCTGGACGTCCCAGTCGCGGGCCGTGGTCTCCAGGAGCGGCTTGGAGAGGGAGATCCCCGCGTTGTTGACGACCAGGTCCACTCCGCCGAAGGCCAGGGCCGCCGCTTCGAACGCCGCGGCGATCTGCGACTCGCTCGTCACGTCCACGGTGACGGCGATCGCCTTGTCCCGCCCGCCCAGTTCGTCGGCGACGGCCGTCGCGCTCTCCGTGTTCAGATCGGCGACGACGACACAGGCCCCCTCGGCGGCGAGACGCCGCGCGATCGCCCTGCCGATGCCGCTGCCCGCACCCGTCACGAGGGCCACCCGGGCCGCCAGGGGCTTCGGCGCCGGCATCCGGCGCAGCTTCGCCTCCTCCAGCTCCCAGTACTCGATGCGGAACTTCTCGGACTCCTCGATCGGCGTGTACGAGGAGACGGCCTCCGCGCCCCGCATGACGTTGATCGCGTTCACATAGAACTCGCCCGCCACGCGCGCGGTCTGCTTGTCCTTGCCGAAGCTGAACATGCCCACGCCCGGCACCAGGACGATCGCCGGGTCGGCGCCCCGCATCGCGGGCGAGCCGGGCTCGGCGTGCCGTGCGTAGTACGCCGCGTACTCCGTGCGGTACTCGGCATGCAGTTCCCGGAGGCGGCTGATCGTCTCGTCCAGGGGCGCCGTCGGCGGCAGGTCGAGGAGCAGCGGCCTGACCTTCGTGCGCAGGAAGTGGTCCGGGCACGAGGTGCCGAGAGCGGCGAGCCGCGGGTGTTCGGCGCCGGAGAGGAAGTCCAGGACCGGTGCCGTGTCGGTGAAGTGCCCCACCCGCGGGTGGTCCTGGGAGGCCAGGCCCCGGACGACGGGGGCCAGCGCGGCGGCCCGCGCACGGCGCTCGGCGGTGGGCAGCGCACCGAACCCGGCCAGCTCCGCTCCGAACGGGTCCTGCCTGCCGCGCTCGGCGAGGAAGCGCTCCGCGGTGCGGATCATGTGCAGCGAATTGCGTGCGCATTCCTCCGATGTATCACCCCACGCGGTGATGCCGTGCCCGCCAAGGACGCAGCCGATCGCCTCCGGACGCTCCGCCCGGACAGCCGCGATGTCCAGGCCCAGCTGGAACCCCGGGCGGCGCCACGGCACCCACGCCACCGTGTCGCCGAAGCACTCGGCGGTGAGCTTCTCGCCGTCCGCGGCGCAGGCGAGCGCGATGCCGGAGTCGGGATGGAGATGGTCGACGTGCGCGGCCTCGACCAGGGCGTGCATCGCCGTGTCGATGGACGGCGCGGCACCGCCCTTGCCGTGCAGGCAGTAGTCGAACGCCGCGACCATCTCGTCCTCGCGCTCCACGCCCCCGTACACCCCCGGCAGGGCGCGCAGCCGGTCCAGGCGCAGCACCGCGAGGCCCGACTCCCGCAGCGTGCCGAGATCGCCCCCGGAGCCCTTGACCCACATGAGGTCGACGGCGTCCCCGGTCACCGGGTCGGGCGCGGTGCCCTTCGCCGAGGCGTTCCCTCCCGCGTAATTCGTGTTGCGCGGGTCCGCGCCCAACGCGTGTGCGCGTTCCAGCAGTTCCGTGACGCTCGTGTGCCGCTCCATGTCGCTCATGCCCCCCACCCGGCCTGCACGCCGCCGACCCGTTCCTTGACGATTCGCTCCTGCCAGCCTGACCGCTCATAGGCCCCGAGCGGATCAGGGGCGAGCCCCAGGTCCTCCCTGACTTCTGCCAGTAGGGGACGCACATCGGTGCTGTATGCATCCATCAGCGCCCCGTTCGCCGCGAGGACATCGCCCGAGCGCTGGGCGTCGGCCAGCGCCTCGACGTCCACGAGCAGCGCCTTCGCCGTGGCCTCCTGCACATTCATCACGGACCGGATGATCGCGGGGATCTTCGCCTCGATGTTGTGGCACTGGTCGAGCATGAAGGCGACACCCGGCGCGTCCGGGGTGCCTGCCGCGAATCCGCCGCCGCGCACCACTTCGTACATGATCCGGAAGAGCTGGAAGGGGTCGGCCGCGCCGACCATCAGGTCGTCGTCGGCGTAGAAGCGCGAGTTGAAGTCGAAGCCGCCGAGTCTGCCCTCGCGCAGCAGCGTCGCGACGATGAACTCGATGTTGGTGCCGGGCGCGTGGTGGCCGGTGTCGACGACGACCTGCGCCTTGGGGCCCAGCTTGAGGCAGTGCGCGTACGCGGTGCCCCAGTCGGGGACGTCGGTGGCGTAGAAGGCGGGTTCGAACAGTTTGTACTCGAGGAGCATCCGCTGGTCGTCGCCGAGGCGGTCGTAGACCGTGCGCAGCGCCTCGGCCAGGCGCTCCTGCCGGTCGCGCAGGTCGTCCTGTCCGGGGTAGTTGGTGCCGTCCGAGAACCAGAGCTTGAGGTCCTTCGAGCCGGTCGCGTCCATGACGTCGACGCACTCCAGGAGGTGGGCGACGGCCTTGCGCCGGATGGCCGGGTCGGGGTTGGTGACCGAGCCGAGCCGGTAGTCGTCGTCCTGGAAGACGTTGGCGTTGATCGCGCCGAGGCGCAGTCCGCGCTCCCGTGCGTACTCGGCGAGCGCGCCGTAGTCGTCGACGCGGTCCCACGGGATGTGCAGGGCGACGGCCGGTGCCACGCCTGTGTGTGCGTGGACGCGGGCGGCGTCGTCCAGTTTCTCGCGCGTGGTGCGCGGGACGCCTGGCTGCGCGAAGACCTTGAAGCGCGTGCCGGAGTTGCCGTACGCCCAGGACGGTGTCTCCAAGGCCTGGGTGGTGAGCGCCGCTTTCACGGCGTCCTTACTGGGTCCGGCGGTCATCGCGCAGCCTTTCCGAAAGGTGGTTCTTCGTGGGTCAGTTGGAGAAGTGATGGGTACCGGAGGCCGCGGCGTAGACGGCGCAGCCGTCGTCCATCCGCAGGAACTCCGTAGTGCCGTGGTCCACTTGGGAGGCATTTTCGGCGGGGATCCACACCTCGGCCGTGGTGTGGGCGGGCAGGGTGAGGGTGAGCCGAAACCCGTCGGAGCCCGCCTTCCAGCGCGTCGTGACGGGGCCGCGGACCGAGTCGAAGCGGCCTTCCGCCTCCGTCACGCCGCCGCCGGGGCGCGGCCGGACGAGGACCTTGCGGAAGCCCGGCTCGGCCGGGGCGATGCCCGCGATGTTCGCGTACATCCACGCACCGACGGAGCCGTACGCATAGTGGTTGAAGGAGTTCATGCCGGCGTCCTGGAAACCGCCGTCCGGCCTGATGGAGTCCCAGCGCTCCCACATCGTGGTGGCGCCGCGGTCGATCTGATAGCCCCAGCTGGGGAAGGACCGCTGGAGGAGCAGCCGGTAGGCGACATCGGTGTGGCCGGTCTCGGTGAGCACGTGCAGCAGGCGCGGTGTGCCGAGGAAGCCCGTGGACAGGTGCCACTGTTTGGACCTGACGAGTTCGACCAGACGGTCGGCGGCGGGGGCCCGGTCGGCGTCGGCGAGCAGATCCATGGACAGGGCCAGGACGTACGCGGTCTGCGTGTCGCCCTTCACGCGGCCGCCCCCGGAGACGTACGCGGCGCGGAAGGCGTCCCGCACGCTCCGGAACATCGCCGTGTACGTCTCCGGGTCCTTGCCCAGCGCCTCGGCGGTCCGCGCGACGAGGGCCGCGCTATGCGCGAAGTACGCCGTGCCGATGACGTCCTTCGGAGTCTCGTCCTGGACGTTCAGCCAGTCTCCGTAGCCCTCGGCGGGGCGCAGCCAGCCGGTGCTGTGCTTCTCCAGGTGGTCGAGCCACTTGAGCATCGAGTCCCAGGCACGTTCCAGTACGCGGGTGTCTCCGTAGGCCTCGTACAGCGCCCAGGGGACGGTGACTCCGGCGTCGCCCCAGCCCGCGACGCCCTTGCCGACCGGTCCGACGAACGGCGCGACATCCGTGAAGGCGCCGTCGTCCGACTGGCCGTCGCGCAGGTCGTCGAGCCACTTGGTGAGGAAGCGGGCGGACTCCATGGTGTAGGCGGCGGTCGGCGCGAAGACGTTGATGTCACCGGTCCAGCCGAGCCGCTCGTCGCGTGCGGGCGTGTCGGTGGGGACGGACACGAAGTTGCCGCGCTGTCCCCATGTGATGTTGCTGTGCAACTGGTCGAGCATGGGGACGTTCGTCCTGAAATCCATGGTGAACGGCGCCGACGTGTGAAGCACCCTTCCGACGACCGCGTCCAGCGGCGGTTTGCCGGGGAGACCGGTGACCTCTACGTAGCGGAACCCGTGGAAGGTGAAGCGCGGTTCGTACGTCTCCTTGCCACCGCCCTTGAGGGTGTACGTGTCGGTGGCGCGGGCCGTGCGGAGGTTGGCGGTGTAGAGCGTGCCGTCGGGGTCGAGGACCTCCGCGTGGCGCAGCCGGACGGTCGTGCCCGCCTTGCCGGAGATGGTGAGCCGGGCGACGCCGACCATGTTCTGGCCGAGGTCGTAGACGAAGACGCCGGGCTTCGGCTCGGTCACCTTCCGCGCGGGAATCTGCCTCTCCACGCGCGTGGGGGCGTCGACCGCGGCGACGAGCGCGGCGGACACCTTGTCCACGGTGTCGGCGGCGGCCCACTCGGAGTCGTCGAAGCCGGCACGGGTCCACCCCGGCGTCTCCCGGCGGGCGTCGTACTCCTCGCCCGACATCAGATCCGCGCCGGTGACCGGGCCGAGAGCGGCACGCCACCGGGGCCCCGACAGCACACGCTCGGTCGTCCCATCGGCGTACGTGACCTCCAACTGGGCGAGGAGTGCGGGGCGTTCTCCGTACTGGTGAGGGCCGAACCAGCCGATGTTCCCCGCGTACCAGCCGGTCGCGAGCGTCACGCCGAGGGCGTTGGCTCCGGAGCCGACGAGTTCCGTCACGTCGTACGTCTGGTACTGGACGCGTTTGCGGTAGTCCGTCCAGCCCGGCGCGAGGCGGTCCTCGCCCACACGCCTGCCGTTGAGGTGCGCTTCGTAGAGGCCGAGCGCGGTCGCGTACAACCGGGCCCGGACGATCTTGCGGCCGCTCAGCCGGAACTCGTGGCGCAACTGCGCGGCCGGGGAGTGCGCGGGGACGACCTTGCCCCACGGGCCCCCGCCCCACGCGGCGAGAACCTTGGCGGCGGCCCAGGAGCCGTCGTCGTACCCGGGGGCCCGCCAGTCACCGTCGGGCTCCTTGTCGGCGGCTCTCCACGCGGCATCGGTGAGGAGGGTGCGCACGCCGTCGGCGGTGGTGAGTTCCAGGAGGCCGAGCAGGCCCGCGGGCCCGGCGGTGGCGTTGGTCGCGGAGACGGCGAGGACGGCGGCACCGGGGCGCAGCTGCTCGGTGACGTCCACGAGCACGGGCCGGCGCCAGTTGTCGGCGGCGCTGTCGGCCTCGGTGTGCGCCACGCGCGCGCCGTTCACGTACGCGGTGAACCCGTCGTCGGCCGTGAGGACGAGGCGGGCACGCCGCACGCCCTCGGGGACGTCGAGACGGCCGCGGAACCAGCGGGTGGCGGCCGGGGCACTGTCCGCTGGTTCCCCTTCGGGGAACCAGATCCAGGACGCGTCGTCCAGGGCGGGGGCGCCGACGAGAGAGGCGGGCGCGCCGATCCACCGGGCGGACCAGTCGGACGCGGAGGTGAGACCGGTCTCCCACCAGGACGGCTCGCTCCAGGGGGAGGGCTCCCCGGCGGTGTCCCAGACGCGGACCGACCAGAAGTACCGCGTGCGCGCCTCGAGTTCGGGGCCGCCGTACGGAACGAGGACCGAATCGGGCGAGTCGACCTTGCCGCTGTCCCACACGTCGGGCTCGTCGAGGCGCTCCGGTGCGGTGGCGACCCGGATCCGATAGGCGCTCTGCGCGTGGCCGGGGACGTCCGACGCCAGCGGCCAACTCAGCCTGGGCCGGGCGGTGTCGATGCCGAGCGGATGTCGCGCGTACTCGACGGTGGGCCGGGTGACGCGCAGGGATTTCGTGCTGGTGCCGGTGCCGGTGCCGGTGCCGGTGCCGACACCGGTGCCGGTCAGGGAGGCGGCGGAGGCGGACGCGGCTGCCGAGGCAGGGGTGGTTCCCGCGACAGCTGTGCCCAGGGCGATGGTGCCGGTGGTGCCGAGCAGTCGTCTTCTGCTGATCACAGGGAGCTCCGTAACGACTCGGGAATGAATCGTTTCACGGACGGCGAAGCTAGGCGCAGGGGCTGCCGCTGTCAATAGGTCGGGCGGGAGGAATGTGCCGTTCACCCCTTGAAAATCCGCGACCCCGCAGGATTCTCAAGTCCTCCCCATTGACGGTGCAGTTGGCGCGGGTCTAGCTTCCCTGCCACTTGGTTGAAACCTTTCACGCCCATCGATCGGTGCTACCCATGAGAGAGCCCCCCGTATTGGCCGCGCACGGCCTGAGCAAGTCCTTCGGCGCCGTACGCGCGCTCCGGGACGTCTCCCTGCAGCTCCACGCCGGAGAGGCGCACGCCCTCGCGGGTGAGAACGGTGCCGGGAAGTCCACCCTCATCAAGACCCTCGCCGGCGTGCACCGGCCCGACACGGGAGGGCTCACCCTCGACGGCGAACCGGTCGTCTTCCACGGGTCGGCCGCCGCCCGTGACGCCGGGGTCGCCGTCATCTACCAGGAACCGACGCTCTTCCCCGACCTCTCCGTCGCCGAGAACATCTTCATGGGCCGACGCCCGCGCCGCTCCCTGGGCCGGGTCGACCACAAGGCGGTGACCGCCGCGGCCCGTTCGCTCTTCGCACGGCTGGCCGTCGCCCTGGACCCCGAGCAGCCCGCGCGCGGACTGTCCATCGCCGACCAGCAGATCGTCGAGATCGCCAAGGCGCTGTCCTTCGACGCCCGCGTGCTCATCATGGACGAGCCGACCGCCGCGCTCACCGGCAGCGAAGTGGCCCGCCTCTTCGGCGTCGTGCGCGCCCTGCGCGAACAGGGCGCCGCCGTGCTTTTCATCTCCCACCGCCTGGAGGAGATCTTCGCGCTCTGCCAGCGGGTCACGACCCTGCGGGACGGCGCCCTGGTCGCGAGCGAACCCCTAGACGGCCTCACCGAGGACGACCTGGTGCGCCGCATGGTGGGCCGCGACCTCGACGAGCTCTACCCCAAACAGGCCACCCGGGCCGGTGACATCGCGCTGAGCGTGCGGCGGCTGACCCGCGAGGGGGTCTTCACCGACGTGTCGTTCGACGTCCGGCGCGGGGAGATCGTCGGCCTCGCCGGGCTCGTCGGAGCGGGCCGCAGCGAGGTGGCCAGGGCCGTGTTCGGCGTCGACCGGTGGGACGCGGGGACCGTCGAGGTCGAGGGCAGGCCCCTGACCAACGGCGCCCCCAGCACGGCCATGGCGGCCGGACTCGCCCTCGTACCCGAAGACCGGCGCGCCCAAGGCCTGGTGATGGACATGTCCATCGAACGCAACATCGGCCTGACCGGGCTGCGCGCCGACGCCCGCGCCGGGCTGATGAACCGCCGTGCCGAACGCGACCGCGCCATGGACTGGGCGCTCAGACTCCAGGTCAAGTACGCGCGGATCGCCGACGCGGTCGGCACGCTCTCCGGCGGCAACCAGCAGAAGGTCGTCCTCGCCAAGTGGCTGGCCACCGGGCCGCGCGTCCTGATCGTCGACGAGCCGACCCGCGGCATCGACGTCGGCACCAAGGCCGAGGTGCACCGGCTGCTCTCCGAACTCGCCGCGGACGGCGTCGCGGTGCTGATGATCTCCTCCGACCTGCCCGAGATCCTCGGCATGGCCGACCGTGTCCTCGTCATGCACGAGGGACGGCTCACCGCCGAGATCCCGCGCTCCGCCGCCACCGAGGAGTCCGTGATGGCGGCGGCCACGGGGAGGGCGGCATGACCGTGACACTCCGGAGGGCGATGTGACCGTGACGACAGAGAGTCCCGCATCAGCCGTCGACCCGCGGATGGCCGGCGCCGCCCGCATGGTCGAGCGCGTCTTCAAGATGCGCGAACTCGCCATCCTCCTGGTCTTCCTGGTGATGATCGTCCTCACCCAGGCGGGCAACAGCGAGTTCCTGTCCGAACAGGGCATCAAGGACCTGCTCCTGAACGCGACGATCCTCGTCCTCGTCGCCACCGGGCAGGCCCTGGTCGTCATCACCCGCAACGTCGACCTGTCCGTCGGTTCCACGCTCGGCATCAGCGCCTTCGCCGCGGGCGACCACCTCCAGGGCGGTGGTACGGCCGGCACCGCGATCCTCCTCGCGGTCGCCCTCGGCATCGGCTGCGGGCTCCTGAACGGCGCGCTGGTCAGCCTCGGCCAGGTGCCCGCGCTCGTCGTGACCCTCGGCACCCTGTACGTCATCCGCGGCATCGACTCGATCTGGGTCGGCTCGCGCCAGATCACCGCCTCCGATCTGCCCGGCGGATACGTCGACTTCGGGTCCGGCGGCATCTCCGCGGTGCCCTGGCTCGCGCTGATCGCCCTCGTCGTCCTGGTCGGCGTCGCGTACTACCTGCGCCACTACGGAGGTGGCCGCGAGCTGTACGCCCTCGGCTCCAACCCGGAGGCGGCACGCCTGGCCGGAATTCCGGTCCGCAGGCGGATCCTCATCGCGTACACCGTGTGCGGCGCCTTGGCCGGCCTCGCGGGCGCCCTCTACCTCGCCCGCTTCGGCAACGTCGACTCCGCGACCGGAAACGGCTACGAACTCACCGTCGTCAGCGCCGTCGTCGTCGGCGGTGTCGCCTTCACCGGAGGCTCCGGCAGCGTCTACGGGGCGGCGCTCGGCGCGCTCCTGCTGACCTCCATCAACAGCGTGCTGCCCGCCCTCGGCGTCAGCTCCGTGTGGGTGCTCGCCATCAACGGCGTCCTGCTCGTCCTCGCCATCGCCGTCGACCGCGTCGTGGCCCTGCGGGTCGCGCGGGCCCTGAAGAACAGGTCCGCATCGAACAGAAGGAGTGGCCGCAGTGACTGACTCCCCGCTCGCGCGTGCCGTCCGCTGGGACACGGTCGTCGGCGTCCTCCTCGTGGTCCTGCTGCTGCTCTCCTTCGGCTTCGTCGACGGCTTCGGCAACGCCCTCAACCTGTCCTTCCTCATCGGCAACACCCTGCCGATCGCGTTGATCGCCCTCCCCATGACGCTGCTCGTGGTCTCCGGAGAGATCGACCTCTCCGTGGCGTCCACGGCGGGACTCTCCGGAGCGGTGATGGGCGCCCTCTGGAACGCGGGCCTGGCCATCGAGACGATCATCCCGCTCTGCCTGCTCCTCGGCGTCGTCTGCGGACTCGTCAACGGCCTCCTGGTGACCCGGCTCGGACTGCCCTCCCTTGCCGTCACCATCGGCACCATGGCCGCCTACCGGGGCATCGCCCAGATCATCCTCGGGTCGGACGCCGTCACCGACTTCCCCACCCAGTACCTCGACTTCGCGGCAGGACGCATCGGCGACACCTTCGTCCCGTACGCCTTCCTGCCCTTCCTCGCGCTGCTCGCCCTCGCCGTCGTCGCCCTGCACGCCACCCCCTTCGGGCGCTCGCTCTTCGCGATCGGCGCCAACGAGGAGGCCGCGCGGTTCGCAGGGGTGCGGGTCAAGCGGCACAAGCTGTGGCTGTTCGTCGCCACCGGTCTCATGGCCTCCCTCACCGGAGTCTTCTGGGCGCTGCACTACGCGAGCGCCCGCTACGACAACGCCACCGGACTCGAACTCTCCGTCGTCGCGGCCGTCCTGCTCGGCGGCATCGACTTCGACGGCGGCAGGGGCACCCTCGGCGGCGCCGTCGCCGGTGTCTTCCTGCTCGGCGCGCTGCAGAACGCCATGAGCCTGCTCAACGTCTCCGCGCAGTCGCAGATCGTCGTCACCGGCGTGCTCCTCGTGGTGTCCGTGCTCGCGCCCCGCGTGGCACGGCAGGTGACCATCGCGCGCGCGGGACGCCGAGCGGCGGCCCCCGTCCCCTGACACCGCCCGGAACCAACTGCCCGCCCTCCTCCCGGCCTCTGAGCACCCCGCTTCCGAAAGGGACCCGCCATGTCCTCTCCCGTGCTCCGCAAGCCCGTCCCGCGTCGTGTCGGGGCCGTCCTCGCCGCCGCCGCGCTGACCCTCGCCGCCACGGCCTGCGGGGGCACCACGAAGAACTCGACGAAGGACGACGACAGCGCCAGGGCCTCGGACGCGAAGGCGGACCCGAACGCCGCCACCAAGAAGGACCTCACCGTCGCCTTCCTGCCCAAGCAGGTGAACAACCCGTATTTCACCGTCGCCGACAAGGGGGGTGAGAAGGCCCTGGAGGAGCTCGGATCGACGTACAAGGAGACGGGCCCCAACAGCGCCACCGACACCAGCGGGCAGGTCGGTTACGTCAACACGCTCACCCAGCAGCAGGTCGACGCCATGGCCGTCTCCGCACAGGATCCCGGCGCGCTGTGCACCGCGCTCAAGCAGGCGATGAGGAACGGCGTCAAGGTCGTGACGTACGACTCGGACACCAAGCCCGCCTGCCGGCACGTCTTCGTCTCCCAGGCGAGCGCCGAGGCCCTCGGCCGCAGCCAGGTGCGGCTTCTCGGCGAACAACTCGACTACAAGGGAGAGATCGCCATCCTCTCCGCGGCCCAGACCGCGGCGAACCAGAACACCTGGATCGGCTACATGAAGGACGAGCTGAAGAAGCCCGAGTACAAGAACATGAAGCTGGTGAAGACCGCCTACGGGAACGACGACGCGCAGCAGTCCTTCCAGCAGACCCAGGGCCTTCTCCAGGAGCACCCGAAGCTCGCAGGGATCATCTCGCCGACCACCGTGGGCATCAAGGCGGCCGCCCAGTACCTGTCAGGCTCCAAGTACAAGGGCAAGGTCCTGCTGACCGGCCTCGGCACCCCCAACGACATGCGCCGGTACGTGAAGAACGGCACCGTCGAGGGCTTCGAGCTCTGGGACCCCGCCAAGCTCGGCGCGCTCGCGGCCCACACCGCCGTCGCCCTCTCCTCCGGGCAGATCACCGGCAAGAAGGGCGAGAGGTTCGAGGCGGGCGACCTCGGCACCTTCACCATCGGCGACGACGGTGTTGTGGACCTCGGCAAGCCGACCGTATTCGACAAGAAGAACATCGACCGGTACAGGTTCTAGGGCCGCCTCCGCCTTCGAAGCCCGAAGCCCTGAAGCCCCCACGCCCGACGCCGCCAGGCCCGAGGCCACCGCCCCCGGACCGCGGTGCCTCAGTACGCTGGGCGGCACGGCCGGTGACGGCCTCACAGCAGGATGGAGCACCTGGAACGCATGGTCGGCATCAAAGACGTGGCGAAGCACGCCGGAGTGTCGGTGGGCACCGTGTCGAACGTGATCAACCGCCCGGACATGGTCTCCGAAGAGACCCGCCACCGGGTGCTCGCGGTCATCGACCGGCTCGGCTACGTGCGCAGCGAATCGGCGCGCCAGCTGCGCGCGGGACGCAGCCGCATCATGGCGCTGCTCGTCCTCGACATGGGAAACCCCTTCTTCGTGGACGTCGCCCGCGGCGCGGAACGGGCGGCGCGGGAGGCCGGGCTCCGCGTCATGGTGTGCAACAGCGGACAGAGCCCCTCCGAAGAGGCCGAATATCTCGCGCTCTTCGCCGAGCAGCGGGTGCACGGCGTCCTGCTGACGCCCGCGGACGCGACCGGACGGAACATCGAGGCCTTCCGCAGGCACGGCATCCCGTTCGTCCTCGTCGACCGGGTCGCCGAGGGCGCCACCGAGTGCTCCGTCTCCGTGGACGACGTGATGGGCGGTGCGCTCGCCGTCCGCCATCTCGTGGACGCGGGGCACCGCGCCATCGCGTACGTGAGCGGCCCGCCCGGACTCAACCAGGTCAAGGACCGCCGCGAGGGTGCCCTCCAGGCGCTCGCCGAGGCGGGGCTCGACGCGTCGGCTCTGCGGGAGCTGCCCACCGAACGGCTCGACGTGGCCGCGGGGCGCGACGCGGGCGCCCGCATCCTCGGCCTCGCCGAGCGCCCCACCGCCGTCTTCTGCGCCAACGACCTGCTGGCGCTCGGGGTGCTCCAGGCGATGTACGCGGCCGGGGTGCGCGTTCCGGAGGACGTCGCGATCGTCGGCTACGACGACATCGAGTTCGCGGCCGCCGCTGTGGTGCCGCTCACCTCGGTGCGCCAGCCCGCCGTCACCATGGGGGCGATGGCGGCGGAGCTGCTCCTGGAGGAGACGGCGGGCACAACGGGAACAGCGGCGACGGCGGAGGGGCAGCCCGCCGACGCGCACGAGCACCGGCGCGTGGTGCTCGTGCCCGAGCTGGTCGTACGCCGCTCCAGCCTGCCGCCCCGCTGACGAGGCCCGTGTGCTGGACTGGTGCCCGAACACACGTACCCGCCACGTCGTCCGGGAGCAGCTTTGACCATCACGTACCGCCAGCCGGGAGCAGTCCTCACCGACCGCCGCTTCAGCGTGCCGCTCGACCACGACGATCCGGCGGGGGAGCGGATCGAGGTCTTCGCGCGCGAGGTGGTGTCGGCGTCCGAGGGCGGCCCGGAGCTGCCGTGGCTGGTCTATCTGACGGGTGGCCCCGGCTTCGGGGCGACCCGCTTCAACGGCAGGGAGTCGTGGCTCGGCCGCGCCCTGGAGGACTTCCGCGTCCTCCTCCTCGACCAGCGGGGCACCGGCAGCTCCACACCCGCCAACCGCCAGACGCTTCCCCTGCGCGGCGGCCCCCGCGAACAGGCCGACTACCTCGGCCACTTCCGTGCCGACTCCATCGTCCGCGACTGCGAGGCGATCCGCGCCGAAGTGACCGGCGGCGCCCCCTGGACCGTCCTCGGGCAGAGCTTCGGCGGCTTCTGCGTCACGCACTACCTGTCGGCGGCGCCCGAGGGCCTGGCCACCGCGCTGATCACCGGTGGCCTGCCCACGCTCGACGGCCACGCGGACGACGTGTACCGCGCCGCCTATCCGCGCATGGAGCGCAAGGTCGCCGCGCACTACGCCCGCTACCCGCAGGACGTCGAGCGGGCCCGTCGCATCGCCGCCCACCTCGCCGAGCACGAACCGGTCCTGAACGGCGGCTACAAACTGACCGTCCCGGCCTTCCAGTCGCTCGGCATCCTGCTCGGCCAGGGCGACGGCAGCCACCGCCTGCACTACCTCCTCGAGGACGCCTTCGTGCGGACACCCGACGGGGTGGCGCTCTCCGACGCCTTCCAGGAGAACGTGCGGTCCGCACTCTCGTACGCGGGCAACCCGCTCTACGCGGTCCTGCACGAGGCGATCTACGGCCAGGGCGGGCGGCCCACCGCCTGGTCGGCCGAGCGGGTGCGCACCGAGTTCCCGCAGTTCGACGCGGAGAAGGCCCTGGCGGGCGACGCGCCGCTGCTGTTCACCGGCGAGGCCGTGCAGCGCTGGATGTTCGACAGCGATCCCGCGCTGCGTCCCCTGCGCGAGACCGCCGACCTCCTCGCCGAGCGCACCGCCTGGCCGCGCCTGTACGACCCGGAGCGCCTCGCCGCCAACGAGGTGCCGGTGGCGGCGGCGATCTACCACGACGACATGTACGTCGACACGGAGCACGCCCTGCGCACCGCCCGGACCATCCGTGGCCTGCGCACCTGGGTCACCGACGAGTTCGAGCACGACGGGCTGCGCGTGAGCGGTCCGCGCGTGCTCGACCGGCTGCTCGCGCTGACGCGCGGCGAGGCCTGAGCGCATGGGCGCCTGAGCGCTTGAGAGCCTGAACCGCCTGAGGCCCGCGCGGGCCTGCCGTGAACGCCCGGCTCGTTGTCGGACCCCGGCGATAGGCTGGGACGTATGACCGAGCCGCAGAGTTCAGCCGCCCCAGCCGACCAGCTCACCCCCATGCCCGAGGACTGGCGGCGCGCGCTCGCCGTCGTCGCCCACCCGGACGATCTGGAGTACGGGTGCTCGGCGGCGATCGCCGGCTGGACGGACGGCGGCCGCGAGGTCACGTACCTCCTGGCGACCCGTGGCGAGGCCGGCATCGACACGCTCGACCCGGCCACCTGCGGGCCGCTGCGCGAGCGCGAGCAGCGGGCGAGCGCGGCGGTGGTCGGCGTGGACGCCGTGGAGTTCCTCGACCACAAGGACGGCGTCGTCGAGTACGGCACGGCGCTGCGCCGCGACATCGCCGCCGCGATCCGCAGACACCGCCCCGAGCTGGTCATCACGCTCAACCACCGCGACACGTGGGGCGGCGTCGCCTGGAACACCCCCGACCATGTGGCGGTCGGCCGCGCCACGCTGGACGCCGCGTCGGACGCGGGCAACCGCTGGATCTTCCCGGAGCTGATCGAGGAGCAGGGACTGGAGCCGTGGGACGGCGTGCGATGGGTCGCCGTCGCCGGTTCGTCGGCGCCCACGCACGCGGTGGACGCGACGGCGGGCCTCGACCGGTCGGTGGCCTCGCTCCTGGAACACCGCACGTACATCGAGGCGTTGACGGACGAGGACCCCGAGAAGTACTGCCGCAGGTTCCTGACGGGGAACACCCAAGCCCTGGCGCCGCGCTTCGGTGGCAAGCCGGTGGTGGGGTTCGAGGTCTTCAGTCGGTGAGCCCGCGCCCTTAGCCTGACGGCCCATCAGGAGTGATGGGCCAAGTGATGGGTCAGGAGAGCGGATGATCGACACCATCGGCACGGACATCCCGGAGGGCGAGGAGCGGCTGCGCCTCGACGTCGAGGACGGGCTCGGCGTCCTCACCCTCTGCCGCCCCCGCAAGCTCAACGCCTGGAGTTGGGAATCCACCCGGCAGTTGGGCCTGTTCGCCGACCGGATCCGCTTCGACGACTCGATCCGGGCGGTGCTGCTGCGGGCCGAGGGCCGGGCGTTCTGCGCGGGCATCGACCTCACGGCGCCGGGCGGCGCGATCACGGGCCGCTCCGGTGCCGAGCGCACCCGGAACTACTACGAGGGCATGCGCTGGGTCCACGAGCGTTTCCGTACCTTCGCGGAGCTCCCGCAGCCGGTCGTCGCGGCCGTCCAGGGATACTGCCTGGGGTTCGGCTTCGAGCTGGCGCTCATGGCGGACGTGCGGATCGCGGCGGACGACGCGGTGTTCGCGCTGCCCGAGGCACGGCTCGGCGTCGCGGTGGACGCGGGCGGCGATCTGCGTATCGCGCGGGAGGCCGGCGCGGGCTGGGCCAAGTTCCTCGCGCTCACCGGCCGCCGCATCGACGCGGCGACGGCCGAGCGGCTGCGCCTCCTCCAGCAGCTCGTCCCGGCAGCGGAGTTGGCTGGGACGGCCCGCTCCTTGGCCGCCGAGATCGCGGCGAACGCACCGCTGGCCGTGCAGGGCATCAAGCGCGGCATCGATGCCTACGCCGACGCGGGCATGGCGGGCGCGCTCGACCGCGTCGCGGTGAACGCGGCGCTCACGCTCACGTCCGAGGACTCGCGCGAGGGGTTCGGGGCGAAGGCGGCGGGCCGGTCGGCGTCGTTCGAAGGCAAGTAGGGAGGGCACCTTCACTCTTCACCCTTCATCCTTCATCCTTCACCCCTCGAAGGGCCCCCTCCCCATCTGTTCCCGCACCGTCACCACCGGCGGGCTCACCAACCCCCTCCGCTGCCAGTTCGCACCGTCGACCACCAACGTGTGGCCCGTGATGAAGCGGGCGTAGGGAGAGGCAAGGAAAGTCGCCGCCCAGCCCAGTTCGCGGGGCAGGCCGACGCGGAGGGCTGGCTGGCGAACAGCCTTGTCCCGGGCCGGGTCGGCCGGGTCGGTCCGGCCAACCCGATCGCCCCCGTCGAGTGCGCCGCGGATGTCGTCGGTCATGTCGTCGTGCGGCATCAGCCCCGGCACCAGGCCGTTGATCTGGATGCCGTACGGGCCCCACTCCACGGCGAGGGTCTCCACCAGGCTCTTCACCCCGGCCTTGGCCGCCGCGCTGTGCGCGAAGCCGGGGCCGCCCGTCCAGGCGTACGACGCCCCGACGTCGATGACCGAACCGGGCGTGCCCGCGGCGAGGTGGCGCCGGCCGAACTCGCGCGTCATCAGGAACGTGCCGGTGAGGGTGGTGTCCACGACCGCACGCCATGCGTTCGGCGACATGTCCTCCGCGGGGACGGGGAAGTTGGCGGCCGCGTTGTTCACCAGGACACCCGGTAAGCCGTACGCCTCCTGCGCCGTGTCGAAGACCTCGGCGACGCGGTCGGCGTCCCGGATGTCACAGACGGCGGTCGTCACGCGCCCGCCCAGCGCCGCCAGTTCGTCGCGCGCCGCCTTCAGCCGGTCCTCCTTGCGGCTCGCGATCACCAGGTCGGCGCCGAGCCGTGCGAACTCCGCCGCGACGGCCTTGCCGAGGCCGGTTCCGCCGCCCGTGACGAGGACGACGGTCCCGTCGTACGTGCCGGGCGGCAGCGCGCTCGCTCCTGGCGGGGGAGGGGCGGGCAACCCGGGCAGCGCCCGATCTTGCCCGGAGGAGCGCGGGGCTTCGTCGTCCGTCATGCGCGCATCGATACCGCGTACGGGACGAGACCGCCATGCGGGCGGCTGAATCCGCCGGTCGGCGCGGGCCACTGGTTCTGCTGCCGAGACAGACCACCCGGCCTGGTCCGGACAGCTCATCGCGCGGGCGGGCCTCGGCGCACTGGACCGTCTCACCCGACGACGGGATCCGCGTGGTCGACGGCTACTTCCGCACCGGCGCCCTCGTGCGCCGCACCCCGCAGGGTGACCCGGTGGTGACCGGCCGCGTCCGCGACACTGCGCGGCGGGGAAACAGCTGAGGCCGGTGGGCGGGACCCGGTCGAGTCCCGCCCACCGGCGAACGCCTCGCCATGGCCGAGGCGATGTGCCGCTGGCGGGTCACGCCCGCGGCACACGGTATGGGTGCCTGCCGACCGGAACGACGCCCGGCCGCCCGGCTAGTCGTCGGCCGGCCGACGGGCGAGGATGGCGACCGCGGCGCGGCCCATCGTCCGGCCGCGGACGTCGAGCTCGACGTCCTCCCACCCGTCCTTGACGAGTTCGTCGCGCAGCTGTTCAGGACTGGTGTTCATGGTGTGGCGATGGTGGACGATCACCAGCCGGCCGCCGGGGCGCAACACCCGCCGCAACTCCGCGTACGCGGCCGGGCGGTCCCACAGGGTCACGTTGTTGACCGACAGGGCGGCCGTGACCGACGCGTCGGGCAGGCCAGTCGCGTCCGCGGTCCCCTCCCGGAGCGAGGCGTGCCCCACCGCGAGGTGCAGAGCGCAGCGCTGCCGGGCCATGGCCCGCATCGTGGCCGAGGGATCCACGCCGATCGCCCGGCCGCCCGGCGCGACCGCCTCCGCGGCCAGGGCGAGACCGATGCCCGGCCCCGGGCCCACCTCGAGCACCTGGTCGCCGGGCCGCAGTCCGGCGTGTTCGACCGCCCACGCCTCCTGTTCCGCGTTGCCGCGCTGCATGATGGCGCCTCCGATGAGGCCCGGAATTCCGCTGGGGCGTCCGAAGACCGGCCCGAGGAGCGTCAGTAGGAGCGAGTTCATCCGGTCGGCATCCCAATCTCTGTGAGTGACGGCTGAGGACGAAGCGTGGAGACCGGACCTCGAAGCTCACTGGAGAACGCTGCGTGACCGCCGGACTCCGGCCATCCAGTAGTGCTCGACCACCAGTCGAGCTCTGCCGCCGACGGTGACGCCCCATCGATTGAAAGGGGCGCCATGAGCGGGTTCACCTTCACCGATTTCCAGAAAGTCGTGGAGCACTGCTTCGAAGGGGCGGACGTGACCTCTCTGGAGGATTCCGCGCTGAACACCGAGTTCGGCGACCTGGGTTACGACTCCCTGGTCGTCTACGAGATCGCCATGCGGGTGCAGGACGAGTACCGGGTCTCCGTCCCGGACGAGGCGTTCGACGAGCTGACGACGCCGGCGGCCTTCATCGCCTACGTGGACGCCAGGATCCCGGCCGACCGATGACCGTCACGCGTGGCCGTACGCGTGGGGAGGAGCTGCCGCAGTGAGCCGAACAGTCGCCATCACCGGGATCGGGGTCATGGCCCCCAGCGGTGTCGGCCGCAAGGCGTTCTGGGATCTGCTGGTCTCCGGACGAACCGCCACCCGAACCATATCCAGCTTCGACGCCTCCCGATTCCGCTCCCGGATGGCGGCGGAGGTCGACTTCACGGTGGAGCAGCAGAGCCTGTCGCCCCGTGAGATCCGGCGTCTCGACCGTGCCGCGCAGCTCGCGGTACTGAGCACCCGCGAGTGCCTGGACGACAGCGGACTTGACCTCTCCGCCCTCGACCCCGAGCGCATCGGCGTCAGCGTCGGCACCGCCGTCGGCGGCACCACCAGCCTGGAGCGCGAGTACCTGGTGCTCAGCGACAGCGGCCGACTGTGGGAGGTGGACGGGGCCTACCTGTCACCTCATCTGTACGACGCCTTCGTGCCCAGCTCCTTCGCGGCCGAGATCGCCGCGATGACAGGCGCGGAGGGGCCCGCGGCCGTCATCTCCACCGGCTGCACGTCAGGCATCGACTCGGTGGGCCACGCCCGGGACCTCATCGTCGAGGGCGTCGTGGACGTGATGATCGCGGGCGGCACCGACGCGCCCGTCTCACCCGTCGCTGTGGCGTGCTTCGACGCGATCAAGGCCACGTCACCCCGCAACGACGACCCGGAACACGCCTCACGGCCCTACGACCGCACGCGGGACGGCTTCGTGATCGCCGAAGGCGCGGCCATGCTGGTCCTGGAGGAGCTCGAACACGCCCGCGCCCGGGGCGCGCACGTCTACGCGGTCATCGACGGCCACGCCTCCCGCTGCAACGCCTTCCACATGACCGGCCTGAAGCCGGACGGCCGGGAGATGGCGGACGCGATCACCGCGGCACTGGACGAGGCCAGGATCGCGCCCGAAGCGGTCGACTACGTCAACGCCCACGGATCCGGCACCAAGCAGAACGACCGGCACGAGACGGCGGCCTTCAAGCTGGCGCTGGGCGAGCACGCCTACCGCACACCGGTCAGCTCCATCAAATCGATGGTGGGGCACTCACTGGGCGCGATCGGCTCCATCGAGATCGCCGCCTGCGCCCTCGCGATGGAGTTCGGGGCCGTACCGCCCACGGCCAATTTGCACGAGGCCGACCCCGAATGCGACCTCGACTATGTGCCCCTCGAAGCGCGTGAGCGCGAACTCGGCACCGTCCTGACGGTCGGCAGCGGCTTCGGCGGCTTCCAGAGCGCCATGGTCCTCTCCCGAGGTCCGAGGAACGGGAGAGGAGCGGTGACATGACGCGGACCTCCGCGGCCCTCGCGGATCAGCGGACTCCCACGGCGAACCACCCGCCGGTGATCACGGGCATCGGTGTGGTCGCCCCGAACGGCATCGGTACACAGGAATGGTGGGAGGCGACTCTGCGGGGTGAGAGCGGCATCCGCCCGGTGCCGGGGTACGACGCCACTCGCTACCCCTCGCCCCTCGCCGGAGTCGTGACGGGATTCGACGCAGCACAGCGCCTGCCGGGGCGTCTGCTCCCCCAGACCGACCGGGTCACCCGGCTCGCCCTCGTCGCCGCCGACCTGGCGCTCACGGACTGCGGCGCGGACCTCTCGGCGCTGCCCGACTACGCGACCGGGGTGGCCACGTCCAACGCGACCGGTGGATTCGAATTCACCCACCGTGAAGTGCGCAAACTGTGGACCAAGGGACCGCAGCACGTCAGCGTCTACGAGTCGTTCGCCTGGTTCTACGCGGTCAACACCGGCCAGATCTCCATCCGGCACGGCATGCGCGGCCCCGGCAGCGTGATCGTCGCCGACCAGGCAGGGGGCCTCGACACCTTCGGACTGGCGCGGCGCACCCTGCGCAAGGGGGCCGCGCTGGTCGTCTCCGGCGGCGTGGAATCCGCGCTGGACCCCTGGGGCCTGCTGTCCCACCACTCGGGGGGACGGCTCTCGGGAGCACGCGACCCGCGGCGGGCGTACCTGCCCTTCGACGAGCGGGCCGCGGGGCACGTACCCGGAGAGGGCGGCGCGCTCCTCATCGTGGAGAGCGCGGCGGGCGCCGCGGAGCGCGGTGCCCGCCAGGTGTACGGACACCTGGCCGGACAGGCGGCCACCTTCGATCCGCCGCCCGGCTCGGACCGCCCGCCCGGCCTGGCCCGGGCCGCCCGGCTCGCGATGGCCGAAGCGGGAGTGGCGGCCCAGGACATCGACGTGGTGTTCGCCGACGCCGCGGCGCAGCCGGCGCTCGACGACATCGAGGCCGCCGCCCTCACCACGCTCTTCGGCCCCTACGGCGTGCCCGTCACCGCCCCCAAGACCCTCACCGGGCGGCTGACCGGCGGCGGGCCGCCGCTGGACGTCGCCGCCGCGCTGCTCAGCATGCGCGACGGCCTGATCCCCCCGACCACCCACGTCGGAAGGCCCGTCCCGCGGCACCGGCTCGACCTGGTGCGCGGGGAACCCCGTACGGCCCGCGTCGACGCGGCGCTGATCCTGGCCCGCGGCCACGGGGGCTTCAACTCGGCCCTGGTCGTCACCGCACCGCGCCACCCGCGCGGGGCACACGGCGACCGGCGAACAGATTGAGAGAAGCACATGATGCAGGAGCTGATCTTCACCGATCTCCGCACCATCCTCGTCGAGTGCGCCGGCGAGGAGGAGGACGCCACCTTCACCGAGGAGGTCCTCGACGTGCCCTTCACCGAGCTGGGCTACGACTCGCTCGCGGTGCTGGAGACCGCGGCGGCCGTCGGCCAGCGGTACGGCGTCGAACTGCGCGACGAGGACGTCGCGGACGCCGTGACCCCGCGCGCCTTCCTACAGCTCGTCAACCACGCCCTGTCGACCGCCGCTTGAGGAGCCCCGCCATGACCGAGACCATCGCCGCTCCCGCCGCGCCGCCCGCCGCCACGTCCCACCGGGGCCCGGCACTGGTGACCGGCGCGACCCGCGGCATCGGCCGCTCCGTGGCGCTGGCCCTGGCCCGCCGGGGCCATCCGGTGTTCCTGTGCGCCCGTGACGAGTCCGGTGTCGCCGAGGAGGTGGAACGGCTCACGGGCCTCGGTCTGACCGCGGCCGGCGCCGCCTGCGACGTGACCGATCCCGCCCGGGTCCGCGCCTGGGTCGCGGCCGCCGTCGAACGCTTCGGGCCGGTCCAGGTGCTCGTCAACAACGCGGGCCGCAGCGGCGGCGGGACGACGGCGGAGCTCCCCGACGAGCTCTGGTACGACGTGATCGACACCAACCTGAACAGCGTCTTCCTGGTCACCAGGGAGGCGCTCACCACGGGCGGCATGACCGGCCTCGACACGGGCCGCATCATCAACATCGCCTCGACCGGCGGCAAACAGGGCGTCGTCCTGGGCGCGCCGTACTCCGCCTCCAAACATGGCGTGGTCGGCTTCACCAAGGCACTCGGCCTCGAACTGGCCCCGACGGGCATCACCGTGAACGCCGTCTGCCCCGGCTATGTGGAGACGGACATGGCGGGCGGGGTCCGCCGGGGCTACGCCGCTCTCTGGGGGGTCGACGAGGACGCCGTGCTCAAGCGGTTCGAGGCGAAGATCCCGATCGGCCGCTACACGGAGCCCGAGGAAGTGGCCGCGTTCGTCGGCTTCCTCGTGAGCGACGAGGCGGCCGCCATCACCGCGCAGGCGCTCAACGTCTGCGGCGGCCTGGGCAACTACTGACACGGACCCCGGCAACTACTGACACCGGAAGGGGTCGGCCATGCCGATCGATTCGACCACCGCACCCTCACCGCGCCGGCACCGCGCGGAGCACACGGCGCACTACACCGGACCGGCCGGCCGCGGATACCGGCTCATCGCCGACGTGACCCGCTGGCCGCTGCTCTTCGCGCCGTGCCTGGCGGGCGAAGTCCTGGACAGCGACCGGGACTCGGAGCGGATCCGGCTGTGGGCCGTCACCGGCTCTGAGATCCGCAGCTGGACCTCCTTGCGCAAACTGGACGACGAACGGATGCGCGTCGACTTCCGCCAGGAGACCCCCGGCCCTCCGTTGGAGTGGATGAGCGGGCACTGGCAGTTCGAGGAGAGCGAAGGCGGCACGCGAACGGTCCTCGGGCACGAGTGGGTCCTCGCGGCCGACGCGGCGGTGTCGGCCGAGTGGGCCGCGCAGGCCCTGGACCACAACAGCGAGGTCGAGGTCGCGGCGGTGGCCCGCTGGGCGGGGCGCCCCGAGGAGCTGGAGGACCTGCTGTTCACCGTCCAGGACGAGTGCGTCGTCCCCGGGCCGCTGCGTGAGGTCTACGACTTCCTGTACCGGGCGGACCTGTGGCCCGCGCGCGTCCCGCACGTCGCGAGCCTCGACCTTCAGGAGGACCCGGCGGCCGCGGTCGGCGGCGCGCGGGTCCAGACGCTCGACATGCGCACCCGCGGCGACGACGGCTCCGTGCACGGCTCGCAGTCGGTCCGGCTCTGCTTCCCGTACGAACGCCTCGTCTACAAGCAGACGACGGTGCCCCGAGGACTGCTGGGACACAGCGGCGCCTGGCTGCTCTCGGCGGCGGGGGAGAACACCCGCGTCACCGCCGTGCACCACGTCGCCCTCGACCCCGACGCGGTCGACGAGGTCTTCGGCCCCGGCACCTCGCTGACCGCGGCCCGGGAGCGGACCGGGGCGCTGCTGGCCGGGAACAGCAGGCGCACGCTGGAGAGCTGTGGTGCCCATCTCGCCCCGGCGGCGGGAGGGGGACGGTGACCGCGCCGGGCGTGCTGACCTCGGCACCGCACGGGCCCGCGCGCATGGACGAGATCGCGGACGGGGTCCATGCCTATCTTCAGGAGTCGGCGGGCTGGTGTGTGAACAACGCCGGGGTGCTCCTCGACGCGGGCCGCGGCCCGGTGGTCGTGGACACCGCGGCCACCGAGGCGCGCGCCCGCCGACTGGGCGCCGCCGTCCGCGAACTCGCCGCCGCACCGCCGCGGCTGCTGGTGAACACGCACTTCCACGGCGACCACACGTTCGGCAACGCGCTGGTCGGCGAGCCGGACACGCTCGTGGTGGCGCACGAGCGGGCCCGGCAGGAGATGGCGGCTGCGGGGCTGGGGCTGACCGGTCTGTGGCCGGGCGTCGGCTGGGGCGCGGTGGAACTGCGCCTGCCCGACGTGACGTACGACGGCCGGCTGGAGCTGCACCTCGCACGGCGCACGGTGCGGCTCCTGCACCCCGGACCGGCCCACACCACCGGTGACACGCTCGTGTGGCTCCCCGAGGACCGGGTGCTGTTCGCGGGAGACGTCGTGATGCCCGGCTGCACCCCGTTCATCCTCATGGGCTCGCTGCACGGATCGCTGCGCACTCTGGAGTACCTGCGCACGCTCGCCCCGCGCGTCATCGTCGGCGGGCACGGGCCGGTGTGCGGCCCCGAGGCGATCGACGAGACCGAGGGGTACCTCCGGTGGCTGCTGCGGACGGCGGAAGGGGCTCTGGCGGCCGGGCTCGCACCGCTGGAGGCGGCACGCCAGCTCGGCACCCACCCCTACCAGCAGTGGACGGACCCCGAGCGCCTGGTGGGAAATCTGCACCGGGCGTACGCGGAGCTGCGGGGCGGTGCGTACGGCGAGCCCCTCGACGTGGTGGGGATCTTCGGCGAGATGGTGGAGTTCAACGGCGGGAGACTGCCCGCGTGTTACGCGTGATCGCCTCCTCGATGCTCTCCACGGCCTGTTCGAAGATCTCCGCGTCTGCCGGGCCGCCGGTGGACCGGGGCGGTGCGAGGAGAGGGACCACCCGGGTGGTACCGGCCCGCACGGCCGGGTGACGGCGCGCCGGGGCGCTGAGCGAGCGGCTGGGGTCCGCGTCGAGCAGCAGCAGTCCGGGGTCGGTGCCCGAGGCGTCGAGCAGCGAGGAGAGCGCGGGCCAGTACCGCACGGGCAGGGCCAGTTGGTCCGCCCAGAACGTCGCGTCCACCGCCTGCCGGTCGAGGAGGGGCAGCGCCGTGCGCGTGGAGATCAGGGGCGAGCGGGCCGGCGCCGGCCGCAGCGCGGCCACCTCGTGGGCGAGGCGCCGGGCGGCGCCGGCCATCGACGGACTGTGGAAGGCGCGGTCCGACCGCAGCCGCAGTGTGGTGTGGCCCGCGGCCCTCAGCAGGCCGTCCACGTGCTCCAGTGCGTCGAGGGGCCCCGCCAGCACGGTCTGACGAGGGCCGTTGACCGCGGCGACGACGACCGGGTACATGTCGAGGGGCAGGCCGGACAGCGGTGTGGCCACCGCGAGCATGCCGCCCCGGCCGTCGTCGCCCAGGACACGTGTCCTGGCCGCCGCGAGGCGGCCGAGGTCGGCCTGCCGGAACACCCCGGCAAGACAGGCGGCGGCGAGTTCGCCCACGCTGTGCCCGAGCAGCAGGCCCGGCGGGGCGTGGGAGGCGGAGACCGCCCGGCCGAGGGCGAACCCCACGCCCAGAAGCAGGGGCTGGGCGATGTGCGCCTCGCCGAGGCGCGGGTTGGGGGCGGGGCGCAGCCACTGCGCGGCCAGCCGGTCGCCCTCGGGTCCCAGCGCGTCGAAGAAGTCCGTCATGGCGGCGGTGAACTCCTTGTGCACGCCGTACAGACCCGCGGCCATGCGCTCTCGCTGGGCTCCCTGTCCCGGAAGCAGCAGCACGGTCTGGGGGTGGTTCACGAGCGCCTCGATTCTCCGGGGGGTTCGCCCAGCGGATTGCCTGGGTGGCGGTGCGACGCGGCAGACGGTGGCGGGGGCCGCTCGATCCGGAGTGGACGGGAGCTCAAGTGGCGCTCATTGCGGTGCTCTGACGCTGGGCGCCCTCACGACGAGCCGGGAGGCACCATGCAGCAGTCCGTTCACGTGTCCGGAGAGGTGCTGTTCGACGACGACTTCCGCGACGGGCTCGGCGCACCCTGGGCCGTGCCGATGCGGGACGAGGCGACGCTCCTGCCCGCCGCCGACGGGCTGCGGGTCGTGCCCGCCGGGACGGATCCGGTCACGGGGCAGCCGGCCTTCGCACCCCTGGCCGACCGGGACGAGGCCGCGCAAGGGCCCGGCGATCACCTCAAGTGGGTGGCGCTGGCGCGTGGGCCGGGGGAGGACGGGCGTGGATTCGAGGTGCCGGAAGGCGGAGCGGTCGAGTGCACCACGGTGCTGTCCGCGCGCGGTTACGGGGCGGCGCGCCACCCCTTCGGCGACGCGGTGCCGGACCCCGGCCAGGACGTACGCCTCGCCGCCGCGGCGATGATCACCATGGACCCGGCCACGCACGTGGTCTGCGACTTCCTGCTCACCGACACACGCGTCCACGCCCTGTACGAGCGGGTGCCGACCCCCGGGTCGCAGTACGCCTCCTTCTCCTACGCCCTGCCGGTCGCGCGGCGTCGCCCCGGGCAGCGCCACCGGCTCTCGGTCTCCTTCGAGGAGGGCGGTACGTGCGCCGTGTGGCGGGTCGAGGGGGCCGAGGTGCTGCGGATCGACCGCCCGGGACAGCGTCCGGCGGACCGTCGGCACCTGCTTCTCGACCACGGCGGGCAGGACGGGGAGCCGGTGCGTCTGAGCCGGCTGGTCTGCGCGTTCGGCCTGCTCACTCTGTTGGACGGAGCGGGCCCGGACGGCCGCGGCCTGGTCCGTCCGGCGCCCGGCGGGGCGCCCTGCTACGCGCCGCGCATCGGAGCGCCGAAGCCGCAGGAGTTCGTCGCCGACGCGGGGCTGCTGAGAAGGGCGTCGTGGCGTCCTGGAGCCGAGCTCACGGTGGGCCGGGTGACGGTGCGGGCCGCGGTTGACAGGGGGCTCCGGAGATCCTAGATTCGTTTTAAATTTGTTTTCAAAGCAAATGGAAATGCCCTTCTGTGTCGACCCCGTGTCGACAGATCCGACGGAGACTCTCATGAGTGAAGAGCAGGCAGACAGCGGTCTGAGTTGGAACGAGCGGGTCATCCAGGAATTCCGGGCGAACAACGGCCGGGTGGGCGGAATGTTCGAGGGGGCGCCCATGGTCGTACTGACCACCATGGGCCGACGGACCGGCAAGCCCCATGTGAACCCCGCCATCTACAACAAGGACGGCGACCGCTACCTCGTCTTCGCCTCGAACGCCGGTCGCGACAAGCACCCCGACTGGTACCACAATCTGCTCAAGAGCCCCCAGGTCACCCTGGAGATCGGCACGGAGGAGGGGGCCGTCAAGCCGTTCGCCACCCGGGCCGAGGTCCTCGAAGGGGAGGAGCGCGACCGGTACTGGGAGCAGCAGTGCACCATCGACCCGGCCTTCCGCCAGTACGAGGAGCAGGCGAACCGGACGATTCCCGTCGTCGCGCTGTACCCGCTGAACCTCGGTGCGAACACGGAGCGCAGCCGGATGATCGGCGCCCAGCTCAAGAAGCACCACGAGGACCTGCGGGCGGACCTCGCGCGGGTCCGGGCGGCGATCGACGAGACCCTCTCGCCCGAAGGCGCCGCCGCGCAGCCCGTGGCCGACCTGACGGAGCAGCTCCGCAAGCGCTGCCTGACGTACTGCTACGGACTGCAGATGCACCACATCCGCGAGGACGGGTCCTTCTCCGCCTTCGAGGAGAAGTTCCCCCACCTCGTCCCGGCCATCTCCCGGCTGCGCGACGAGCACAAGGTGGTCGAGGCGGCCCTGGCCGAGTTCGAGGAGCTCTTGGACAAGGGCGGTTTCGACCGGGCCGAGGACGGGGACCGGCTGCGGGCCGAGCTGGACCGTGTCGTGAACGGCCTTGAAGAGCACTTCCGTTACGAGGAAGAGACCCTGCTGCCTGCGTTGGAGGGCTGACGCGTGTCCGGGATGCGCTATCGAGTGCTCGGCAAGACGGGACTTCGCGTCTCCGAACTCGCTTTGGGGACCATGACGTTCGGTGACGACTGGGAGTTGCCCGACGACCGGCCGGCCAAGATTCTGGAGCGCTTCGCGGAGGCCGGCGGCAATGTGCTCGACACCTCCAACGAGTACGGGCGCGGCACCGCCGAATCCGTCCTGGGCGACCTCCTGCAGCACCGGCGGGACGCCTTCGTGCTCACCACGAAGTACACGCTCCAGGTCCGTCCCGGAGACGTCAACGCGGCCGGCAACCACCGCAAGAACCTCGTGGTGTCGCTCGAGGACAGCCTGCGCCGCCTCAAGACCGACCACATCGACATCCTGTGGGTGCACGCCCGGGACACGCTGACCCCGGTGGCCGAGGTCATGCGGGCCCTGGACGACCAGGTGCGGGCCGGAAAGGTGCTGTACGTCGGCGTCTCCAACTGGCCCGCCTGGGAGATCGCCCAGGCCAACACCCTCGCGGAGCAGCGCGGCTGGACGCCCTTCGCGGCCATGCAGGTGCACTACAACCTGCTGGACCGCGCGGTCGAGAACGAGTTCCTGCCGATGGCGCACGCCTTCGACCTGCCGGCGTTCGTCTGGGGACCGCTGGCCGACGGCCGCCTCACGGGCAAGTACCTGAGGGGTGAGGAGGGGCGCCTGAACAAGGTCGCGTGGGGCAGGGCGCGCGGCGAGGGCGACGACGTGGTCCGCGAGGTCGTGCGGATCGCCGAGGAGCTCGGCCGCCCCCCGGCCCAGGTCGCCCTCGCGTGGCTGCGGTCCCGGCCGGGCACCGTCATCCCCATCATCGGGGCGACGACCGAGGAACAGCTGAACCAGAACCTCGGCAGCGTCGACGTGGACCTGGGACGCGACCATCTCGCGGCCCTGGACCGGGCGACGGCGATCCCCGCCGGATACCCGAACCTGCTGCTCCGGTTTCCCGCGATGACCCGCATGATCTACGGGGAGCACTGGCAGCGCGTCGACGACCGCCGCTCCACCAGCCGGCGCGCGGTCACGGACGACCTGTTCTCGACGGTGGACTGACCACCGGTCGCGTGCCCGCGAAAACGCCCGGCCGGGAGGCTCCCGGCCGGGCGTCCTGTCGTATCCCGTCGTGGCGGACGGTCAGTCCGACGTGCTGATGCTGAAGGACTTCACCTTGAAGGTGACGCCCTGCCCCCACAACCGGTTCTTGAGAAGGCTCTTGTCGTCGTGGAACTTCTGCGGCGTCGGAGCGCCCTTGGCAGGGTCGTAGTAGAAGTTGTCGCTGTCCTCCAGCCGGACGAGGCCGGCCTTGTCCCGGTCGCCCGCGCCGCCGCCCCCGTCGAGCAGATTGCCGGTCGCCAGGCCGCACTGCACGGACGACGCCCGCACCACTTCCTCCGGGCCCCCGTGCTCGATGCGCAGGTGCTTGCGGTCGAACGCCCTGGTGCCGATCCGGTCGGTGGACAGCACCCGCTTGCCGTTGACCAGCCAGCTGACCCGCTTGCCGCCCTGGTCGTAGCGGATCGCGAGGCGTACCGGCTTGTTGGCGGTGCGCTTGGCGACCGGGACGGAGTAGTGGAAGGCGGCGTAGGCGCCGCTCTCCACAGGGAGCCGCTCGTACACGGCGTGCACCTCGTTGTTGGTCACCGAGAAGTTGGCCACGGTGTGCGTGGCGTGGTCGACGGTGATGACCGTGGCGCTGGCGAGCCGGGGGTCGGACTGGGGGTCGCTCACCGCCCGGCCGAACGGGTGGTTCTCGACGCCCTCCGCCTTGACGGTGACGTCCGCCTTGCAGTTCCAGGCCCCGGTCTCGGGCACCGGGAACCCGTTCGCGGAGGAGACGCGCGGCTGGGCCACCCACTTCAGGTGGTCGCCGGTGCCGCCGCCGAAGCCGGTCGCGTCCTGGGCGGCGGTGGCGGCGAACGCGGGCCGGCCCGTCCGCGGATTGCGGCCCGTCGGCACCACGGTGATCCCGGTGGCGTTCGACGTGATGACCCCGTCGCCCTGTGCCAGCTGACCGTCCGGGGTGTTGGAAGAGCCGAGCAGCCACTTCTCCCGCGCGTCGAAGCCCTTGGCGAAGTCGTCCTGGAAGAGGACCTTCTCCGAACTCGACCCGGCCGGCTCGGCGGCGCCGGCACCGCCGGTGAGCGTCAGGGCCGAGCACGCGGTGGCCGCGGCCACCAGACAGGCGGCCGCCCGTCGTGACCGAACCAAGGGGCGACGGCCATTAGCAGCCTCTGAGGGCATGGATTCTCCTCCGTACATCAGTCCGTCAAGTGCGCAGGCCGGTTCGCGCAGCGCGGCAGCACCGTGGCAACCACCCCTCGAATACGACTCGAACCAGCTGTCGCCTCAGCGGCCGGCCGATCCAGTGGGCTTCGAGGCAGCCCGCACACCATGTGCGCGAGCACGGCAGCCCCCGTTGTCTGTCGTCCATGGACGGTCTGTGGACGCGCACGGAAAGGACGGCACACGTATGGCACGTATGGATGGCATGGACGCGTTACTGCAGGTCTCCGAGGAAGTGGCGGCCGCTGTCGCGGAGAAGCGGCCGGTGGTCGCACTGGAGTCCTCGCTCATCACCGCCAGCCCGTCGCTCGAACTACCCCTGGCCATCGAGAAGTCCGTACGTGACGCCGGTGCCGTACCGGCGACGATCGGCGTCGCCGACGGCCGGCTTCTGGTCGGCATGGACGCCGACCAGATCGAACGGATCCGGGGCACCACCCACGTACAGAAGGTGAGCGCGCGAGACCTGGGCGCGGCGGTGGCGGGCGGCTCCGTGGGCGCCACCACCGTCGCGGGCACCATCGTCATCGCCGAGCTGGCCGGGATCGAGGTCTTCGCCACCGCGGGGATCGGCGGGGTGCACCGGGGCGCCCAGCAGACCCTGGACATATCGCCCGACCTGCTGCAGTTCACCCGGACCCGCATGACCGTCGTCTCGGCGGGCGCCAAGAGCATCCTGGACGCCCGGCTGACCGCCGAGTACCTGGAGACCGCGGGAGTCCCGGTCTTCGGCTACGGCACGGACCGGCTCCCGCACTTCTACATCAGGGGCGGTGACATCCCGGTGGCGCGCGTCGACGACCTGCGCACCGCCGCCCGGGCCGCGCGGACCCACTGGCTGCTCAACGGCGGCGGAACCGTGCTGCTGACCGTTCCGGTGGACGAGGAGCAGGCGGTCGACGGCGCGCTGGTCGAAGGCGCCATCGCCCAGGCGCTGGCGGAGGCGGAGCGGACCGGCGTCACGGGGAACAAGGTCAGCCCGTTCCTGATGCGCGCGGTCTCCCGGGCCACCGGGGGCCGCACCGCGGCCGCCGGCCGCTCCATCCTGCTGGGCACGGCCCGCGTCGCGGGTGAACTGGCGGTCGCCCTTGGCGCCGAACGCGCCGTCGCGGCGGGGGCGGGACGATGACGGCCGCGGCCCAGGGCGGCCCTGGGGCCGGACCGGCCGCACCGGCTCCTGTGGGAGGGCTCGTCCTGGACCTGGACGGCACGCTCGCGGACACTCCGGGGGCCATCGCCTCGATCATGACGAAGATCCTGGCCGACCAGGGCGCCCCCGCGGACGAGGCGACGGTCCGCGCGCTGGTCGGCAGGCCCCTGGAGCAGAACTTCGCCCATCTGCTGGGCCGCGCGCAGGACGCCCCGGAGGTCGCGGCGGCCGTCCGCTCCTACCGCGAGCTCTTCCGGGCCCACTTGGAGGGGACCGACCCCGCCGACCTCGCCTGCCCCGGCGTCACCGAAGGGCTGCGGCGGGCACGGGCCCAAGGGCTCCTGATGGGCGTCGCGACGTCCAAGCCCCGCGGGGCGGCGGAGCGGTTGCTGCGGCTGATGGGAGTCGCCGACCTCTTCCGCGTCGTGGCGGGCGACGACAGCGTGCGGCGCAGCAAGCCCGACCCCGAGATGGCCTTCCTGGTCGCCGGCGGACTCGGGCTTCCGCCGGACCGCTGCGTGGTCGTGGGGGACGGGACCGCGGACATGGAGATGGGGCGTTCCGCCGGGATGCGGACCATCGGCGTCTCGTACGGGGTCGCCACGCCCGACGAACTGCTGGCCGCGGGCGCCGACGAGGTCGTGGACTCCTTCGACGCCGTCCTCGTACACCTGGCCGGGACCGCCCCGCGCCGCCCGACCGACGACAAGGAGCTGTGATGACGCATCCGACCACCGACCGGGCCACCGTGCTGTGGCAGGACGACTTCCGGGGCGGGCTGCGGGCGGACGGCCCGGACGCGCCGTGGCGCTTCGTCCAGGCGAGCGCCGAACTCATCGCCGACGACGCGGTGATGAGCACGGACGCCGACGGGCTGCGCCTCGTCGCGCGCGGCCGCAACCCCCGCACCGGCGAACCGGCCTTCACCCGCACCGTGCCGAGGGAGACCGGCGAGCCCGGCTCCATCCCCGGTTTCGCCGACCACGCGAAGTGGATCGCCTACGTCAACCGCCGGTCCACGGCGGGGTTCCAGGGGTTCGACACGAGGCCGGGGCGGGTCCTGTCCGTCGAGGCGAGCATCTCCGGCCGGACCTACGGCACCGCGGACCACCCATTCGGCGACGCGGTGCACGACCCGGACGACGACCTGCGGCTCGCCGGGTCGATGCTCAACACCATCGACCCGGAGACCTCCGTGGCCTTCGACTTCATCCTCACCAACAAACGCGTGTACGCCTTCTACGGCCGGACGAACTTCGCCCGGCGCCACCTCGGCGCCTACCGCTCCTTCGCGTGCACGGTCCCGCTGGCGGCGCGGTCGCCCCAGGACCTGCACCGGGTGAAGATCTCCCACGACCACTCGGCCGGCACCGTGCACTGGACCCTGGACGGCGAGAGCGTCCTGACGGTGGACCGCATCGGCCACCCGCTGGACCGGGACACGCTCACCCTGGACGAGGGCGGCACACCCGAGGACGTGACGCCACGTCAACTGAGCGCCGGAATGGGGATGTTGAGCCTACTCGACGGCTCGTGGCCCACCGGGCGCGGGCTCGTCCGGCTCTCCCGGGCCACCACCTACTACCGGCCCGACGCGGGCGCCCCCACCGAGCAGAGCTTCGTCGACGAGGACAGCGCGGAGAGCAGCCGCCTCTTCGGCCAGGGCGCCGAACTCCGCATCAGCGACTTCAAGGTGACGAGCGAACCCGCCGCCTGACCCTGCGCATGCCGTGAGGGGCCACCGCTTCCGGTGGCCCCTGAGAGCGTGTCTTTGAACCCCCGCCTGCGCCCCGACGCCCGGCACGCACTCCCCCAAGCTCTCGGCTGCGCTCGAGCAGGGGGGACCCCCATGCCGCACGGTGTCCCAGGACAGGTGGCTCCGCCAGATGACCTGGGACACCGCACGCCGATCGCACGCTTCCCCAAGCTCTCGGCTCCGCTCGAGCAGGGGAGGCCCCATTCCGCCGCTGCGCCCGCGCTTCGCGCGAACGACGGGGGTTCAAAGACAGGCTCTCACGGCATGCGCAGGATCAGGACACGTCGGTGGCGGCCTCCCGCAGCCGGGCCGACCCGAACCGCCGGGCGGCGGGCTCCCACTTGAGCACGGCGTGCCCGGCCGCCGTGTTGGCGTCCCGCCAGAACCGCTGGAGGTCACCGCCCAGCGACTGCGCCCCGGTGCCACCGGTGCGCTGAAGCCGGCCCACGGCATCGAGCAGCAGGTCCACCGCGACGACGTGATCGCGCTGCGCGCGCGCCCCGGCGGCCTCGGAGCCGAGCAGACCCAGGTCGGCGTCGCGGGCGGCCCGGGTCAGCAGCAGCTCGGCCGCGTCCGTCTGCGCCGCGCTGCGCGCCAGATCGAGCTCGGCCGACACCGACGGCGGCTGCGTCGGGCCCGCGGCCGCGTGCTTGCGGGCCGCCGTCCGCGTCCACGCGTCGAGGGCGCCGTGCGCGGCGCCCAGGATCGGCGCCGCGAAGCTCAGGCCGCTGACATTCTTGTGCGGGACGCGCAGCCAGGCGGGTCCGCCCTCCGGCCCCCGCCCCGCGGCCAGTTCGTTGAGCAGGAAGGTGTGGCCGACCGGCACGAACGTCTCGTCGAGGACGAGGGTGTCGCTGCCCGTGCCCCGCATGCCGACGGTGTCCCAGGTCCGGTCGATGCCGTACGCGGAGCGCGGGACCAGCAGGAAACGTGTCTGCGAGCGCCCGGAGTCGAGGGGGACCTGCGCCGCGAGCAGCGCGAAGTCGGAGTAGTGCACCGCGCTGACGTACGGCCAGCGGCCGCTGAGCAGCCAGCCGCCCGCTGCCGCGCGGGCTCCGCCCCCGGGCACCAGCGCTCCGACCACGAGGGCGTCGGGGCTCCGCGACCACACGGCCTCCTGCCCCTCCTCGGGCAGGAACGCCGCCATGCGGGAGAGCGAGGCGAGGACCGCGGCGCACCAGCCCGCGGAGGGGTCGCTGCGCGACACCGTGGCCACGGCGGCCAGGTACTCCTCGAAGCCGCCCTCGCCCCCGCCCCACCGCGAGGGCACGAAATGGCGGGCGAACCCGGCGTCGCGGAGCGCCTCGGCGACCGCGGGGTGGAGCACCTTCTCCCGTTCCGCGTGCGCCGCGTGCCGCGCCGCCGCGGTGGTCGCTGCCTCTGGGCGCAGTCCGGTCGACTGCCCGGCGGGCGCCTGATACGTCGTCATGGTCTCCGGCACGGGTCCTCCCCTGGAGAGGGCCGCCGCGCTGGGTGCGGCGGCCGGGGCGCCAGGGTCGTGCGGCGGGGTGGAAGCTGCCTTGACGGTGACTGGACCAGTGCGCGGACGGTGCCGGCCGCGTCTCCGGGCGGGGAGAGGCGGCCGGGGTGTCACCGGGCGGGGCGGCCCGGCGGGCGGTTCACTCGGCCGCGTGCCGGGAGGTCAGCGAGCCGGACTCCGCGGCCGCGTCCTCCTGGGCCTGGTCGGACGCCGTCTCCTCCTGCTTCGGCCCGGGGTTCGCCGCGGCGAACATGAGGCGTCCCGGCGGCAGGATGAACGCGGCGGGGGAGGAGAGCAGATACAGGATGACCACGGTCAGGAGCCCGACCACCGCCGCGTCGACGGCGTTGCCGTTGTCGTCCAGGTGCCCGAAGAAGACCGTGCCGACCACGGCGATGCCGACGGCCACACCGATCTGGATGGCGGTGTTGACCAGCGCGGCGGCGGAGCCGGCCAGATGCCCCGGGGTCTTGGCGAGCACGGTGGCGATGAGGACGCCGGAGGTCATGGAGACCCCGAGACCGGCGACGAGCAGGCCGGGGACCAGCTGCCAGGAGTTCAGGTCCTCGGCGACGGCGCGGATGGTGAACATGTTGGCGCTCATGCCCGCCGCCGCGAGCAGCGAGCCGACGACGGCGACCGGACGGCCGTACTGGCGGATCTTGGGGGCGAAGGGGGTGAAGAGCCCCACGCCCACGGCGAACGGCACCATGCTCAGCGCGGTGTGCAGCGGGCTGAAGCCCAGACCGCTCTGCAGGTGGACGGTGATCACCAGGGTGTAACCGGTCCCGGCGAAGAACAGCACGGCCACCGACAGGCCCCCCAGTGGGGCGCGTTCGCGCAGCAGGGCGGGGTCGATGAGGGGTGCGTGGCCGCGCCGTACGACGGTCTTCTCGTAGCGCCCGAAGAGCCACAGCAGGACCGGGCACCCGGCCATCAGGACGAAGGTCCACCAGGGCCAGCCCATGGTGCGCCCCTCGACCAGCGGATAGAGCAGGGTCAGGACGGCGAGGGTCGCGATGATGAGTCCGCGTACGTCCGTGGTGGCGGCGTGCTGGGCCTTGGATTCGCGGCACAGGACGAAGGTGCCGATCAGCGCGGCGATGCCGATGGGGATGTTGATGAAGAAGATCGGCCGCCAGCCGAGCCCGAACAGGTCGGCGTTGAGGATCAGTCCGCCGATGAGCGGGCCGCCGACGCCGCCGATGGAGAAGTTGAGACCGAAGATCGTGGCCGCCTTGTGCTGCTCGCCCGGGGGGAATTCGACCCTGAGCATCGCGAGCACCTGCGGCACCATTAAGGCGGCCGAGGCGCCCTGGGTGACTCGTGCGGCGACGAGCATCTCCGGGTTGACCGCGAGGCCGGTGAGCGCGGAGGTCACGACGAACGCGGCCAGTCCCGCCTGGAAGACGCGGAGCCGTCCGAACCGGTCGCCGAGGCGGGCCGCCGTGATCATCCCGGAGGCGAAGGCGAGGACGTAGCCCGCCACCGACCATTCGAGCTGGGTGCTCGACGCCCCGAGGTCCTCGCGGAGGGAGGGGAGTGCGACGTTGATCACTGTCGTGTCGACCAGGTCCATGAAGGCCGCGGACAGAGTGACGACGAAGGCCGCCCAGCGCCGGGGGTTGTACTCGGTTGTATCCGCTGTGGGGGGAGGGGAGAACGACATGGGCCGTCCCTTTCCTGATCAGTCCTGGAGGGCGGGTGTCCGGTATCGTGGAGAACAGGCAGATGTTTTGCTTTGAAAGCAAAGATATTTGGGGTTGTGGCTGATGTCAACGGAACACGGGGAGCGGCAGCGTCGGCGGAGCCGGCCCAACGCCGCGAAGGCGGCGACCGCCGCCACGGAGGAGGCCGTCACCACGGAAGGGGCCGCCGCCGAGGAGGCCGCCGCCCGGCGGGAGGCCGACGTCGAGGGCATGAGCCGGGAAGAAGCGGTCCGGGCGATGCTCGTGCTGATGCCGCGGGTCGCTCAGCGGCTGAAGCGGACGACCGTCCCTGAGAAGCTCAAGACGCTGAACCTCGCCCCACGGCACCTGTCACTCCTGTCGAACCTCGTCTTCGACGGCCCGGCCCTGGTGAACGAACTCGCCGCCCGGCTGGAGGTCGCGCCCACCACGGTGAGCCTCATGGTCGCGGACCTGAACCGCCAGGGCGTCGTCGAGCGCAAGCCGGACCCCGCCGACCGGCGCCGCACCATCGTCTCCATCTCCGACGACCCCGAGACCAGGGAAGCGATCAACGGCTGGCTCTCCAAGGGCGCCAGCTCGTGGGAGCGCGCTCTCGACCCGCTGACGCCGCAGGAGCGCGCCATGTTCGTGCGCACCATGGGCGCGTACGAGAGCGGGGCCTCGTGCGAGCGCGACGACTGACCCCGCCCGCCGGGCGGAACAAGTGACGCTGGAGTCTCCTTCGAGGACCCGCTGGTGTGCTGCCGCCCCAGCGGCGGGCGTGCGGCCCGCCCGACTCCGGGAGGACGCGCATGCCCGACACTGTGCTGGTCACGGGGGCCACCGGAACGGTGGGGTGCCACGTGGTCGAACTGCTCCGGGCCAGGGAACCGACCGTCCGCGCACTGGTGCGCTCCGCCGGGGCGGCCGCGGCGCTGCCCGCGGGGGTCGAGACCGTCTCCGGTGACCTGACCGATCCGGCAGCCGTGTCCCGGGCGCTCGACGGCGTCCACACGGCCCTGGTCCTGCTGGCCGAGGACGCGGGCGAGGCGTTCGCGCGGGCCGCTCGGCGGGCCGCGGGGCTCAGGCATCTGGTCGTTCTCTCCGCCGACGCGCCCGACGGCTCGGCCCACCGGGGCCCGCTGTTCGCCAGGCACGCGCAGGGCGAGGCGTGGTTGCTCGCCACCGGCATCCCCGTCACGGTGCTGCGACTGGCCCCGTTCGCGACCCAGGCGCATGCGTGGGCGGCGGACTTGAGCGCGGGCGACGTGATCGGCGTCGTCCACCCCGACCTGGCCGTTCCGGTGATCGACCCACGGGACGTCGCCGAGGTCGCCGCTACCGTCCTGCGTGGCCCCGCGCCGGCGGACCGCCGTGTACTCGCGCTCTCCGGACCGCAGTTGCTGGACGTCCCGGCCCGCGTGGACATCCTCGGCGAAGTCCTCGGGCGGAAACTGGCCGTGAGGCGACTGGACCCGGACGAATGGGTGCGCCGCTGCGCACCGCGCCTGCCGGAGGCCTACGCGCGGGGCCTGCTGGACGTGGAGCGCTATCTGTACGAGCGCCGGCTGCCGGTCGTGCAGACCGTGCGGGAGATCACCGGGCGGCCGCCCCTGCCCTTCCGTGTCTGGGCCGAGGATCACGCCGCGGCATTCGGCGCCCCCGACCGGGGGCAGCTCTTCGAGGAGGCAGTATGAGCACCGCAGCACACCCCGGGACCCCGGCGTCCGTACGGCAGACCGCCCAGTCGGGGCTCTACGCGGAAGTCCAGCTCTTCTACGCCCGCCAAGTGCACCACCTCGACGCCGTGCGCGCGCAGGAGTTCGCCGCCACGTTCGCCGAGGACGCGCTCTTCGCCCATTCCCCCGACGCGCCCGCGGTGCGCGGCCGCGCGAACATCGCAGCCGAGGTGAGCGCCTACAACAAGCGGCGCTTTCAGGCGGACCCGGTGCAGCGCCGCCACTGGTTCACCATGCTCGACGTGCGGCAGCAGGCCGACGGATCCGTGCACACCGAGTTCTACGCCCTCGTGGGCACGACCCGGCCCGGCGAACCGCGTCCCGTGATCGCACCCAGTTGCATCGTCCGGGACGTTCTGGTCCGTGAGGACGGTGAACTGCGCACGCTCAGCCGGAAGGTGACGCAGGATCAGGAACTGATCGGCTGACACGCCTTCCTCCGGAAGTTCCTCCCGATGTTCCTCCGGAAGGGGACCTGGGAAAAGCCGGGGAAGGCCGTGAGGGTCGGGACAAAGGCGTCCCGACCCTCACGCATGGTTCCGCGACACGGCTCTCTCAGGGCGCGTCGTCCGCCGACCCCGCCTCCCGCACCGCCGCGATCACGGCGTTCTGCGCCCGGTCGCGCCGGGCGGCCAGCCGCGGGTAGCTGTGTGCGCCGAACGCCTCGTCCGCCTGCGTCAGGAGCTTCTCCTTGAGCGCGGCGTCGACCGGTGGATTGCCGAGCCCGGCCCAGCCGCGCTCCAGACCGTCGCCCAGATGCGCCATGAGGTGGCGCAGGCCGCCCGCTCCACCGCCCAGATGGAAGGCCTGGAACGGCCCGACGACGGCCCATCGGGACCCGATGGACGCCGTGACGATGTCGTCCAGCTCGCCCACCGTGACGACGCCTTCCCGCACCAGGTGGATGCTCTCCCGCAGCAGCGCGGACTGGAGGCGGTTGGCGACGAAGCCGGGCACGGCCCGTCGCAGCACGACCGGGGTCTTGCCCAGCCGCGCGTAGAAGTCCACCGCCGCGCGGACATCGGCGGGGTCGGCGTCCTCGGCGGCCACGACCTCCACCAGCGGCACGAGGTGCGCGGGGTTGAACGGGTGGCCCACGATCACACGGCCCGGCCGGTCGAGGCGGGCGCCGAGGTCGGCCGGCAGCAGTGTGGACGTCGAGGAGAGCAGCAGGGCGCCGGGCGACGCCTCACCGGCCCGGCGGAACACGTCCTGCTTGAGCGACAGGTCCTCCAGGACGTTCTCCTGCACCACCTCGGCGTCCGAAGCGGCCTCCTCCACGGTGCGGTGGAAGGAGAGGCGCGCGCCGAGTTTCTCCGGGGGGACGGCGCCGCCGGGCAGCGAGCGCGCGTACTGCGGAAGGGACCGCTCGACGTGCTCCTCGGCGTCCGCCCGGGTGCTGGCGATCCGGACGTCGAACCCGGCGGCGGCGAAGAGCGCGGTCCAGCCGAGAGCGATCGTGCCGGTGCCGAGCACGGCGACGGTGCGCGGCGGGCCGGGGTTCGTCATGCCGCCCTCCGCTCTTCGCTCCGGCCCGCGCCCAGGATCTCCTGGCGCAGTCGCTGCAACCGCGAGGACGGCGCGACGCCGAGCTCACGGGCGAGCGTGGCGCGCTGCTGCTGGTACGCCTCCAGCGCCCGCCAGGTGTGACCGGAGCGGTGCAGCGCCGTCATCAGCAGGACGCAGATGTTCTCGTTGAGGGGATGGTGGGCGGCGAGGATCATCAGTTCGCCCAGGATCTCGCCGTGGCGGCCCAACTGGAGGTCCGCCTCCAGCCGCAGCTCCTGGGCGCGGGTGCGCGCTTCGTCCATGGCGAGCATCTCGATCTCCAGGATGCGGCCGGCCGGTACGTCGGCGAGCGCGGGGCCGCGCCACAGGCTCAGCGCGTCCCCCAGCAGGGCGGAGGCCTCGGCCGCCGCCCCCTGTTCGAACGCCCTGGTTCCCGCGGTGGCCTTCTGCTGGAAAAGCGTCGCGTCGCACAGGCCGGGCTCTGAATTCAGCTGATAACTGCCGAATCGGGTGATCAGCACGTCCTTCGGGGTGCAGGGAGAGTCCGCCGGGAGCGCCGTCTTGATGAGCCGGCGCAGCTGCAACACATAGGTTTGCAACGTGGTCTGGGCGCTTCGGGGTATGTGTTCGCCCCAGAGCTCCTCCATGAGCGTCGGAATGGGGACGATATGCCCCGACCGCAGCGCGAGGAGGGCCAGGAGCTGACGGGGCTTTCCGGCGCGGGGAACAATCGATCTGTCGGCAATTCGCACGTTCAGCGGACCCAGTATTTCGATTTCCATGGGTCGCCTTTCACTTGGGAATTCTGACGCCCATGAGTCTGGCACGGCGCGATCTAGGTTCCCAGTGATGTCGTCATGCATCGACATGATATTTTCATGCGCCCTGCGTGATTGCCGGTCAGATGACACCTGATTCGCGGGCGATCCGTATGGCGTCCACTCGATTGCGTGCGTTCAATTTGTTCACGATTGCGGTGAGGTAGTTCCGCACCGTGCCGACCGACAGGTGGAGCTCTTTCGCGATGTGGGGGGCGTCGTGACCGTCCGCCGTGCGGCGGAGCACCTCCGCCTCCCGGGGCGTGAGGATCTGCGTGCCCAGTTCGAGCGCGTCGAGCGTCATGCCCGGGTCGAACACCCGCTGGCCCGCCATCACGTCGCGGATCGCCGCCGCGAGCCGTTCCGGAGGTGAGTCCTTCAGCAGCAGTCCGTCGAGGCGTGCGTCCAGGGACCGGCGGATGACCGAGGGGCCGCCCATGCCGGTCAGGATGATGGTGCGGCTCTCCGGGAGGGCTTTGCGGAGCTCGGCGGCCGCGGTCAGGCCGTCGGTGCCGGGCAGTCCCACGTCGAGCACGGCTACGTCGGGGAGTGTGCGGCGGGCGGCGGGCACGATGTCGTCGCCGTGACCGACTTCGGCGACGACGGCGAAGTCCGGTTCGAGCCTCAGCAGGGCGACGAGCGCCCCGCGGACCATCTGTACGTCCTCAGCGATGAGTAGCCGTATCACTGCCGAACCCCCCCCTGGAAAGCAGTTGACCTCCCCCTGGCCAGCGTTGCGAAGGTTACATCCGGTCGCGGTCCTCCTACAGTCAACTGTCGGCCAACTATGCCTGGGGGAGCGGACGAGTTTCCCTCTAGGGACGCTCCAGAGGGCTCGATCAGAATGCGGCCCGTTCCTTTTCCACCCTATGCAGAGTTTTGCTCCGTCAGGACGCTGAATTGGAGAAGGTGTTGACAACAGTGATAAGTACCGACATTCTTCCCGTACGGCCTGCGTGCGCGGAAGGCTACAGCAGAATCCTCGGGGTCGGCGGCTATCGACCCCGAGCGGTGGTGGACAACGCGGAGTTATGCAAAACGCTCGATTCCACCCCGGAATGGATCGAGAGCCGCTCCGGTATTCGTGAACGCCGCTTCGCCGAGGACGACGAAACCCTGGAGAGCATGGCCGTCGCCGCTTCCGGAAAGGCCCTCGCCCAGGCCGGAGTCGACGCCGAGGACATCGATTTCGTGCTGGTCGCCACCATGACGGACCTCCTGCACGCCCCTCCGCTCTCGGCCCGGGTCGCACGCTCCCTCGGCGCGCGCGGGACGGCCGCCCTCGACGTCTCGGCCGCGTGCTCGGGGTTCTGCCACGCGCTCGCAGTCGCCTCGGACTCGGTCCGCTCGGGCAGCGCCCGGCATGTGCTGGTCATCGGCGTGGACCGGATGACGGACATCGTGGAACGCGTCGACCGGGGCGGCGCCTTCCTGTTCGCGGACGGGGCGGGGGCGGTCGTGGTCGGGCCGTCGGACGTCCCGGGCTTCGGCCCGGTCGTCCGGCGTACGGACAGCAGGTACGTCGACTCCGTCTGGATGACCTCCGCCTGGTCGAAGGGCGGCGAGCGGCCGTGGCTGCGCATCGACGGCCGGCGCATCTTCCGCTGGGCGATGGACGAGGTGGCCCCGGCCGCCGCCGAGATGATGCGGCTCGCCGGTGTCGACCCCGCCGGGCTCGACGCCTTCGTGCCGCACCAGGCGAATGAGCGGATGATCGGGCTCATGGCGGAACGTCTGGGACTCGGCCCCGGCACGGTCGTGGCGAGGGACGTCGTCCGAACGGGCAACACCTCGTCCGCGTCCGTGCCGCTCGCCCTGGAGAGCGTGCTGGCCGAGGGGCGGGTGCACGCGGGCGGCACGGCCCTGCTCATCGGATTCGGCGCGGGGCTGAGCTTCGCCGGGCAGGTGGTGGTGCTGCCATGACCGACACGGTCGCCGGAGCCCTGAGCTCAGTGACGGCGGAGTCCTTCCGCTCCGCGATGGCCTGCCACGCGGCAGGCGTGGCGGTCGTCACCACCCGCGACGCCGCCGGACGCCCCTGGGGGCTGACCGTCACGTCGTTCAGCTCGGTGTCGCTCGAACCGCCCCTGGTCCTCACCTGTGTGGCGCACCGCGCGGGCGGCTACGAGGCGTTCGCCGCGTGCACGGGCTTCGCGGTGAGCCTGCTGGACGAGGTCCAGCAGGAGATCGCCCAGCGCTTCGCCCGCAGCGGTGGCGAGAAGTTCTCACCGCAGGACAGCGACGACGACTCGATGTGCTCGCCGGTCGTGGACGGAGCCCTGTGCCAGCTCGAATGCCGGGTGCACGCCCGCTACCCGGCGGGCGACCACCTTCTCCTGGTGGGGCGCGTCACGCAGCTGCGATACCGGCAGGGCGCGCCTCTCGTCCATCACCAGCGGGCGTTCCACACGCTGAGAGACCGTTTCTGACCCCCGACGTTGGCAGGGCCGGGGCGCCGGGGGCCCCGGCACGTGGACCTCAGCGCGGGGCCGCGAGGAGCTGGGCGTAGCGGTCGAGATCGACGTTGCCCCCGCTGATGATCACTCCGACGCGGCGGCCGCGCAGTTCGGCGCTCCGCTCCCGGGCGGCGGCGAGGCCGAGGCAGCCCGTCGGCTCCACGACGGTCTTCATCCGCGAGGCGAACCACCGCATGCAGTCGGCGAGTTGGGCGTCGCTCGCGGTGAGCACCTCCTCCACACGGTCACGGATGACGGGGAAGGTGTACGCGCCCAGATGCTGGGTCTGGGCGCCGTCGGCGATGGTCTGCGGGGTGTCGATGCGGACGATCTCGCCGCGCCGCACCGAGAGCTGCCCGTCGTTGCCCGCCTCGGGCTCGACCCCGTACACCGCGCACCGCGGCGCCAGCGCCTGGGCCGCCAGCAGCGTCCCGGCGAGGAGCCCGCCACCGCCCAGCGGCACGAAGAGGGCGTCCAACTCACCCGCTTCCTCGAAGAGTTCTCGGGCCGCGGTGCCCTGTCCGGCGACGATGTCGGGATGGTCGTAGGGCGGGACGAAGGCCAGTCCGCGTGCGGCGGAGAGCGCCCGCGTGATTTCCTCGGGGTCTGCGTCGTAGCGGTCGTAGGAGACGACGTCGGCGCCGTATCCCTTGGTGGCGGCGAGCTTCGAGGCGGGCGCGTCGTGGGGCATCACGATGGTCGCCGGTACGTCGAGGAGACGCGCGGACAGCGCGACGGCCTGGGCGTGATTGCCGGAGGAGTACGCGACGACCCCCGCGCGCCGCTGCGCGGGCGTGAGGCGGGACAGCGCGTTGAAGGCGCCGCGGAACTTGAACGCGCCCATGCGCTGGAAGTTCTCGGCCTTGAAGAAGTAGTGCCCGCCGAGCTCGGCGTCGGTGAGGCGGGAGGTGAGCACGGGAGTGCGATGGGCGTGCCCGCCGATGCGCTCATGGGCGCGCACCACATCGTCGTACGTCGGCGCAGTCATGACCATGACGGTGAGCCTAATGGGAGGCGCGGACGGTGCGGACGGCGCCGGCGGCTTGTGCCGCGCTCAGCGCTCTCCGGGCGTCGCCGCAGTGGTCCGCCACTCCTGGAGCGACCGCGGCGGGGCGCTTTCCGCGGGACCCCGGAGGGCGTGGATGCCCTGGACGGTGGCGCAGAGGGCCTGGACCGTGGTGACGCAGGGGACGTCACGGGCACTGGCGGCGGTACGGGCCTCCTGGCCGTCCAACGTGGCGACGACGAGGTCGACTTGTTCCTCGCGGACGAGCTCGGCGACCGTCATGTCCCGGTCGTCGGGCCGACCCGCTCCGTTCGCGCCGATCGCGGTGGCGTCGATGCCGTTGCGCCGGAACACGTCCGCCGTGTCGGCGGTCGTCAGCAGCTCGAACCCCATGGCGGCCAGCTCGCGGACGGGGAGGATCACCGCGCGCTTGTCCCGGTCGGCGACGACGATGGCCACGCGGCCCTTGGTGGGCAGAGGGCGGTCGGCGGCGAGTCGGGCCTTGGCGAAGGCCGTACCGAACGACGCACCGAAGGCGGAGCCGTTGCCCATGGCCCCGTCCAGCTGGACGCAGACCGGCGCCCCCGCAGGCAGGGTGCCGCCGTCACCGACGGCCGGCAGCATGCCCTCGGCGCGCAGCTCGGCGACGGTCGCACCGAGCACGATGCGCGCACCGGCCCGGGCGAGGGCCACGGCGGTCGCGCACGAGGAGAAGGGCACGGTCCGCGAGGCAGACGGCTCAGCGCTCAGTAGGGAGAGGCTTCCGCCGGTCAGTGCGAAGCGGATGCTGAGCGGCCCGCGTGCGCCCAGGTCCCCGGCAACGGTCGCGCAGGCGGCGCGCAGGCGCGTGAGGTCGTGCTTGCCGAGGGCGACGGGCGGCAGCACGTGCGTCGTACCGCCGGAGGGGGAGTCGGCGGCCCCCACACATTCCATGACCGCGCCCACATAGAGCTCGTCCCCGTCGAACAGGGCGTCCACGTCGATCTCGACGCCGGTACCGGCGTCCACGCCGCGTACGCCGGCTCGGCGGACGGCCCCCAGAGGGTTCCCGGGAACCGCCACCCCGAGCTCCGCGAGACCTCGCGCGAGACGCAGCGCCCCGGCACCGCCGAACTGGACGACGACGCCCGCCACGGGACCGCCGCGCTGTTCGGCGTGGACCACCTCCAGGACGTCCTCCAGCGTGAGCGGCTCGGCATAGCTCCGGTCGCAGGCACTGCCGTCGGTGGCGAAGTCCTCGGGATCGCAGCCGACCAGTACGGCCTCGTATCCGGCCCCGCGCAGGGCGGCGGCGGCGTGGAGGCAGGAGTGCCCGAGCTCCGCGCCCAGGGCGCCCCGGCGCGAGCCCGGGCCCAGGACGATCACAGCGGGCTTGGCGCGCTGTACGACCTCGGGCTCCCCGTCGTACGAGGAGTAGAGGCACGGACTTGTCCCGGGCGGGCCGTCCAAGGCCCGGTAGACCGGTCGAATGCCCAGAGCGTGCCGCACTTCGCGTACCGCCTCCTCCCGCATCGAACGGAGGGCGGCGATCCACGCGTCGGAGAAGCCGTGGCGCTTGGCGTCGGTGAGCAGGTCGGGAGTCAAGTGCGGTGCCGCGGCGACCTTTTCGAGGAGCCCGTGGTCGTCCTGGGCGCCGGTGGAACCGACGGGGCCGCCGTCCCCGCCCCGCGGGCGCAGCGCCTTGTTCAGCGCTTCGGCGAACGTCCGGCCGGCCGCCGTGGCCCCGCCCCCCGTCGTGACGATCACGTGGCCGAAGGACGACGGCGTCCTCTCGGTGAGGCCGCCCGCTGTCTCGTCGAGGGTGCGGCCGACGGCGAGCTTGGCGGCGAGGGCGGAGGAGCGCGAGACGTGGGGGTTCATCCCGGTGACGATGACCCGGCCGTCCTCGGGGTCGACCGCGAACTGGATGGTGCAGCCGCCGGTGTCGACGCCGACCTCGCGGATGATCGCGATGCCGACGTCCCGCAGGATCTGGTACTCGCGGTCGGTGAGCGTCATCGCGGGGGCAACGGTGATCGAGTCGCCGGTGTGCACGCCCGTCGGGGCGACGTTCTCGATGGAGCAGACGACCGCCACGTTGTCATTGCGGTCGCGCATCAGCTCCAGCTCGTACACCTTCCAGCCGAGGACGGACTCCTCCATGAACACCTCGGCGGCCGGCCGGAACGTAAGACCGGCCTCCTCGACGACTCTTTTCAACAGGGCACCGTCCTGACACCTGTTGATTGTCTGGACGTTGGTGCCGGGTACGACGACGCCGTACTTGTCCAGAACCCCCTGCTCCTGAAGAGAGACCGCGACGTTCAGCGCCGCCCGACCGCCCGGCGTGGGCAGCAGCCCGTCGGGCCGCTCCTTGGCGATGATCCTCTCGATGAACTCCGGGGTGATCGGCTCGACATACGTCGCGTCGGCGATCTCCGGATCCGTCGTGATCATCGCCGGATCGGAGCTGACGAGGATGACCCGCAGCCCCTCCGCCTTCAAAGCCCGGCACGCCTGCGAGCCGGAGCCGATGATCAGGACGGAGCGGAGACCGGTGCGCTCAGGCACGGTGCCGGGTCCAATACGTCCGCGCCCGGGGGCGCGGTGCGCGGTCGAGGGGATCGCGCCACAGTCGTAGGGCGCAACCGACGGGGATGACGATGAGCAGGTAGACGACGGCCAGCAGCGCGGTGACGCCGGCGCGGCGGAGTGCGTCCATGGTGGGCCCCAATCGAGGTCGGAAGGTCAGTCCAACGGGATCAGTTCGCGCCAGTCGTCACTCTCCGACCACTGCGGCTGCTCGGCCTTCTCGATGAGGAAGCCGCCCATGGCGAGCGTGTCGATGTTCGTGCGCATGAAGCAGCGGTAGGCGTCCTCGGGAGTCGCCACGATGGGCTCGCCCCGTACGTTGAACGACGTGTTGACGAGGACCGGGCAACCGGTGAGCCGGTCGAATTCGGTCAGGAGCCCGTGGAGGAGGGGGTCGGACTCTGTGCTCACGGTCTGCACCCGGGCCGAGTGGTCGACATGAGTGACGGCGGGGATCGTGGAGCGAGTGACCTTGAGCAGGTCCAGTCCGCCGGCGTCCGCGGCGGCCGGCGAGGACAGCCGCTGCCCCGCGGCGATCTGTGCGACCAGCAGCATGTAGGGACTGTGCTGGGTCAACTGGAAGTATTCCGCGGCACGTTCGGCGAGGACCACGGGGGCGAACGGCCGGAACGACTCCCGGAACTTGATCTTCTGGTTCATCGCTGACTGCATCGCCGGGTCGCGCGGGTCGCCGAGGATGGAGCGGGAGCCGAGGGCCCTCGGGCCGAACTCCATCCGGCCCTGGAACCAGGCCACCACTTTCCCCTCCGCGAGGTGCTCAGCCACCGCGCGGTTGATGTGGTCAGGGCCGAGCCGTTGGTGCGGGATGGCGGAGGCGTCCAGGTAGGCCTGGACGTGGTCGTCGTCGAAGGCCGGGCCGAGCCGGGAGGAGCGCATCGCGTCGCGTCCCGTCCGGGTGTGCGGCCGCGCCCGGGCGGGGCCGCGCTGCGCGAGGAGTGCCGCCCCGAGAGCGCCGCCCGCGTCGCCGGCCGCCGGCTGGATCCACAGCTCGTCGAAGATCCCGGATTCGGCGATCTTGCCGTTGGCCACGCAGTTGAGAGCCACACCACCGGCCATGCAGAGCCGGTGTTCGCCGGTGAGCCGCTGTGCTGTCCGGGCGAGCTTGAGCATGATCTCTTCGGTGACGAGCTGCACGGAGGCGGCGAGGTCGAACTCCCGCTCGGTCAGCGGGCTCTCCGGTTCGCGGCGCGGTCCGTCGAAGAGCTCCTCGAAGGCGCGGCCCGTCATGACATGGCCGTGCAGGAACGCGAAGCAGCGCGTGTCGAGGCGGAAGGAACCGTCTTCCTTGACGTCGACGAGGTGGTCCCGGATCCGCTGGGCGTAGACGGGCCGCCCGTACGGGGCCAGACCCATGAGCTTGTACTCGCCCGAGTCGACCTTGAACCCGCAGAAGTAGGTGAAGGCCGAGTAGAGCATCCCGAGCGAGTGCGGAAAGGAGAGCTCGGCGACAGGCGCCACGTTCCCGTCCGCGCCGTGCCAGATCGAGGTCGTCGTCCACTCGCCCACCCCGTCCACACAGAGGACGGCGGCGCTCTCGTAGGGGCTGGGAAGATACGTGGAGGCGGCGTGCGACTCGTGGTGCCGGAAAGCCCTGATCTCGGGTACGGGACCGGGGCCCAGCTCCGCCAGCCGGTCGCGCACCGTGTTCAGGGCGCGCCGCTTCCAGCTCAGCCAGCTGGGCATGACCTCCCGGAAGGAGCTCCAGGACCGGGGCGCCGTGCCGAGGTAGGTGGCCATGACCCGGCGGAACTTGAGATCCGGCCGCTCGTAGTACGCGACGGCGTCGAGGTCGCCGAGACGGAGCCCCGCCTCGTCCAGGCAGTAGCGGATGGCCAGTTCGGGGAAGGCCGGGTCGTGCCGGCGTCTGCTGAACCTCTCTTCTTGAGCGGCGGCGACGATCCCGTCCGCGCCGACGACGGCGGCCGCGCTGTCGTGGTAGTAGGCGGACAGGCCCAGGACGGTGGTGACCGGGGCATCGGTGGCCATGGGCTCAGCTCCTCGGTAGGAGATCTCAGCTGTCGGGTGTCAGAGGGAGGGACGCGCCGGCTGGGCGGCGGCCGGCGTACGACGGCGACTGCTCAGGACCGCGCGCAGCTCGGCGAGCCGGCCCGTGGGCGGATTGAGGGAGCGGTAACCGACCCGGACGCGCTCCCAGGCCTCGGCTTCTCCACCGGGACCCGGCGTTCCGGGCAGGTCGGAGAGGTAGTTGTCGATGGCGTCGGCCGCCCAGGCGGAGTGCCCGGTGGCCACGTTGTCGATCGTGTTGTGGAGGTCGACGAACTGGGTGCTGAAGCCGTGGTGCCGCAGGGCCACGCGGGCATTGCGGTAGCTGCCCCCCACCCCGGACAGCTCCATCGCCAGGTTGAGGCCGAGGATCTCCGGGGTGAACTCGTCGGGGAAGCGGGAGACGCTGAGCCAGAACACCGGCATGGCGAAGGACTCGTCGCGCAGCTCGGGCCAGTCGGTGAACGCGCGGGACGCGGTGGGCGGCAGGTCGATGCCCATCTGCCGCAGCAGTTCCCGGTAGATACGCGGGTGGTTGAGCTCCGGTTCGCCGTTGCCGAGCTCGTCCCAGTAGGTGCGGAAGAGGAAGTGGCCGACTCGGGAGGAGGCGAGCCGGTAGTCGGTGAAGGCCTGCAGCCAGCCGCCGTCGATCATGATGAGGGGCGCCAGTTGCAGCGTGGAGTCCACCAGTTCCGCGCGGCTGGGCAGCGTGACGTGGTTCTCCTCGAACCCTTCCGCGTGCTGATCGTGAGCGCGGGCGAGCCAGGCGCGGAGTCCGTTCTCCCGATCCCAGACGACCGGCAGTCCGCTGCGCGAAGGGCGGTTGAGGGCGTAGCGGCACCGCGCCAGCCAGCGCGTGGCGTAGGCATGCGCGAAATCGCGCAGGGCGGGCGAGTCGGCACGGCTCAGCAAGGGCGTGTAGGCGGACCGCGCCGCTCTGTGCGTCAGCGGGGGCCTGCGTGCCGTGAACGGTGCCGGCGCGCTGTCCGCGGCCGGGTGGGCCTCCGCCGGCAGGGCCGACAGGGCCGACTTCGACCCCTGTACGGGCCACTGCGCCTGGGCCCGGTGCAGATCGCGGCGGGGCTCCTCCTGCCCGTCGGCCGGGGCGGTGAGCACGGACCCCGGATCCGGCAGCCGGCGGATCCAGCGGCTAAGCAAGGAGATCTCCTCCTCGGTGAAGATGCGGAACATGGGCCCCTTGGGGCCGATGAGCGACCGCAGCAGCGGGCTGGCCTCGGGCTTTCCGGGGCGTACGAGCCGACTGCGGGCCAGCGCGGTCAAGAACGGTGTCGGACCGGCGTCGACGTCGGCGAACCACTCGGAGAGCGGGCGCCCGTCGAGCAGGAAACGGGAGTGGTACGCCGCCGCCTGGCGGGCCCGCGTGTGGATCAGCCGCCAGACTCCGTAGTCGGGGTGGAGGGAGAGCGCCGTTTCCTGGTGCAGGCGCTCGCTCCAGTCACGCACTTCGCGCAGTGCCCAGCGGAAGCCGCTGACCGCCCGCCCGGCGTCGTCGCCCTCTCCTGAGGCGCGCTCGGCGGAACGCGGACGCGCGGCGTCGAGGAGCGCGTGTACGGCGGCCCAGGACAGCTCGCGCCCGCTGGCCCCGGCACCGGGCCGCGGACCGCCCAGGTCCAGAGCCGCGTACTCGTCGTCCCTGACCCGCGCGGCCCGGAGCGCGGCCGCCAGGGGCGGCAGGACGCCGATGTGGCGCAGACAGAGGTCCGCACCGAGCAACTGGGCCTGGTAGGCGTCGGGGTGACGGCTCATCAGTAACAGCAGGGCGGGCAGCCGGAAGCTGAAGCCGTCGACGTACTCGCTGCCCGCGAGCTGCAGACCGGGCTGTTCCTCCGCGATGCCGTGCCCCCTGAGGAGTTCGCGGAAGTCGGTGCCGCGGTCGGCCAGCGGCATGCCGACGCCCACGTCGGTGGCGTACAGGCTCAGGGTGCGAAGGACCGGTTCCGTCTCGGAGTTGCCGGGGCTCGAGAGCCACTGCAACCAGGCTCCGGCGCTCAGGGCGAAGGGCGCGCAGTTGCGTATGACCCGGCGGACCGTCTCCTGCCGTGCGTCCGCCTCCTGGCCGGTGGCGGCCGGGAACACGTCGGTGAAGCGCTCGCTCTCCTCCGCGCTCCACCGGACGGCCTCTTCGGCCAGCGACCGGAGCGACCGCGCGGCGTCGCCGGGGTCTTCGGACGCCTCGGTCGAGGGGAGGTCTCGGCGGTCCTCCGGCGTGAGCGGCAGCGGAGGGCCGGGGGAGAGCGCACGCAAGTACAGCGTTCGATAGCGCGAGGACATGACGGAGTGAAACCTCCTCTCAGAACATCGGGTAGATAGTGTTGTCCTTGCGGCGCTTGCGCTTGTTCTTGCGCAGTTTGAGCAGCGCGACGAGTTTCCGGAACATGCTGATCACCTCACTGGGGGAGGATGGCGAATTCGTTCCTCAAGATGTCGGTGACGACGCGGTTGCCCTCGTCCGTGCAGTGGGTCTGGTCCACGAAGAGCCAGGAGTCCCGGTGCGGCGAGGAGTCGAGCGCCTGGTTCACGTCGAGGAAGGGCACACCGCTCCGCTTGCAGGCGGCTTCGAGCCGCTGCGCGTAGGAGGCGTGCACGTCGGGATCGAGGATCTGCCGGAACAGGTCCCACATCTGGGAGCGCTTGCTGTAGTTCTCCTCGATGAGGAGGCGTTCCTCCTCGGTGAGCCGCTTGCCGCTCCAGGCCGCGGTCGCCTGGAGCGCGAAGTGCACGCGGGCCCCGGTGGGGGCGGCGAGCTCGACGAGCCGGTTCAGGTTGCGTTCGGTGGCGCGGGCCGCGATGTCGATGCGCTGTTCGGGATCGGCCAGCGCGTGCTTCTCCTGCCGTGCCTCGCCGCTGAGGCGCCGCGCCGCCTGCGCCACCCGGCCCTGGGCCCAGCCGGGCTGCCGGCCGCCGCTGTGGGGAGCGGGCACGCCCAGCTGGCGGAAGAACTCACCGGAGAAGAAGAACTGGCCGTACCCGCTGTCGGCGTCCGGGAGCCCGCCGACCACGAGGTCGTTCAGGCCCGAGTAGACGATGATGTTCCGCACGGCGGGCAGTTCGTCCCGGTGCATGAGGAAGAGCAGCGTTTCCTGAGTGGAGTTGAACGCGGGCGCGGCGAGGTTGAGCCACGGCCCGGCGAAGTCCCCCTGGGAGAGCAGGGACGGAATCGTATGGGCGTCGTCGCTCGCTCCCAGCCCGAAGGCGGGAGAGGCGCCGAGCACCACGTTCACCGGCGCGTCTGGACGGTTCTCTTTGAGGGAGAAGGAGGATTCACCCCTGACCGAGAGACGGAATCCGCCGGAATCCGTGTTGATGGTCGGGGACGTGTGGCCCGGCCGGTTGAAGAACATGACGTACGGCGTCCAGCAGATGTCACCCGTGGCGAATTCCTCGTAGTACCTCATGTGCGGAGTCAGTTTTCTCTGCTGTTCCACTGATTGCCCCTCCGAGCCGACGGTGACCCCTTGAAGGGGCCGCCGGGCCTGGTGCGGCCCGGGCCCGGCGGCCTCGGTGCCGGACTCTGCTCACGAGTGCTCGAGCGGTACTCGAACGCCTCGGAGAGGGAGAGGGATTCAGACGCGGGCGACGGAGGAGGGGTGCGTCGTCGGACAGCAGACCGTCAGGTGGAACCAGCCGCGGACGGCTTCGGCGCGCAGCTCGCCGCCGATCTGCTCCACGCGTGTGGCCATGTGGTCCAGTCCGCTGCCGCCGTGGCGGGTGTCGGACGCGAAGGAGGTGCTCGCCTGCGCGGCCGGGCCGGCCGAACCGTCGTTGATCACCGCGAGTTCCAGGTGGCGCCCGTCCCCGGTGAGGCAGTGTTTGAGCACGATCCGGCACTGGGTGGCCTGGCTGTGCCGCAGCATGTTGGTGACCGCTTCGCGCAGAACCACCGCGAGGACGCTGCCGATCCGGGGGCTGACGTGCTTGAAATCGCCCTCCGCGGACACCTCTATGCCCGCGGAACGAAGGACCCGGCTGCCCAGTTCGAGTTCCTGGAGCAGATGCAGGGACCGCTTTCCGTGCACGACCGCCCGTACGTCGGCCAGGGCGGAACGGGTGATCTCCAGCGACTCGGACAGCTCCTTGAGCGCCTGCGCGTCGTCCTTCCCGATCAGCCTCTTGGCCAGTTCGGTCTTCAGGGTGATCGCGGACAGGCTGTAGCTGAACAGGTCGTGCAGGTCCTGGGTGAAGCGGACGCGCTCCTGGGCGACGGCCACCCAGGCGGATTCCTCGCGCCGCCGATGAAGGTCGGTCACCAGGCCGGCCAGTCTGCTCAGGGCGGTCGAGATCAGACCGATGGAGATGGTCGAGAGCCCCATGAACGCGACGGTGAGGAGGTTGTCCCCGCTGGTGAGCGAGATGGTGAGGACGGCCAGGGAGATCAGCCCGAACAGGGCCGCGGACGCCCTGGGGTTCAGGAACTCCGTCACGGCTCCGGCGAGAAATCCGCACAGAGCGCCCGACTGGTGTCCGACGAAGAGAACCGGTGAGAAGGAGAGCGCGGCCTGCGCGGTCAGCGACCAGCTGGGGTGGCGAATGCGACTGCGCAACTGCGGCGAACAGTGCGCCAGTTGGAGGAGATAGCAGCAGCTGACGACGGCGCAGGAGACGTACAGGCTCTGGGGCGTGTGGGAGAACTTGATCAGGTTCGCTACGCCGATGAGGGCGAATCCGGCGAGAATGACCGCCATGAGGCTCACCGCGTACTTCGGGGGCATCACCGTTGCGTTCCGGGCATGTGGGGGGCCTCGCATTTTCCATGCGGGTGTCGGGGTGCGGGCACGTCGGACAGGCATACCCGAGTCGTTCCGCGGTAAACGATGGCAATAGTCAATGTGTTCGAGAGTCGGCGGAGTTCGGCTCGAGGCCGGACGGAGAGGTGCCCCGACCGCGGAATTCGGCCGGGCCGCATGATGGGCGTATGAGAGAAGAGACCACAGAGCCGGAAGCGATGGATCAGGTCCTCACCGAGGTCGGCCCCCGGCTGCGCCGCATCCGCAAGGAGCGCGGCGCCACCCTCGCGGGCCTGTCCGCGGCCACCGGCATCTCGGTCAGCACCCTGTCGCGCCTGGAGTCGGGTCACCGCAGGCCCAGCCTCGAATTGCTCCTGCCGATCGCCCGCGCCCATCAGGTGCCCCTGGACGAGCTGGTCGGCGCCCCGCCCGTGGGCGACCCGCGCGTGCGGGCCAAGCCGATCGTCCGGCACGGCCGCACCATGCTCCCGCTGACCCGCCAGCCCGGCGGCCTCCAGGCGTACAAGGTCGTCGAGCCCGCCCGCACCGCGGCCGCCCCGGACCCGCAGACCCACGAGGGGTACGAGTGGCTGTACGTCCTGTCGGGGAAGCTGCGCCTGATCCTCGGCGACCACGACGTGGTGCTCGGTCCGGGCGAGGCCGCGGAGTTCGACACGCGGGTCCCGCACTGGTTCGGGGCCACGAGCGAGGGGGGCGCGGAGTTCATCAGCCTCTTCGGGCCGCAGGGGGAGCGCATGCACGTCCGGGCCAGGCCCACTCGTAAGGGTGACGCGGGCTGAGGGCTCCCCGGACCGCCTCCCGGGGCCCTCCCCGAGACTGCCCTCAGGGCTGTTCCCTTACGGGCAAGCGACCGCTTAGTATGCGGACGAGCACGGTCTACGACAGCCCCGTGGAGGCCCCGCATGCAGGCATGGCAAGTGCACGAGAACGGCGAGCCCGGCGAGGTGATGCGCCTCGCCGAGACGGACCGCCCCGCGCTCGACGAGGGGCAGGTGCTGCTGAAGGTCCGCGCCGCGAACATCAACTTCCCCGACGCGCTGCTCTGCCGGGGCCAGTACCAGGTCAGGCCCGCGATGCCGTTCACGCCTGGCATGGAGATCTGCGGCGAGACCGAGGACGGGCGGCGTGTGATCGCCAACCCCGTGCTGCCGTACGGCGGTCTCGCGGAGTACGCCGTCGCGGAGAGCGCCGCGCTGCTGTCTGCCCCGGACGCCCTCGACGACGCGGAGGCCGCCGCGCTCCACATCGGCTACCAGACCGGCTGGTTCGCCCTGCACCGCCGCGCGCACCTCCAGGCGGGCGAGACCCTTCTGGTGCACGCGGCCGCGGGCGGTGTCGGCAGCGCCGCCGTGCAGCTCGGCAAGGCGGCGGGCGCCAAGGTCATCGGTGTCGTCGGCGGCGAGGACAAGGCGCGGGTCGCGCGCGAGCTCGGCTGCGATCTCGTCCTCGACCGGCGCACGGACGACGTGATCGGTGCCGTCAAGGAGGCGACCGGCGGCCGCGGCGCCGACGTGATCTACGACCCGGTGGGCGGCGACGCCTACACCAAGTCCGCGAAGTGCGTGGCCTTCGAGGGGCGGATCGTCGTCATCGGCTTCGCCAGCGGCGCCATCCCGACGCCCGCGCTCAACCACGCCCTCGTGAAGAACTACTCGATCGTGGGCCTGCACTGGGGCCTGTACAAGACCAAGGACCCGGGCCTGATCCTGCGCTGCCACGAGGAGCTGTCCGAGCTCGCCGTCAAGGGTGCGATCAAGCCGCTGGTGAGCGAGCGCGTGCCGATGTCCGACGCCGCGGCCGCCGTGCAGCGCGTCGCCGACGGCGTGACGACCGGCCGCGTGGTCGTCCTCCCGCACGGGGGTGCCGCATGACCGACGCCGCCGAACTCCGTACCCGTACGCAGGAGTTGCTCGCCGCGCACCCGCCCGCCACGACGGACCGAGCCGACTTCCTCAAGGCCCGCTTCGACGCCGGCCTCGCCTGGGTGCACTACCCCGAGGGACTCGGCGGGCTCGGCGCGCCACGCTCCCTCCAAGCCGTCGTGGACACCGAACTGGAGGCCGCGGGCGCGCCCGACAACGACCCGCGCCGCATCGGCATCGGCCTCGGCATGGCCGCGCCGACCGTGCTCGGCTTCGGCACCGAGGAGCAGAAGCGCCGCTTCCTGCGCCCGCTGTGGACCGGCGAGGAGGTGTGGTGCCAGCTCTTCAGCGAGCCGGGCGCCGGGTCCGACCTCGCCGCGCTCGGCACCCGCGCCGTGCGCGACGGGGAGAGCGGTGACTGGGTGGTCAACGGCCAGAAGGTGTGGACCTCCAGCGCCCACACCGCCCGCTGGGCCATCCTGATCGCCCGCACCGACCCGGACGTGCCCAAGCACCGGGGCATCACGTACTTCGTGTGCGACATGACGGACCCGGGCGTCGAGGTGCGGCCGCTGCGCCAGATCACCGGCGAGGCCGAGTTCAACGAGGTGTTCCTCACCGACGTGCGCATCCCCGACGCGCACCGCCTCGGCGAGGTCGGCGACGGCTGGAAGGTCGCCCAGACCACGCTCATGAACGAGCGCGTCTCCATCGGCGGCATGCGCATCCCGCGTGAGGGCGGCATGATCGGGCCGGTCGCCAAGGCCTGGCGCGACCGCCCCGAGCTGCGCACCCACGACCTCCACCAGCGCCTGCTGAAGCTCTGGGTCGACGCGGAGGTCGCCAGGATCACCGGAGAACGGCTGCGCCAGCAGCTCGTCGCGGGCCAGCCGGGCCCCGAGGGCTCCGGCATGAAGCTCGGCTTCGCCCGCCTCAACCAAGAGATCAGCGGCCTGGAGGTGGAACTCCTGGGCGAGGACGGCCTGTTGTACGAGGACTGGACGATGCGCAGGCCCGAGCTGGTCGACTTCACGGGCCGCGACGCTGGCTACCGCTATCTGCGGTCCAAGGGCAACAGCATCGAGGGCGGGACCAGCGAGGTCCTGCTGAACATCGTCGCCGAGCGCGTCCTCGGCCTGCCCGCCGAGCCGCGCACCGACAAGGACGTCGCCTGGAAGGACCTCGCGCGATGAGCGACCTGCTGTACTCCGAAGAGGAAGAGGCGCTGCGCTCCGCCGTGCGCGGACTGCTCGCCGACCGGTGCGATGCCGCGACCGTCATCGCGCGCGTGGAGAGCGACACCCCGCTCGACCGCGAGCTGTGGAAGGCGCTCACCGACGGCATGGGGCTTGCCGGGCTCCTCGTCCCCGAGGATCTGGGCGGCCAGGGCGCCACGCACCGCGAAGCCGCCGTCGTGCTGGAGGAGCTGGGCCGCGCGGTGGCGCCCGTGCCCTACCTCACCAGCGCCGTCGTCGCCACGGAGACGCTGCTCGGTTGTGCGGGGAGCGAGGCCGCCGAGCTGCTCGGGGCGCTCGCCGCCGGACGCACGGTGGGCGCGCTCGCCGTGAGCCTCGCCGTCGCTCCGGGAGCCCCCTTCGAAGGCGTACGTCATGAAAAGGGCGCCCTGCACGGGGAGCTGACCGGCATCGCGGACGCGGTCGGCGTCGATGTGCTGCTCGTCCCCGCCGACGGTGGGCTCCACGCCGTCCACACGGCGCAGGACGGTGTCACCGTCACCCCGCGGACCTCCCTCGACCTCACCAGGCCGCTCGCCACGGTGACCCTCGACGGGGCACGCGCGCGTGAGCTGACGCCGGACGCCGGGGCTGCCGTACGGCGAGGTCTGCGGGCCGGGGCCGCGCTGCTCGCCTCGGAACAGCTGGGCATCGCCGAATGGTGCCTGACCGAGACCGTCCGCCACACGAAGGAGCGGCACCAGTTCAACCGGCCCGTCGGCTCCTTCCAAGCGCTCAAGCACCGGCTCGCCCAGCTGTGGACCGAGGTCGTCAACACCCGCGCCGCCGCCCGGTACGCGGCCGACACCCTCGCCACGGGCAGCGCCGACGCGGACGTGGCCGCCGCCCTCGCCCAGGCCTACGCCGCGCCCGTGGCGGTGCGCGTCGCCGAGGAGGCGCTCCAGCTGCACGGCGGTATCGGCATGACCTGGGAGCACCCCGTCCACCTCTACCTGAAGCGCGCCAAGGCGGACGCGACCGCCTACGGCACGGCGGGAAGGCACCGCGAGGCGCTCGCCGCTCTGGTCGATCTCCAGGCGCCCTGACCCGCCCGACGCAATTTGATGTAGCCCGCACCTATCAGGTGCGGGCTGCGCGTTTTACGCCGCTATTACGTAGTGCATAATTGCGAGCTGTTCGCAACAACAGCTGATCTTCAGTAGTAGGGGTGTGGAGCATGAGGGCCCGATCGATACGGGGCGCAGGCGCGGTGGCGACGGCGGCCGCGATAGCGGTCGCCGCCTCCGCCTGCTCGGCGCCGGGCGACGGCGGCGGTGCCGGCGGTGCCAAGGACTCGGCGGTCGTCGGCATCGCCTACGAGCCCGAGACCCTCAGCCCCCTCCTCGGCTACGGCAAGGACGGCAACTCGAAGATCTTCGACGGGCTGCTCACCCACGACGCCGACATGAAGCTCAAGCCCGCCCTCGCGGCCGAGCTGCCCAAGGTCACCGACGACGGCAAGACCTACACGTACAAGCTCCGCAAGGGCGTCAAGTTCAGCGACGGGAAGCCCTTCTCCGCCAAGGACGTCGTCTTCACCTACGAGACGATCCTCGACAAGAAGACGAACAACGCGTCCAAGACCGAGCTGGACGCCGTCAAGAGCGTCGAGGCGAAGGGCGAGGACACCGTCGTCTTCCACCTCAAGTACCCCTACGCGCCGTTCGCCGAGCGCACCGTCCTGCCCATCGCGCCCGAGCACATCGCGGGCGAGCAGGACGTGAACACCGGCGCCTTCACCACCAAGCCGGTCGGCACGGGCCCCTACGAGCTCGTCAAGTGGTCCAAGGGCGAGAAGCTCACCTTCAAGGCCAACCCCGACTACTGGGGCGGGGCGCCGAAGGTCAAGAACTTCACCATGGCGATCATCAAGGACGACGACATCCGCGCCACCCGGCTCGACGCCGGTGAGCTCGACGGCGCGATCCTGCCGCCCAACCTCGCCAAGAAGTACAAGAGCGACAGCAACAAGAACACCTACGCCGCCAAGACCTTCGACTACCGCGTCGTGACCCTGCCCACCGGCAACAAGGTCGCGGGCGACACCGCGGTCCGCCGCGCCCTCGACGTCGGCGTGAACCGCAAGGCGATGGTCGACTCGATCCTGTACGGCGAGGGCAAGGAGGCCTACGGGCCCGTCCCGACGGACAGCCCCTGGTTCACCAAGGGCACCGAGCGCAAGTTCGACGCGGCCAAGGCGAAGAAGATCCTCGACGACGCCGGCTGGAAGCCCGGCAAGGACGGCATCCGCGAGAAGGACGGCGTCCAGGCGAAGTTCCCGCTCTGGTACCTCTCCGGGGACAAGCTCCGCCAGGACCACGCCCTCGCCTACGCCTCCGACGCCAAGAAGATCGGCATCAAGGTCGAGGTGCAGTCCGGCACGTGGGAGGTCATCGAGCCCCGCATGCCCAAGGACGCGGTCCTCGCGGGCGGCGGCTCCCCGGCCGACCCGGACTTCGACCAGTACACGCTCCTGAAGTCCTCCCTCGCCGGCGACGGCTTCAACAACATGGCGCACTACGACAACCCCAAGGTCGACAAGGCCCTGGAGGACGCCCGCAAGAGCGGCGACCACGCCGAGCGCCAGGCCGCGTACGACACGATCCAGCGCGAGCTCGTGAAGAACCCGGGCTACACGTTCCTCACGCACATCGACCACCTCTACGTCGTCGACAAGAAGTTCGGTGACCTGACCACCCAGGTCGAGCCGCACGACCACGGCCTGGCCTCCGGTCCCTGGTGGAACGTCGAGGACTGGCAGCCGAAGAAGTGACGTCAGCGATATCCGAGGCCCCGGGGAAGACGGCGCGCCGCCGCCTTCCCTGGGGGCCGATGGCGCGCCTCGCGGCACGGCGCGCGCTGTTCGCCGTGCCCGTGCTGCTCGTCGTGACCTTCGGCGTCTTCGCCATCGCCGCCGCCTCGCCCTTCGACCCCGTCAAGGCGTACGCGGGCACGGCCGGGCTCACCGCCTCGCAGGAGAACCTCGACCAGCTCCGCGCCAACCTCGGCGTCGACAAGCCGCTGGCCGCCCGCTGGTGGGACTGGCTGACCTCGGCCCTCACCGGTGACCTCGGGGACTCCAGCACGCTCCGGCAGCCCGTCGCGGACGCCATCGGCGAACGCGTCGGCTGGTCTGTGCTCCTCGCCGCGACCGCCTTCCTCGTCGCGATCCTGCTCGGCACCGCCCTCGGCGTCCTCGCCGCCCGCCGCCCCGGCGGCTGGCTCGACCGCGCCGTGACCTCCCTCGCCTACACCCTGGAAGCCGCGCCGCCGTTCTGGCTCGGCCTCCTCGCCGTCTGGTTCTTCGCGCTGAAGCTCGGCGTGCTGCCCTCGGGCGGCCTGACCGACACGGCCAGCTCGACCGTCACGGCCGGACAGGTCGCGAGCCACCTCGTGCTGCCGGCGGGCGTCCTCGCCGTCTCCCAGCTGCCCTGGTTCGTGCTGTACGTACGCCAAGGCGTCGGCGACGCCCTCGGCGACGACCCCGTGCGCGGGGCACGCGCGCGTGGCCTCGCCGAACGGACCGTCCTGCTCGGCCACGCCCTGCGCTCCGGCATGCTGCCCGTGCTCACGCTCATCGGCTCCCGCGTACCCGAACTGATCACCGGCGCCCTCCTGGTGGAGACCGTCTTCAGCTGGCCCGGCATCGCCGCGGCCACCGTGCAGGCCGCCACCTCCGTGGACTTCCCGCTGCTCGCCGCCCTGACCGCGCTCGCCACCGCCGCGGTACTTCTGGGCAACCTCGTGGCCGACCTCCTGTACGGCCTCGCCGACCCGAGGGTGGGATTCGATGGCTGACATCGCCTGGCGCGCCCATGGCGGCGTGCGCCGCTCCACGCGAGCGTGGCGGGTGCGCATCTCCGCGGTGCTCGTCGCCGCGGTCGTCCTCGCCGTCCTCGTCGTACCGCCCCTCGTGAACCTCGACGAGCAGGCCGTCGACCTCGCGTCGAAGCTGCGGCCGCCGTCCCTCGCGCACCCCTTCGGGACCGACGACGTCGGCCGCGACCTGCTGCTGCGCTGCGTCTACGGACTGCGCGTCTCGCTTCTGGTCGGCGTCGTCGCGGCCGTCGTCGCCACCGTCATCGGCACGGCGGTGGGCGCCCTCGCGGCCGCGTCCGGAGGCTGGGTGGACCGGATCGTGATGCGGCTCGTGGACGTCTTCTCGTCCGTGCCGCACCTGCTGCTCGGCATCTTCATCGTCGCGATGTTCCGGCCCGGCGTCTGGCCGGTCGTCGTCTCCGTGGCGCTCACGCACTGGCTGTCCACCGCCCGCATCGTGCGCGCCGAAGTCCTGTCACTGCGCTCGCGGCCCTACGTCGACGCGGCGATCTCCGGCGGCGCCTCACGGCTGCGCGTCGCGGTGCGCCACCTGCTGCCCGGCGTGCTGCCGCAGGCCGGCCTCGCCGCGGTCCTGATGGTGCCGCACGCCATCTGGCACGAGTCGGCGCTGTCCTTCCTCGGCCTCGGCCTCCCCACCCACCAGGCCAGCCTCGGCACGCTCGTGCAGAGCGCGCGAGGCTCGCTCCTCGCGGGGGACTGGTGGCCGACGCTCTTCCCCGGCCTGTTCATCATCGTGCCCACCCTGGCGATCGCGGGCCTCGCGGGCGCCTGGCGGGAACGGATCAATCCCCGGCGCCGATCGGAGCTCATGCTGTGACGGTCCCCGTCCTCTCCGTAGAGGGGCTTTCCGTACGGTTCCGCATGCGCGGCGGCCACCACGTCTCCGCCGTCACCGACGCAACCTTCGACCTCGCGGCGGGGGAGTGCCTCGCCCTGGTCGGCGAGAGCGGCTGCGGCAAGTCCGTGCTCGCCTCCGCGCTGCTCGGCCTGCTCCCCGAGAACGCGGAGACCGCGGGGAGCGCACTGATCGGCGACGCCGACGGCGTGGGCCGCGTCGACCTCCTCACCGCCGACGAGCGCACCCTCGCCCGCACCGTGCGGGGGCGGCGCGTCGGCCTCGTACCGCAGAGCCCCGCCGCCCATCTGACGCCGGTCCGCACCGTGCGCTCCCAGCTGGAGGAGACGCTGCGCGAGCTCGCCGGGGTGCGCAAGCCGCAGTTGCGGGCCGCCGCCGAGGCGGCCGCCGAGCGCGCCGCGTTCCCCGCCGGACACCTCGACCGCTACCCCCACGAGCTGTCCGGCGGCCTCGCCCAGCGCGCCGCCACCGCCCTCGCCCTCATCGGCGACGCGCCGCTGCTGCTCGCCGACGAGCCGACGACCGGCCTCGACCGAGACCTCGTGGACCGCACCGTCGACGAACTGCGCCGGCACGTCGGCGACGACCGCGCGCTGCTCCTGATCACCCACGACCTGGCCGCCGCCGAACGGATCGCCGACCGGGTCGCCGTGATGTACGCGAGCCGCGTCGTCGAACTCGCCGACGCCGCCGACTTCTTCGGCACGCCAGGACCCCGGCACCCCTACGCCCGCGGACTCCTGAACGCCCTCCCGGAGCGTGCCTTCACCCCTGTTCCCGGCATGCCGCCCGAGCTGTCCGCGCTCCCCGCGGGATGCGCGTTCGCGGCCCGCTGCGAGCGGGCCGACGAGGCGTGCGGCGCACTGCCCGCGCTCACGGACGGGGCGGCCTGCCACCACCCCCACGCGGACGTGCTGGAGGCCCCCCGTGCTTGAACTGCGCGCCATCACCGCCGGATACGACCGGCGCGCCCCCGTCGTCCGGGACGTCGACCTCACCATCGCCCCCGGCGAATCCGTGGGCCTGCTCGGCCCCAGCGGCTGCGGCAAGTCCACCCTCGCCCGGGTCGCCGCACTGCTGCACCGGCCCGATGCGGGCCACGTCGTCATCGACGGCGAGACCGCCCGCGGCTGGCGCCACCGCGCCCCCCGCGAGCAGCGCACCGCCTTCGGCGTCGTCTTCCAGCAGCCGCGGCTGTCCGCCGACCCCCGGCTGACCCTGACCGATCTGATCGCGGAGCCGCTGCGGGCGGTGGGCCGCGGCTCCGAGGCGGCCCCAGCGGTACCGGAACTCGCGGCGCGCGTCGGCCTCGGCGAGGAACTCCTGGGCCGCCGCCCGCACGAGGTCAGCGACGGACAGCTGCAACGCGCCTGCCTGGCACGGGCGTTGGTGCTGCGCCCGAGGTGGCTCATCTGCGACGAGATGACCGCGATGCTGGACGCCTCGACGACGGCGGCACTGGTCCACGTCGTGGAGGAGTACCGGGCCGAGAGCGGCGCCGGACTTCTCGCCGTCGGCCACGACCGCGTCCTTCTGGAGCGGTGGTGCGACCGCACCACCCACTGGGGCGAGTTGACGGGCCGGGCGCCTTCCGCGGCCTAGGGGCCGGGGCCCGCCCGGGTCAGGCGGGCAGCTTGGTGTCGATGACGAAGCTGATCTCGACGGCCTGACCGGGGAAGGCCAGTTCGGTGATGCCGAGCACCGTGCTGACCGGGCGGTGCTCACCGAAGTAGGCCAGGTTCCCCTCCATCGTCGCCTCGGCGTTCTGCCGCAGGTTCACCAGGTACAGGGTCTGCGAGACGATCTGGTTGCGGGTCGCTCCATAGTGGGCCAGGACCTTGTCGGAGTTGGCGTACGTCTGCTTCAGCTGGGCGGCGAAGTCGTCCGCGTGCAGGAAGTCGCCGGTCGCGTCGAGCGAGAGCTGCCCGGAGACGTGGATCAGGTCGCCGGACCTGATGGCCTGCGCGTAGCCGAAGTCGCTCTCGGCGGGCACGTCGTGGGTGAAGACGTCGTCGGCGGTCATGGTGCCTGCTTTCTCGTCATGAGCGTGCGCTCTCTTGTGGTTACTCAGGAACCGTAGGAGAGTGACGCCCGAACAGGAAGAACGCACTTTTCGGCAACTGAGGAACCTGATGGTGACCAAGCAGTTCACGGGCTCGCCCGAAGACGCGGACCTGCGGCGCGCGGACTCCCTGGCGCGCGAGATCTTCTCGGACGTCGCCAACAAGTGGGCGTTTCTGATCATCGAGGCCCTCGGTGAAGACACCCGGCGCTTCAGCGAGTTGCGCGACGACGTCGAGGGCATCAGCCACAAGATGCTCACCCAGAACCTGCGCATGCTGGAGCGCTACGGCCTGGTCGAGCGGACCGTGCACCCCACCGTGCCGCCACGCGTCGAGTACCGGCTCACCGAGCCCGGCCGTGCCCTGCGCGCCACGGTCGACGGGATGTGCGGCTGGACCCACCAGTACCTCGGCCACATCGAGGCCGCCCGCCGCCGCTTCGACACCTGACAGGCCCGGGACGTCGACCTCACCCGCTCGCGCACCGCGCCGGCCCCGAGGTCTTCACGGACCCACCGTGAACGCGAGGCGTCGATAGCGCCAACTCCCGTACGGCCGGGGTTTCCTGGCGTGGGCTGAGACTCATACTCACTGAGGTCCCGCTCACCGTCGTACCGGCGCGCCGCGCTCCCGGCGTGCCACGACCCGTCCCCTCCGGGAGGCAGACATGGCCCTCACCACCCGTCGCAGAGCCCTCACCACCTTCGGAGCCGTCCTCGCGGGCGGCGTCGCGACGCCCGCCTACGCGTACGCGAGCGGCGGTGGCCGCCACCCCCGGCCCCTGATCCGCGCCCACGCCCACAACGACTACGAACACCCCAGGCCCCTCTTCGACGCGCTCGACCACCGCTTCGGCAGCGTCGAGGCCGACATCTTCCTCGTCGAAGGACAGCTCCTCGTCGCCCACGACCCGGTGGACCTCGACCCCGCCCGCACCCTCGAGTCGCTCTACCTGGAGCCCCTGGCCGCACGGGTGCGCGCCCACCACGGGTCCGTGTACCGCGGGTACCACCGCACGCCCTTCCAGCTGCTCATCGACATCAAGACCGAGGGCGCGTCGACGTACGCCGAACTCCACCGCCGGCTGCGGCCCTACCGGCGCCTCTTCACGTCGTACAGCCACGGCAAGGTGCGCCGCGGCGCCGTCACGGCTGTCGTCTCCGGCGACCGGGCGGCCCGTGCCCCCATGGAGGCGCAGCGCGTCCGGTACGCCTTCTACGACGGCCGCCTCGCCGACCTGGGAAGCGCCGCGCCCGCCTCGCTCATCCCGCTGATCAGCGACAACTGGTCCCTCAACTTCAGCTGGCAGGGCACAGGCCCCATACCCCCGGCCGAGCGCGACAAGCTGCGCGGCATCGTCTCCGCCGCCCACGCGCGCGGGCAGCGCGTGCGTTTCTGGGCCACCCCCGACCTGCCGGGGCCGCAGCGCGACGCGGTCTGGGGTGAGCTGCTCGCCGCTGGTGTGGATCACCTCAACACCGATGACCTCGCGGGACTCGAGGCCTTCCTCGACGCGCACCGCGGATGATCTTCGAGGATCAACCCTCGCGCAAGTAACACCCGTTCGGAGCACAGGTCATAAGCCCGGACGCTTCCTCCGCTGCGCCAGACTGACGGCCGGAAGCCGCGGTTCCACGTGGCGGAGGAGGTACTTCCCATGGCTGTTTCGATCTCTGTCGTGCTGCTGCTCGTGGTCCTCGCGGTGGTCTTTCTGCGCAACGGGGCGCTGAAGGTCTCGCACGCCATCGTCTGCGGGCTCCTCGGTTTCTATCTGGCGAGCACGAGCATGGCGCCGACCATCCACGACGGACTCACGGCCACCGCCGACATCGTCAGCTCGATTCGGCCGTGACCGACCGGCCCCGGCCTGCCGATCCTTTCGAGTTCATGAACAACTGACGCACTGTCATGGACAGTTGCTGAGGTGCCCTCTAGCTTCGGCGCATGTCCAGCAGACTGCGCCGCCTCGTGCCCGCCACTGTCGTGGCCCTGACCGTGTCCCTCACGGTCCCCGCGTACGCCGACGAGATACCCAACGCCCCCGGGCACCGGCTCGTCGAACAGTACGAGGGCGCGCCCGCCGACGCCCGCCCGCTGCCGGGCACCCCGCCGCCCCAGCACCCGTACCTCGCCGCCAACGGCCGCAGCGGCATGCACGCCGACGCGGCGGGCAGCGGAACGTACCCCTGGAACGGGCCGCTCGGGAAACGCCCCGCCGTCGACAGCGAGAAGATGGCGGCGCTGGGCGGCGAGTGCGCGACCGTCACCTTCGACCGCGAAGGACGCATCGTCACCGTCTGCGGCACGTTCACCGGCTTCCTGGTCAAACTGCTCGACCCGAAGACGCTGGACACCCTCGCCGAGTACAAGCTGCCGCAGCGGCCCTCGACCGTGGAGGCCATCACACGCCTCGACTTCTCCAAGATCTTCAAGGACACGTCGGGCGGCGCCTATGCGTACCTCGACAACGAGGACAGGCTCGTCCTCGCCGACTCCCGTCAGCACATCGTGCGGCTCGCGCACGAGCGGACCGCGGACGGCCACTGGCGCTTCGTCGTCGACAAGGAGTGGGACCTGACGGCACACGTCCCGCACGACTGCGTCAGCTGGACGAACCTCTACCCGAGCGGCGAGTGCGACCCGGTCACGTCGGTGATGCCGGACTGGGACGGGCGCATCTGGTGGGTGACCCGGCAGGGCCGCGTCGGCACCGTCGACCCGCGGTCCGGCGCCATCCGCTCCGTCCGGCTCGACGGCGAGGAGATCCAGAACTCGTTCTCCGTCGCCGAGGACGGCGTCTCCATCGTCTCCGACCACGCCCTCTACAGCTTCAGGGCCACCGCGGACGGCACCCCGCAGACCGTCTGGCGCCAGACGTACGACCGCGGCACCGGCACCAAGCCCGGCTCCGTGAACCAGGGGTCCGGCACCACCCCCGACCTCTTCGGCGATCACGACGACTATGTGGCGATCACCGACAACGCCGACGACCGCATGAACGTCCTCGTCTACCGGCGCGGCGCCGGCGTACCGGACGACGAGCGGCTCGTCTGCAAGGTCCCCGTCTTCGGCTCCGGCGCGTCCACCACCGACAACTCACTGATCACCTGGGGCGACAGCCTCGTCGTCGAGAACAACTACGGCTACGAGAACATCACGTCGCTCACCTTCGGCCGCAGCGTCGTCGGCGGCGTGAGCAGGATCGACGTGCGCGAGGACGGCAGCGGCTGCGACACCGCCTGGGAGAGCGGGGTGCGCGCCCCGTCCACCGTGCCCAAACTCTCCACCGCCAACGGCCTGCTGTACTTCTACACGAAGGAGCCGAATAGCCTGGGCATCGACGCCTGGTACCTCACCGCGGTCGACTTCCGTACCGGCGACACCCGCTGGAAGCGGCTCGCCGGTACGGGCATCGCCTACGACAACAACTGGGCCCCGGTGACGCTGGGACCCGACGGCACCGCCTACGTGGGCGCCTTCAACGGGCTCGTCGCCGTGCGCGACACGCAGTGACGGATCACGTCCCGGAGAACACGCCGATGCCGTTGGGAACCGGCCGCTCGATCCCGCCGCTGGGGTTGTTGCGGACCGTCACGGCGTCGGCGCCCGGGGCCCGTGCGACCAGGGTGGACGTGGCGGAGACCAGGGTGGAGGAGCCGCCGCCGTCCAGACTGAAGCCGTCCCGCGCGCCGAGGCCCCGCAGCGTCTCGGCCACCTCGGCGATCGTCAGACCCGCACGGAACTCGGGGGAGCCGTCGAGCGACAGCAGCAGCAGACGGTGACCGTCGTCGGAGATCCCGGCCGCCGTCCGCACCGCCGACGTGGTCCGATCGAGGCCGGGCAGCGGCACGCCGTTGCGCAGCACGGGGTAGCCGCCGAGCGCGAAGCGGAACGGAATGTGCGACTCGGCCGCCACCAGACGGTGCCTGACGTGCACTCGGTCGCCCGCCGACAGCTTCCGCAACTCCTGCGCGCCCGCCTCACGGCCGACCAGGACCGTGCTGCCGCGGGCGATCGGACCGGTGCCCGGCGTGTCCGCCGAGGCCACGACACGCCCGCCGCGCACCGTCACCTCGTGCGTGTCCGTGCTGCACGGCGCGCCACGGCTCGTGTCGGTGCCGCAGGTGGCACGCACCCGCGAGACAGTGCCCCAGTCGCTGGTGAAGGCGCCCACGGACCCCACAGGCAGCGCGTACTGGTTGAGGCCGCCCAGCGGGAGACGGGAGTGCCGGGTGCGGACCAGCCCGTCCAGCGTGAGGTTGTCCAGGCGGGCCCTGCGGTCGTAGCCGACGCCGAGGACCGCTTCGGTGGTCACGCCCGGCGGCATCGCGGGCCCGAACCGCTGCCCGTTCGGCACGGCGGCCTTGAGTGCGCGGCCGTTCGCGATCGCGGGCCCGACGGGCGCGCCGGTCGCCTCGACGCCGGGGTGCTGCGTCTCGGTGATGTTGAAGAAGTCACCGTTGATGCCGCCGACTGCACCGGACCCGTCCGCGAGCGCGGAGACGGCCGCACGCGCGGCGACCTTGCCCGGATACAGCAGACCGACGCTCGTGCGCGGGTCGCGCAGATCCACGTCGAGCACATGCGCGCGGGCCGTGCCGTGCGATGCGGCTATGTCGAAGTACCGGTACTCCACCCCCGGCGCGATCCTGCCGCCCGCGCGCTCCGGACCCCCGGAAGCGCTGCCGGCCGGTGCCGCTCCCACGAGAGCCGCACCGGCCAGCATGCCGAGCGTGGTGACGAGAGTGCACGCTGTTCTGAACCGTCCACCGCGTTGCTTCTGGCGTGCCACAGATCCCCCTGGTCTCTAGTGACGTCGGGCAGGCGAAGTAACTGTCGCAGCAGCCAGGGGAGTTCACCAGATGCCGGTTGCTACGTTCCGACCAGCCGGGAACGGATGAGGAAACGCACGCCCTCCGGCGCCTCCAGTGAGAAGCCGCTGCCTCTCCCCGGCACCACGTCCACGATCAGCCGGGTGTGCCTCCACACCTCGTACTGGCTCTTCGACATCCAGAACGCTACGGGCTCGGCCACCCCCTCGACCGTCAACGACGCGAGGCGTATGTCGGAATCACCGGTGCGGAACTCGCCGGCCAGGAAGCACATGGGCGCGCTGCCGTCGCAGCAACCGCCCGACTGGTGGAACATCAGCGGCCCGTGCGTCTCCCGCAGCCGCCGCACGAGCCGGGCGGCGGCGGGGGTGAGCTCCACCCGGGGGGTACTGCCCCCGGAGTCCTTCGTCTCATGGCGGTCCATGGGACGACTCTGTCCCCCGGCACGTTGCAACAGGGTTGCGCGACGGGCCGCGGGACCCGTGTGGACCGATCGTGGGATGGTCGGGTCGTGTTGCCGGGAGTACGGCGGCGCACGGGTGAAGCTGGTGCGATGCGCTGGCTCCTCGCTTCGATCGCCGCCCTGTCGTTGGCCGTTCCCGCGTCGCCCGATGCCCCTGCCCCCGCCGGACCGGCGTGTCGCGCCGGCACCGCCCCCTACCAGCGCGAGCTGGAGCGTGAGCTTCGGCTGACGGTCGACGGGCGCCAGTCCGCCGCCGACTGCGCCGCCATCAGAAGGCTCCAGCAGCGGCTGGGCATCCGTCCGGCGGACGGGAGTGCGAACCTGCGGACGTACCGCCTCGTCGTCGCGGACAAGATCCGGCGGAACCCCGCGGAACGGCGGGCCTGTCCCGCGCGGCCGTACCGGATCACGTGCGTGGACCTGAACCGGCAGGTCCTGTGGGCGCAGTCCGGCCGCGGGCTCGTCTTCGGCCCGGTGCCGGTCCGCAGCGGCCGGGACGGCCTGGAGACCCGCCGCGGCTGGCAGCGGATCTACCAGAAGAACCGCTACCACTACTCGACGATCTATCACGTCCCCATGCCGTACGCGCAGTTCTTCAACGGCGGGCAGGCCCTGCACGGTACCCGTTCGGACCTGTTCTCCTCCGGCTCGGGCGGCTGCGTGAACCTGGCGCTGGGTGACGCGAGGCGGCTGTACGACCTGCTGCAGAAGGGCGACCGGCTCTACCTCTGGGGCACGAAGCCGGGAACGGGCGGCTGACGCCACCCGTGCCCGGAGGGGATCACTTCGGGGAAGAGGGGGTCACTTCCCCTTCTTGCCTCCCCCGCGCTGGTTGGTGAGCGTCACCGTGACGCCCTTGGCGGCGTTGCCCGCGGTCACCTTGTAGGGGCCGCTGACCGTCTTCGACGGCAGGACGTAGCCGTCGGGGACGGCGGTCTCCTTCAGGTAGTACGAGCCGAGGTCGAGCCCCTGGAACTGGCACCGGCCCCGGCCGTCCGTGGCACAGCCCCCGTCGGCGAGGGTGTCCCGGCCGGCGCTCGACGTCTGGAGGCCGGGCCTGCCGTTGGTCTCCTGCCACAGCTGGAAGACGGCACCGCCCAGCGGCCTGCCCGTCTTCTTGTCCTTCTTGACGACCGTGAGGGCGCCGAGCTCGCCCGGCTCCTCGCGCACGCTGTTCAGCGCCACGACGGAGACGCCGCGCGAGGCGTTGGCCCCGGTGAGGGCGAGCGGGCCGAAGACCGCTGGGTCCGGAAGCTCGTAGCCGTCCGGAGCCTTCGTCTCCACCCAGTAGTACGTGCCGAGGGCGACGCGCCTCTCGCAGACGCCGGACGCCGTCGTCGTACAGGGGGAGCCCGTCGACGTGTCGGGGTCCGAGCCCCTCCGTTGCAGCCCCTCGACGCCGTTGGTCTCGCGCCACAGCTGGAAGACGGCGCCCGGCAGCGGCTTCCCGGTGTCCTTGTCCTTCTTGACGACGGTGACGTCGCCCTTCACGACGGTGGGCTTCTCCTTCTTGTTGGTGGCGGTGACCGACACGCCCTTGGAGGCGTTGGCCTCGGTCAGTTCCAGCGGCCCGAAGACGTTCGGCGAAGGCAGCTCGTAGCCGTTCGGGGCCTTGGTCTCGCGCCAGTAGTAGGTGCCGAGCGGCACGGTCCGCGCGCACTCGCCCTGGCGCTCGGTGACGCAGGGGCCGCCGACCTTCGTGTCCGGGTCGGAACCGCCGGTCTGCAGGCCCTCGTCGCCGTTGGACTCCTCCCACAGCTCGAACTCGGCGCCCGCGAGTCGCTTCCCGCCGTCCTCGTCGGTCTTGACGACCTCGACCTGGCCCGAGGCGGGCGCCTCGGCGCAGTCGGGCAGGTCGCCGAGGAACGGGTAGTTGTGGATCTCCTGGCCGCCACCGCCCGACGCCGCGCTGGTGTGGGTGAGCGAGCCGGTGGTGAAGAAGCGACCGTTCATGCCCGGCACGCTGACCGTGGCCATCGACCTCTGGTCGCCGATCAGGACGCTGCCCTGGAACTGTCCGGTGCCCTTGATCTCCACCGAGGTGGCGTCGGGGAAGTTCCACAGCAGGCGGCTGCGCATCTTGTTGAGCTGACTGCTGTCGTCGATGGTGCCGCTGTACGTGTTGATGGTGCGCTTCGTCCCGAGGATGTTGACCAGCACCGTGGCGCCGTCCGGGATGCCCTCGAAGCGGATGCCCTCCTGGCCGCCGCTGCCGCCCATCAGGTCGAAGTCCACGTTGAAGACTTGTAGGTCAGAGGTGTTGTCGCCCCGGAACAGGGTCTCGCCGCCCGCGTGCGTGGCGGTCCCCGTCGGTGTGCGGGTGCCGCCTTCGGGGTGGGCGTAGCACTGGCTGGCGGCGGTGAGCTCGTCCCGCAGCGGGATGTAGGGATCGGCGGCGTCGCGGTCCTTGCGCACGGTGGCGGCGATCGTGCCGGAGGCGTCACCCGCGTGGCGCACCACACCGCCCTCGGCGAGGAGCCGTTCGCCGGCGGCGACCGTGACGTCATCGCCCGTGGTGAGCCAGTCCGCACCGGCGGGCGGGGCCACCCGGGAGCCGACGCCGGCCTCCCCGATGTTGTAGACGGCGCTGGCGCCCGCCGCCTTGTCCTGGTCGAAGTCGCCGAGGACGACGACGCGCCCTTCGGCCTCCGAGGCCTTCTCACGGACGAGGAAGTCCTCGCCCACATAGACGTTGATGCCGTTGTCGCGGTACTTGATGCCCCCGTTGTTGATGGCCGGGTAGTCGCCATCGGGGCAGTTGCCCGGCACGCACGGGCCGAGCCCGCCGGGCAGGGGCTTCGCCACGGCGGGCGCGGTGGAGTGCGCGGCGGCGGGCACGGCCGGCAGGCCGCTCCCCGCCACGACGGCGAGGAGGCAGAGGTACCTCGTTCCGGACCGGAAGAGGGAGGGGAGGGTCACGTGCAGATCAGCTCCTCACATGGGACAAAGCGACGTGGAGGAGGCTTGCACGATCGGTGGCCGGTGCCGTTCAGCCAATCCGCGCTTCATACGAAGAACACCGCAAAGGACGAGCGCGGCGGCCCTGGCGGGGTGGGCCGGGGTCCACGAGGATGACCCCTCCTGTGGGGCGTCGTCCGTGGAGCGGAGGCAGCGCGATGGGTTCACACGCGGCGGCGGGACGGCGGCGCAGGCGGCCGGTCGTGTTCGGCGCACTCGGCGCGACACTGGTCGGGGCCCTGCTGTCCATCCCGAGCGCGGGCGGCGCACCGGTGTCGGCCGACGCCTGCCGCACGGCGGGCAGCACGCTGCCGCGCGGTGACTGCGGACCGTTCTGGCAGGTCCTCGCCGAGGACTTCAACGGCGACCGTGTGCCGCTGGGCGCGTTCAGCGACTGCGACCACCACGCCGACACCTCCGCCGCCCACTGTGCCGGACTCGAGGGCGACTACCGCGACAACTGGTGGGCCTACCCCACGGGTTGGCGCGACACGGCGAACGACCGTGACCGTGACGTCGTCGGCGTCTACCACCCGGAGGACACCGTGAGCGTGGGGCCTGCGGACGACGGCGACGGCCGGATGCGCATCCGCATGTGGCGGCCCGCCGACGGAGGACCCGTCCACGCCTCCGCGGTCGTACCACGCGCCGTCATGCAGATGAAGTACGGCAAGTACAGCGCCCGCATCAAGGTGACCAGGCAGGCTCCCGGCTACAAGTCGGCGTGGCTGCACTATGGCGGCGGCTGCGAGATGGACCATCCCGAAGGCGAGTGGACCGGCTCCCTGAACGCCTTCCACCACCCCTGCGGCGGAGGCGAACAGGGCTCCTACCCCGGCGCCGCCGACTGGACCGAATGGCACACCGTGTCCACCGAGTGGACACCCGGCCATGTGCGGTTCTTCGTCGACGGACGCGAGACGGGACACGACACGAGGGGCGTGCCGGACCGCCCGCTCTCCTGGGTCCTGCAGAACGAGAGCGCCCTGGAGGGGCCGGGCGCGGCGCCCGGCAGCAGCGCCCAGCTGGAGATCACCTGGGTGGCGGCGTACGCGTACGGCTGGAAGTGACGCCCGCGGCCCGGGAGTTCACCCGCATTTAACGGAATCGTCGCCTCGTACAACCCTTGTGCCGCATCCCGTGTCGAACAGGGCGCCGGACAAGGAACGGGCCCTTTCCGGACACCCCCCGCGCCTGCCCGGCCACCTTCCTTCACAGGAGCCGCTCGTGCGCAAGAACCGTTCAGCCGCCCTCGCCGCGGCATCGTTCCTTCTGCTGACCGGGGCCGGTATCGCCGCCGCCCCCTCCGCTTTCGCCGGCACCCCTGGGGGGACCCGCGCCGACGACCGCAACAGCGACTTCAACGGCGACGGATACGAGGACGTCCTGGTCGGCGCCCCGGGCGCCACGGTGAGCGGGGCCAAGGGAGCCGGCCTCGTCACGGTCCAGTACGGCTCGACCAGAGGCATCGGCACCACGAACGTCGCCCGGTTCAGCCAGTCGACGGGTGGTGTGTCGGGGGCCGCCGAGGCGGGTGACAACTTCGGCAAGGCCGTCGCCACCGGCGACCTGGACGGCGACGGCTACGACGACGCGGTCATCGGCATCCCCGGGGAGGACCTCGACGAGGGGGCGGACGCCGGTGGCGTCGCCGTCCTCTGGGGCTCGAAGTCGGGGCTCACCGGAGCCGCGAGCAGTTGGCTGCAGAGCGGGGAGGCCGCCGCGGGCCAGCAGTTCGGCCTCGGTCTCGCCGCGGCACACTTCACCGCGGACACGCCCGGCGACCTCCTCGCCGTGCTCGACCGGGACAACGTGGATCTCTTTGTGTACGACCCCGCGCCGCAGGCCCGGGGCGAGGCACCGCTGCGCCGTCAGGCCACCGAGCGGCTCGGCAGGTCGGCCGACGCCAGCCAGATCGTGTCCAAGGCGCTGACCACCGGTGACTACGACAAGAACGGCTACGCCGACCTCGTCGCCTCCGGTACGACCGAGGGTGACGAACCCGGTCACGGCTGGTCCGTGCAGTTCGCGGGCGGCGCCGACGGCCTCACGTACAAGAACGACCTGCGCGGCGGGCCCGCGGCCGCGTCCGGCGACATCAACAACGACGGTTACGACGACCTCGTGACCGGCGAGCCGGCCTCCCCGGACGACGGCGGCGAGACGATGACCGGCGGCCTGGTCGGCGTGCGCTACGGAACCCCGGACGGCCTCAAGGAGGAGGCCAAGTGGTGGACGCAGGACGCCGAGGGCGTGCCCGGTGTCGCCGAGCGCGGTGACGGCTGGGGCGCCGACCTGTCCGTCGCGGACACCAACGGCGACGGTTACGCGGACGTCGCGATCGGCGCGCCGGGCGAGGACATCGGGACGGTCGCCGACGCGGGCGCCGTCTGGGTGCTGCGCGGCTCGGGGAACGGGCTGACGGCGAGCGGCGCCAAGTCCTTCGACCAGGACTCCGCGGACATCCCCGGCGAGCCGGAGAAGGGCGACAAGTGGGGTGCGCAGGTGCGGCTCTCCGACCCCAACCGTGACGGCCGCTTCGGGCTCCTCGCGGCCGCGCCCGGCGAGAACGCGGGCGACGGCATCGTGTGGGTCCTGTCCGCCGGATCGGGCGGCGTGACGGGCACCGGGTCCTGGACGTACGGTGCGGGCTCGCTCGGCGCGCCGGCCACGGGAGCGGCGTTCGGCGCGGCGATCGACGAGTAACCGCCGGTCCTGGGAAGGCCTGGCCCTAGGAGAAGCGCTCCACCCGTAGTTGGGCCGGTGGGTACGGCGAGAAGGAGGTCGTGCCCACCGACCAGTGGTGGCCGTCCGTTCCAGGGATCCGGGTGAGGGCCTCCGTCATGTAGGTGTCGGGCGTCTCCGGGCCGCGCTCACTCACCCAGGTGGTGCCGTTCCAGCGCAGGTAGTGGGCGCGCTTCTGGTCCCAGAAGTCCCAGCCGGAGATCAGGTCGGGGCGGCCCCGGTCGTCGCCCGATATGCCGCTCAGCAATCCGACGCCGAAGGGGGCCCCGGGGTTGGTCCACTCCGTGCCGTCCCAGTGCTGGAGCCGGATGCCGGGCGGCTTTCCGGCCGGCCCGCCGATTCCGTACGCGAAGCCGGTCAGCCAGATGTCGTCGTGCGCGACCGGCAGCAGTCCCGTCACCGAGGCGCGGTAGCCCGGCAGGCGCGGCACGACCGTCCAGGCGCCGTCCCAGCGGGCGATGATGTCGCCGAACACCCACACCTCGCCGCCGAGTGCCACGGTGACACCGGTGGGCGTCGGCGCGGCCGGGTCCGGCAGGGGCCTGCACCAGCGCCAGGACTTTCCGTCGCCGCGCAGCAGTCCGGCACGGTCGCCGTGCCGCCCCGACACCCAGAAGCGGCCGTCGGGCCCGGCCGCGACACTCGTCAGTCGCGTCCCCGCCTCACCGCGCCCGGGGAAGCCCGCCTCGCGCCAGGTCGTGCCGTCCCAGGTGAGGAGCTGGTCGTGGCCCGCGGTGTCGGTGCCGATGGCCCAGGCCGCCCGGCCCGCGGGGGCGGCGGCGACGGCGCGCAGGGCGCCCTTGTACGTCAGGTGGGACAGGTCGTCCTGCGACCAGGCGGTGCCGTTCCAGCTGAGGGAGATCGGGGTGCCGTCGGTGCCGCCGTACCGGCCGTGTTCGCCCACGGCCCAGGCGAGTCCGGGCCCCGCGGCGGCGACGGAGACCAGGTGGGCGGCGGGCTGTCCGGCGGGCGTGGCCACCTCCTGCCAGGTGCCGGGGGCAGTCGCGGGACGGGCGGCCGCGGTTCCGGCCAGGGGTACGGACAGGGCCGCCCCTGTGCCGGTCGCCGCCAGACCACTCGCAAGGCCACGGACAAATACGCGTCTTCGCATGAGAAGAGCCCTCCTCTGAGGGGAGGGGTTCACGGTGCGTGAGGTTCGGGGCGCGCTGAGGTGTGCAACACCCTGAACCGGGCGCCGTGCGGCGTCAATGCACGCGGGTGAGTGTTTCCCGTCCTGGTCCGGACCAACTACCGCCCAGTAGAACCGAGTTGAGCTGGTGGTTCTTTGCCGAATCCTCATATGGCGGGCTCATGAACTGGGGGTAAATATCGCCCTTTTGATACTCAAGGCGCCCAATTCAATTGTTGACACGGAGAGTTGGTCTAGTCCATTTTGGTGATCCGGCGTGGAGTCCTGCCGCCGGAAGAACCGATCCTTGGAGCACCACATGCCAGCGAGCGACCGCTACCTCCATCGCGCCCCCTCGGATGTCCCGTACTTCAGCTCGGACGGCGACACCTACCTGGCGCAGACCCAGTTGCGCGACCTCAGCAAGACGCGTCCCCTGCGCGTTCTCTCCGAAGAGGACTTCGCCTTCTGGCAGACGTACGGCTACGTCGTCGTGAAGCAGGCGATCCCCGCCGAGGCCGCGAAGGACCTCCTGGACTTCGCGTGGGAGTTCCAGGGTCTGGACCGCGGCCGCCCGGAGACCTGGTACGAGGAGCGCGAGTTCCGCTCGGACCTGGACCGCGAACTGCACGTCTACGGCTTCGTCGAGGCCTACCACCACCAGCTGATCTGGGACAGCCGCCAGACGCAGCGGGTCTACGACGCGTTCGTCGACGTATGGGACTGCGAAGAGCTCTGGGTGACCCTGGACCGGCTCAATCTCAACCCGCCCAACGTCAGGAACCGTTCGCGCTCCCTGATCGCGCCCACCGAACGCGGCTTCGACATCAACCTGCACTGGGACGTCGACACCACCCTCGGCGTCCTGCCCCAGCGCGTGCAGGGCATCATTGCCCTGGACGACACCCGCCACGACCACGGCGGCTTCCAGTGCTGCCCCGAACTGTTCCGGCAGTTCGACCGGTGGAAGGCCCTCCAGCCCGACGGCCGCGACCCCATACGCCCCGCGATCGACCGCGACGAGATGCCCGTCGTACGACCGGAACTCGAAGCCGGCGACCTGCTGATCTGGAACGGCCTGCTGGCGCACGGCGTGGCACCCAACACCTCCGAGGACGGCGTCCGGGCGGTCCAGTACCTCTCGATGATGCCCGCCCTCGAGACCCACGACGAGCTCCGCCGCTCCCGCGTCGACTCCTGGAGCAACCTGTCCACCCCGGACTGGAACGCCACGCTCCTCGGCGACGCCCACAAGCACGAGTCGCTGCGGTACGGCACCGCCGCGCTCAACGACCTAGGAGCCAAGCTGCTCGGCCTCAAGTCCTGGAACGGGGAAGCCGCATGCGACGCATCTGCCTGACGCTCCCCACCAACCGGGCCTGCCCGGAGACCATCGCGGCGATCGGCGAGGAAGCGGCGTACGCGGCCGCGCACTTCGACGTCGAGGCGCACCTGCTGATCCTGGACTCCTCCGACACCGCCACGTTCGCCGGACACGCGCGGGCCGTGCGCGCGCTGCCGGACGTGCCGCGCGTCGTCGTGCACCACCTGGACGAGACGCGGCAGCGCGACTTCCTGCGCCGGGTGATCGGCGAGGCCGACGTCGCCAAGCCGGAGCACATGCTCGAACTCATGCTCCCGGGCGGCCTCTCCTACGGCGCCTGCACCAACCGTGCCTTCCTCATCGCCGCCGCGCTGGGCTGCGACTCCGTCCACCGCAGGGACTCCGACAGCCGGTACCAGAGCGTCGACGGCAAGCCCGTCTTCCCCGTGCACCACGAGCTCATGTCGCTGGGCAGGACCGCGGCGCAGGCGGCGCACGGCGTCACCGAGAGCGCTCTCGAACCCCGGCACGCGGACAAGCGCGTGGCGATGGTCGGCAGCTCCTTCGTGGGGGAACTCTCCGTCGACATCGGCGAGATCCACCGCCTCGACCCCGACGTGTACCACGACGTGGTCAGCCTCTGGGCGCCCGACCACTGGACCGAGGCCGAGAAGCGCGACCTGGTCGACGAATCCTTCCGCGGAGCGGGCACCGACACGTTCGAGCGCGACCACGCGCTGCTGACCCTCGTCGACCCGATGCGCGTCGACATGTGCAACATCAGCTTCCACGACGTGCACGAACGCGTACCGCTGCCGCCCGCCACCGACACCATCGGCAGCGACTACTTCCTCATCCACCTGGTCCACGACGCCGCGCTGCCCGGCGTCCTGCACAACCGCAACATCGTCAACTACTACACCCCGGAACGCAGGACCGACGCCGGCTTCCTCGCGTACCAGACGCGCTTCGTCAAGTTCTTCCTGTCGATGCTCTACTTCAACCACATCTACGAGCGGATGGCCGCGGCGGGCGAGGAACTCCTCGACGACCAGGGGCACGTCCGCGCCGCGGTCGTCGCCGAGTTCGCCCGCCGGAGCACCGGACTCGACCAGGCCGGGAACGTCCGGCGCCTGGACCGCCTGGACACCGCCTACCGCCGACTCGGGGGCAGGTACGCGGACTTCGCCGACCACCTGGCCACCCGCCGCGAACGCCTGCTGGACGAGGCGCGGAGCGACATCGAGGACTTCGCCCTGCTGACCGAGGCATGGCAGGGCCTGGTGCGCGCGAGCAAGGACGCCGGTCCGCTCCTGACGGCGGGACACCCCGCGTGAACGCCACGACGACGTACGCGACGCACGAGGCGCTCGGCACCGGGACGGCACACGACAGCGGCCCGCTCCTCGACGCCCTGGCGGCCGCCGCCGAGGACCAGATCGTCTTCGACCTCCCCGGCATCGAGGAGCGCTACGACACCCTGCGCCGCGAACTCCCGGGCGTCGCCGTCCGCTTCGCCATGAAGGCGTGCCCGGTGGACGAGGTCCTCGCGCGACTGGCGCGGCGCGGCTCCGGAGTCGACGCGGCCGGCCCCAAGGAGGTGGAGCAGGCGCTGGCGGCGGGCGTGCCGATCGGCAGGATGCACTACGGCAACACCGTCAAGTCCGACCGGAACATCGCCGACGCCTTCCGGCTGGGCATCAGGGACTTCGCGACCGACAGCCTGGAGGACGTACGGGCGATCGCGGCGCACGCCCCGGGCAGCCGGGTGTTCTGCAGGCTCGCGACCACCGGAGAGGGCGCGCTCTGGGGGCTCAGCAACAAGTACGGCTGCTCGCCCGACGACGCCCTCGTGGTACTGGAGACGGCACGTGAGCTGGGGCTGACGCCCGCCGGTCTGTCCGTGCACGTCGGCTCGCAGCAGATGACGGCCGACGCCTGGCAGGGCGCCTTCGACCGCATCGCGGACGTGCTGACCGCCCTCGCCGGGCGCGGGATCTCCCTCGACCACGTCAACCTCGGCGGCGGCCTGCCCGCGCTCGGGTACCGCGACAAGCGGGGCAGGCCGCTCGACCCGCCGATGGACAAGATCTTCACCGTCATCCGCGAGGGCATGGCCCGCCTGGACGGGATACCCGGCCACCGGCTCGGCTTCGTCGTGGAGCCGGGGCGTTATCTCACCGCCGACCACGGGGCCATCCGCGCACACGTCGCCCGGCTCTCCGCGCGCCGCCGGCCGGACGGCGAGCGCCAGTACTGGCTGTACCTGAGCTGCGGCAAGTTCAACGGCCTCTACGAGATGGACCAGTTGCAGTACCGGCTCGTCTTCCCCTCGCACCGCGACGCCGAGTCCGTGCCCGCCGTGGTCGCGGGCCCCACCTGCGACAGCGACGACGCCTATTCGCACGAGGAAGGACTCGTCCCCGTGCCCAAGGGGCTCGCCTCCGGCGACCCGGTCTGGGTGCTCTCCTGCGGCGCGTACGCGACCAGCTACATGACGCAGGGCTTCAACGGCTTCAGCCCGCTTCCGTACACCTGGATCGACGGCGAGGCCGCATGACCGAGGAGATACGGGTGCGCGGCATCGCCGACGGCGACTGGGACGGCATCGTGGCGCTGGAGTCCCGCGCCTACGCGCCCCTCGGCCTGTCGGAGGGGCGGGCCGCGCTGGAGGCCCGGATGCGGTCGTCGCCTGCGACCTGCTTCGCACTGGACCTGGGACGGCGCCTCGCGGGATACCTGCTGGCGCTGCCGTACCCGGAATCCGAGTACCCCGAGCTGCGCGGGGTCGAGCGGACGGCGCCGCTCCGCTCGCGCAACCTGCACCTGCACGACATCGTCGTCGCGGAGCACCTGCGGCACAGGGGACTCGCACGACACCTCCTGGGACGCCTCACGGCGACGGCCCGCGCCCACGGGTACGAGCAGATCTCCCTGGTCGCCGTCGGCGGCAGCGAGACGTTCTGGTCGGGCCGCGGCTTCACCGCCCGCAGAGGCGCCCCGCCCCCGGCCGGCTACGGCCCGACCGCGGTGTACATGTACAAGGCGGTGACGGCCGACGCGCCGGCACCGGAAGAAACAGAAATGTGGGCTGATGCGGGTGCTCCGCGTGCGTGATCCCTTCCACCGAAGCCAGTTGGCGATCGCGGCACTGTTCTGCTCGCTGGGCTTCCAGTACGCGACATGGGCGTCGCGGATCCCCGCCATCAAGTCAGACCTCGACCTGACCGCGGCGGAGGTCGGCGTGCTCCTGATGGCCGCCGGCATCGGCGCGGCCGTGTCGTTCCCCGTCGTGGCCGTCCTGATGCGGCGCCTCGGCTCGCAGCGCCTCGCGCTCCTGTCGGCGCTCTGCCTCGCCGTGCTGCTCCTCGCCCTGGCCGCGGCGCCCAACTACCCCGTCGCACTGCTCGTCATGTGTGTCGACGGCGTTCTCGTCGGCTGCCTCAACGTCGCCATGAACGCCCAGGGCGCCGAGCTGGAGAGCCGGTACGAACGCAATGCCATGGCCCGGCTGCACGCGACGTTCAGCGGCGGTTCGCTGCTCGCCGCGCTGCTCGCCTCCGGCATGAACGCGGTGACCTCGACGGTCGTCGTGCACTTCGCGGCGGCCGCGGCGCTCCTGCTCCTGCTGGCGGCACTGGCCAGGACAGGGCTCCTGACCGATGAACAGCCCGCCGTACAGGAGGAGGCGGCGAAGGGGGCGGAGAAGGAGGAGGGCAAGAAGAAGAGCGCCAAGTGGACCGTCCCGTCCCGCATGACGCTGTGGATGTGCGTCGCCATGGCGTTCGGCACCGTGACCGAGGGCGCCATGAACGACTGGTCGGCCCTCTACCTGGAGGACGTGGCCGAGGCGTCCGCCGAGCTCGCGCCCCTGGGCATCGCCGTCGTCTCCGGGATGATGCTCCTCGCCCGCCTGTTCGCCGACGGCTGGCGCAGCCGCTGGGGCGACGGCCGCATCGTCCTGTCCGGCAGCGTGCTGGCCGGCGCCGGCCTGGCGCTCGCCCTGCTCAGCGGCGGCCTGGTGCCGGCGCTGCTCGGCTTCGCCTGCGTCGGCCTGGGCATCGCGGCCGTCACCCCTTGCGTCTACGTGGCCGCCGCGGGCCAGGGTTCGGACTCGCTGACCCTGGTCGCGGCCATGGGGACGACGGGTCTGCTGGCCGGGCCGCCGCTGATCGGGTTCATCGCGAACGCGAGCAGTCTGGTGTGGGGTTTCGCCGCCGTCGCCGCGTCCGCGCTGGTCGTCTCCGCGTGCAGCACGCGGATTCGGTGGCCCGCGACGAGTGGCTGACCCGCACCGGTCCGCAGGCCGGCGGACCGCGTTCGATCTGCTCCTTACTCGAGGGTAGGCGCACCCGACCCCCTTGTTATACATTCCGTCTAACAAGGGGGTCGCGGCCTGCCGTGCGACGAGGCGCCGCGCCCACTGCCCGGACGTCTGAGTCAAGGAGCCGCAGCATGGCAAGCAGCACTGTTCGGCCGAGCACACAGGACCACTCCCCGGAGGGCGATGTCGCCCGGCGGCTGCTGGACTCGGCCGCCGTGCTGGCGTACGACCCGGCCACCGAGGTCGACTGGGAGACGCCCCTGGACCGCGGCTTCCACGGCGCGAGCCCGGAGTGGAGCACGCTCTACGGCACCGCCTACTGGCGGGAGATGACCGAGGAGCAGCGCAAGGAGCTGACCCGCCAGGAGGCCGCCTCGGTGGCCAGCACGGGCATCTGGTTCGAGATGATCCTGCAGCAGATGGTGCTGCGCGACGTCTACGCCAAGGACCCGACCAGCACCGAGGTGCAGTGGGCGCTGACGGAGATCGCCGAGGAGTGCCGCCACTCCATCATGTTCGCCCGCGGCGCCGAGAAGCTCGGCGCTCCCGCCTACCGGCCGCGCCGCTGGGCGACCGAACTCGGCAGGGTCTTCAAGTCGGTTGCCTTCGGCGAGGCCGCGTACGCCGCGATCCTGGTGGCCGAAGAGGTCCTCGACGTCATGCAGCGCGACTGGATGCGGGACGAGCGGGTCGTGCCGTTCGTCCGCACCATCAACAACATCCATGTCGTCGAGGAGTCGCGGCACATGAAGTTCGCCCGCGACCAGACGCGCACGCGGCTCGCGGGCGCGGGCCGCGTGCGCCGCGAGATCAACGCCCTGGTCATCGCGATCGCGTCGTACGTCATCGTCACCAGCATGGTGAACCGCAAGGTGTACGCGAACGCCGGGCTCGACGAGGAGCGCGCGATCGCCGAGGCGAAGGCCAACGAGCACCACAAGTCCATGATGCGCTCCAGCTGTTCGGGCCTCATGGAGTTCCTGGCCTCGTGCGGCCTGCTCACCAAGCCGGCCCTGGTGTTCTACAAGCGCGCCCACCTCATCTGAGCCGACCCGACCCACCTGAGCCGAGCGAGCCGACGAACATGACCTACGCCATCACCCAGACCTGCTGCAACGATGCCACCTGCGTCGCCGTGTGCCCGGTCAACTGCATCCACCCCACGCCGGAGGAACGGGCGTTCGGCAGCACGGAGATGCTGCACATCGACCCGAAGACGTGCATCTCCTGCGGCGCCTGCGCCGACGCCTGCCCCGTCGACGCGATCTTCCCCGTGGACAGCCTGTCCGTCGCGCAGAAGGAGTACGCCGAGATCAACGCGGCCTACTACGAGGGCGACGCGCCGGACACGGCCCCCGAACCCGCCCCGGACGGCCCGAACTTCCACGCCTGGGGCGAGCCGTCCTTCCCGCGCGTCCTGCCCGCCGACTTCGCACCGCCGAAGGTCGCCGTCGTCGGCACCGGGCCCGCCGGCATGTACGCCGTGCAGGACCTGCTGCTGCACACCGCCGCAGAGGTCACCCTCATCGACCGGCTCCCGGTGGCGGGCGGCCTCGTGCGCTACGGCGTGGCACCCGACCACCCCGCGACCAAGAAGGTCGGCGAGACCTTCGCACGCTTCCACGACCACCCGCGCGTGCGGATGCACCTGGGCCTCGAAGTGGGCACCGACGTCACGCCGCAGGAGATCGCCGCCCACCACGACGCGGTGATCTACGCCGTGGGCGCATCGGCCGGCCGCCGCCTGTCGATCCCCGGCGAGGACCTGCCCGGCAGCGTCTCCGCGAGCGCGTTCGTCGCCTGGTACAACGCCCACCCGGACGCCGTGCCGGACGGCATCGACCTGTCCGCGGAGCGCGTGATCGTCGTCGGCAACGGCAACGTGGCCCTGGACGTGGCCAGGATCCTGCTCGCCGACCCCGACACCCTCGCCCGCACCGACATCGCCGACCACGCGCTGCGCGCCCTGCGCGACAGCAAGGTCCGCGAAGTGGTCCTGCTCGCACGGCGCGGCCCCGAGGACGCCGCGTACACCAGATCCGAACTGATCGCCCTCAAACACCTGCCGGGCGTGGAACTGGTCGTCGACGACCACGATCCGCGCATCGCGCCCGCCGTCGACACCGCGGGCGCGAAGGAGAAGGCGGCGGTCCTGCGCGGCGTCACGCGCGCGCGGCCGGACTGGGAGCGGCCGCCGGAGCCGGGCCGCAGGATCGTGCTGCGCTTCCACTGCGAACCCGTCGAAGTGCTCGGCGCGGAACAGGTCGGCGCCGTGCGGGTGGCGGCGGGCACGGGGGAGCGGACGATCCCCGCGGGCCTGCTGCTGCGCGCGATCGGCTACCGCGGCGTGCCCGTCGCGGGACTGCCCTTCGACGAGAGCGCCGGCACCGTGCCGAACGAGGCCGGCCGGGTCGCCGGACAGCCGGGAACCTACGTCGTGGGCTGGATCAAACGCGGCCCCACCGGCGGGATCGGCGCCAACCGTGCCTGCGCCGCCGAGACGGTCTCCACGCTCCTCGCCGACGCGGTCGCGGGCGCCCTCCCCGCCCCGCCGCACACCCCCAGGGACTTCCACCGGCTGGCGCGCCGCCGCAACCGCCAGGTGGTCGACGCGCGCGGTCTGGCCGCCATCGAACGGGCCGAGGTCACGCGCGGCCGCGGCGCGGGCCGGCCGCGGGTCAAGCTGGCCACGGTCGCCGAGCTCGTCTCCACGGCACGGTCGGGCCGCGCGGGCCTCCTGCGCCGGGCCGGGCGCTGATCAGTCCACCGCCGATGTCTCGTCGACCTCGTACGCCTCCAGGCCCGGGGTCGCGAGGATGTCCGCGACGCACTCCGCCGAGCCGCCGACGTACGTGCTCACCAGGCCGACGTCACCGCCGACGCACCACGCCCGGTCCTCGGGCCACCACAGGTCGGGCAGGTCGGGCACGCCTTCGTGGCTGCCCGGCGCGGGCGAGTCGGCGTCGTCGAGGGGGCCCGCGAGCAGGACCTCCTCGCGTCCTGGCGTCTCGAAGACGGGCACATCGCCCCACTCGACCTGGCCGTAGCCGGCCCACAGCCCGTACCAGCAGCGGTCGGCGGTGCGGGTGTGCCGGGCCAGGACGGGGATCAGGGCGCGGGCCACGTCGCCCGGGGTCGGGCCCTCGTGCGGGTGCTCGTCCCAGACTCCGGGCACGGCCGGGGTGTCGTCGTTGCGGTACATGAGACGGTCCTCGGCGCCGATCAGCTCGTGCCAGCGCGTCGCCGCGCCGACCCGCTCGCCGTAAGAGGCGGCGGCGCGGTCCCACCGCACCGGTGCGTCGCCGAGCCGTGCGGGGTGCAGAATCCGCGCGTACGCCTCGAAACCCGGGGCGCACACCGCCGCGACCGTGCCGAACGCGTCCACGCCGAGGGGGCGTCGCGTCAGCCAGCGGGCGGGCGTGAGGTCGTGCCGCTCGACGCGGAGGCGGCCGTAGACGGGCGGGGACGAGAGCCGGTCAAAGAACATGCCACCAGTGTCGCCTGCCGGCCGACTGCGGCCCGGCACTGGCCCGCGCGGACGGGAACAGCAGAAGGCCCCGGGCTCCGTCACGGAACCCGAGGCCTTCTCTCGCGAGCGCTGGGCAGGCCTTGCACCTGCATCTCCCCACAGGAAGTGGGGCGCCTTTCCTTGGACCACCAACGCCGGGCCCGGCACCGTCTGTTCGGCGGCGAGCTCATGATCGACTCTACCCCACCGGGCGGGTGGGAGTGAAATTCAACCGCTGCGTCTGTCCCAATCATCCCGCTCGCCCTAGGATCGTCCGCATGCTGCTGCGCCGGAAGTTGCGGATGCTCATGGCCCTCGTCGTGGCGCTCGCCGCCGCTCTCGTCTGGGCGGTCGAGGCAAGCGCGTGGGCGGCACCGCCCGGCGACGACAAGCCCTCGCACGGCCGGCAACTGCTCTTCTACAACCACGCCTACGGCGTCGTGGACCGGGAGACCGCCGACGCCATCGAGCACTCCGCCTTTCTGCGGAAGTTCGCGAACTTCCAGGTCCGCACCACGACCGGCTCCGGCGGACAGACCTGGACCGGCCGCTACCTCATGGGCCGCGAGACCTACCTAGAACTGTTCGGGGTCGGCGATCTGCCCGGCAGGGACGGCGAGTTCGGGGCGACCGGCATGGCCGTCTCGGTCGAGCGCGCGGGCGACCTGGCGACGGTGCGCGAACGGGTGCGGGAGCAGGGCATCACCCCGGCCGACTTCCTCCAGACGCGGGACTTCGGGGACGGTGTTCCCGTGCCGTGGTTCGACGGCTTCTTCGTCATCGCCGCCGACCAGTACGACTCCTTCGGCACCTGGGCGATGGAGTACCGGCCGGAGTACTTCGCCGACCCGCGCGGCAAGACCGAGCCGCCGAGCCGTCCGGGTGACGTCGGCCGCGAGCGCTATCTGAACGACGACTACCGCGACCACGACATGCGGGACGTGACGTCCCTGCGCCTCGCGGCCACACCGCGCGACATCGCCAGTACGGTGCCGTTGCTGCGGGCCGGCGGGTTCGTCGTCCGTCCGCTGCCCGGCGACGGCGCCATCGCCCGGCGGGGCGGCACCACGATCCGGCTCGACGCGACGACGCGCGAGGAGGCGGGTCTGCGGGAGGTCGGCTTCTCGCTCAACCGCCCCGCGCAACAGCGCCACGAGGAGCGGATCGGCCGGTCCACGCTTACGGTCGGACCGGGCGCCGAAGCCGCGTGGACGTTCGACGGCGCCCGCTAGCACCGCGTGCGCCAGGACCGGCCGCCCGGCCTCAGGAGCGGTCGTCGAGCAGGGCGCCCATCCACTCCTCGACCCCGGCGACGGTACGCGGCAGCGCGCCGGACATCAGGCGGGCGCCCTGCGGGGTGATGACGAGGTCGTCCTCGATCCGGACGCCGATGCCCCGCAGTTCGGCGGGCAGCGTCTCGTCGTCGGGCTGGAGGTAGAGGCCGGGTTCCACGGTGAGGACCTGGCCCTCCTCCAGGACGCCGTCCAGATATGTCCCGGCCCGCGCCTTCGCGCAGTCGTGGACGTCGAGGCCGAGCATGTGGCCGCTGCCGCACAGGGTGTAGCGGCGGTGCAGGTCGCCCTCCGCGTCCTTGAGCACACCCCAGTCGGCGAGCCCTTCGGCGATCACCCGCATGGCGGCCCGGTGGAAGTCGCGGAAGCGGGCGCCGGGCCGCAGAGCCGCGATGCCGGCGTCCTGGGCGGCGAGGACCAGCTCGTACACCTGGCGCTGCACGGGGGAGAAGCGGCCGGAGAGAGGCAGGGTGCGGGTGATGTCGGCGGTGTAGAGGCTGTCGGTCTCCACGCCCGCGTCCAGGAGGAGGAACTCGTCGGGGTTCAGCCGTCCGTCGTTGCGTATCCAGTGGAGCACGCAGGCGTGGGCGCCGGAGGCCGCGATGGTCTCGTAGCCGGTGCCGTTGCCCTCGGCCCGGGCGCGCAGGCCGAAGGTTCCCTCGATCCAGCGCTCGCCGCGCGGGTGTGCGAGGGCGCGCGGCAGGGCGCGGACCACGTCCTCGAACCCGGCGGTGGTGTGGTCGACGGCGAGCTGCAGCTGCCCGACCTCCCAGGCGTCCTTGACCAGCCGCAACTCGGAGAGCGCGGCGGCCAGTTCGGCGTCGGTGGCGGCGTTGCGGCCGGGCGGTGACCCCAGAGGTTCCAGGGGCTCCAGAGGGGCGCAGCGGATGCCGGTGAGGCGTTCCGCCTCGGCGAGGTCGGGGCGGCGGCCGACCCAGAACTCGCCGTAGCGGCGGTCGCGGTAGAACTCCTCGTCCCCGTCGGCGCGCGGGGAGCGCGGCCGCAGATGCAGCACCGCCTCGTGCCCGTGCGGGCCCGACGGCTCCATGACCAGCACGCTGCCCGCCTGGTCCTCCCCGGTCAGGCCGGTCAGCCAGGCGTACGCGCTGTGCGGGCGGAAGCGGTGGTCGCAGTCGTTCGAGCGGACCGTGAGCTCGCCCGCCGGGACGATCAGCCGCTCGCCGGGGAAGCGGGCGGAGAGCCGGGCCCGGCGGGCCGGGGTGACGGCGTGCGCGGGGACCCGGGCGGAGTCGGGGAGGGCCGAAGGGGCCCAGGAGGCCGCCATGAAGCGGGAGAGTTCGGGGGAGACTGCCAGATCGTGGCTGCCGGTGTTGAGCGTCGGAGCGGGGTGGGTGCCGGATTCGGTCACGAGGACTCCCTGGACAACGCGAACGGAGACCGCGGAGGCCGGTCAGTGAAATGTCACATTACTATGGCGGTGAGGGGTGGGGGCATTCCCTCGACGCCAAATCCGTTGCGGAGCGGGCGAGTTGAGCGGGGAGCGGGAGCCGGTCAGCCCAGGTAGTCCGTGCGGCCTTCGTCGTCGAGCTCGAAGGGGCCGTCCGGGATGATGCAGAACTCGTTGCCCTCGGGGTCGGCCATCACCAGGAAGCCGCCGTCGGCGTACTCGTCCAGCCTGCGTCCGCCGAGCGCCTCGACCCGCCGCTGCTCGGCGGCCGGGTCGGGCGATGCGAGGTCGAAGTGCAGACGGTTCTTGCCCGACTTGGGGCCGGCGTCGTCGTTCCGCTGGATTCCCACGCCCAGACCGTTCTCGCGCCGCAGCCATACGTACGGTCCCGTGCGGCCCACGACCGGCCTGCCGAGCAGCTCGGACCAGAAGGCGGCGAGCCGCTCGGGGTCGGTGGCGTCGATGATGAGGGCGTTGATCTGCACGATGTTCCTCCCGGGGTGCGGTCACACTGGCTCTCGGCCACCCTCGCAGATCGCGCTAGTTTTCCCGTGAATGCGCGAGCGACGCGATGTCCGCCAGGGACATTTTCAGCTCGTCGTGGAGGAAGCGCACGACCGTCCAGTGCGGCAGGGCGTCCTCGTCGTACGGCCCGAACGCGGCGGTGTAGAGGGGAATCCAGCGCAGCGCCTCCTCCGCCGCCGTCTCACGGCCCGGCTCCTGCTGGTAGGCGTCGTAGGAGACGCTGCGGTGGTGGATGAAGTGCCCGCCGGGCAGCCGCTGTTCGCACAGCTCCCGGTACTCGCGGGTCTGCAGGATGAGGTAGTGCCAGATCTCGTCGATGTCCTGCTCGACGGGGAGGAAGAGGCCGCCGAGCCGGTCGGGGTGGCGGGAGACCAGGTAGAGGTAGCGGAGACACTCGCGTACCTGGTGGGTGACGTAAGAGGCGGCCGGGGCGTCGGGCTTCGCCGCGAAGTGCCGGACCACCTCGTCGTGCAGGTCGGCGCCGAGCAGCTCCTCGGCGGTGGGGGCGGGGGCGTGCGGTGCGGGTGCGCTCATGGCGGGTTCCTGTCGGGTTCGGCGTGTGGTCGTCGCTGGGGTGCGCTCAGGGCTGGGGCGTGGTCAGCCAGGCGTACTTGCCGGAACGCCCGATCGGTACGTGGGGGACGTGCTCCACGCGGCAGGCCCTGCCCGTCAACTGGCCGATGGATACGGCGAGTTCCGACTCCTGCGCCGTTGAGAGCGGCTTTCCGTCGAAGGTCGTGCACCGCAGCAGGCACCCGTCCTCCCCGGTCAGGTGCAGCTGGTGCAGGAAGACGCGGGGGGAGACGGCGTCGACGCGCGCGTCGAGGTCGGCCTGTGCGACAGGACCGCCGGGCGTGGGCAGCAGTTCCTTCTCACGGCCGCAGAAGGAGACGATCCGCTCCGGGTCGGTGCTGCCGTCACGGGTGCGGACGCAGTCGCCGGACCGATAGCGGACCAGCGGCATGTACGGGTTGCGGACGCTGGTGACGATGAGGCTGTGGATGCCGCTGCCCGGCTCCACCGGGATCAGCTCCACGCTCATGTCGTGCAGGTAGGGGCGGTAGCCGTGCTCGTCGCCGTAGAACAGGTAGCCGAGTTCTGTGCTGCCGAAGAGGTCGACGATCGGGCAGTCGAAGCGGGCGCGCAGATACGCGCGGACGTTCAGCGGCGTGTACTCGTAGGCGTGGATGATGCCGGCCGGCCGCGGGAACCGGTCCCACAGATCCCAGGCGTCGACCTTCTGGACCAGGTGCGCGAGGTGGTAGCCGGAGCAGTCCAGGAGGTACGAGCCCTCGGGGTGCCCGGCACTCACGGCACGGATCTCGGCGAGCATCCGCTCGACCTCGGCGCGGTCCCAGTCAGCCGGGTCCAGCAGGCGGTTGAGGTACAGCGTCCGGTCGTCGAGCCAGCGCTCGCCCGGCGTCGCACCCGGCTTGCGGGCGTTGACGCGCGCGACGTGCTCGGTGGCGAGGACGGTCGTGAGGGAGACCCGCCGGGCACCCTCATGCCAGAGGGCGCCGAGGTCGGGGTGTTCGCTCCACAGGCGGTAGTAGGAGCGGAGCAGGAAGTACGGCGGCCGGATGAGCTGCATCCGGGCGTGGTTGGTGCCGGTGGACAGCACGAACTCGGCGTCGCCCGCCTCCAGGGCGCGCTCCAGTTCCGGCGTCATCCAGTTGGCGGGGAAGTCCCGGGCGATCTCCGGCTTCTCCAAAATCGGGAAGTCGCCGCGCTCGACGGAGGCGCGGTACAGGGGGATGTCCCGGACCCGGTCCAGGACATCGGCGCTCGGCAGGCGGTTCAAGGGGGCTCCGGTGCGGTGCGGAGGGGCGTGGGCGCGGTAGTCGGCGACGTCCGTGG